>NZ_JCAALU010000017.1:0-186750 GCF_059609455.1 Paenibacillus liaoningensis
AGCATTTTTTAGACATCCGCTTCGACCACCGCTCGTTTTTTATTTATTGTACACAAAAAAGACCCTACAAGATGACCTTTTTAAAGTGTCCATCTTATAGGGTACATTTTAAAGCTTGCGCTAGGGGGAGATACCTTCTTTCCCATTTTACAGCGGTCATTTTAAAATGGCTACCCAGCTGTTGTCCTGCCCCCAGAGCGGCTATCCGCCCGCTCTTTAATAAGGTCAGCTGTAAGCTGGCCCGACAGCGTAACCATCGGCACACCGCCGCCGGGATGAGTGGAGCCGCCGACGAAATACAAATTGTCCAGCAGCTCGCTTTTGCTCGGAATTTTGAAGCCGCCGTTCAGCTTACGGTCGGTGACAACGCCGTAGATTGAACCACCGTTGGCGCCATAAAGCTGCTCCAAATCATTAGGCGTAAAGTTGTATTCGAACGTAATGTGCGAGCGCAGGTCATCCAGTCCCATTCGCTCCAGCTTATCCAGCACAAGCTCGCGGTACGTCTCTTTGTAAATCTCCCAATCCTCGCCTGGCTTAAGCGGGGGAACATGGGTGAGCACGAATAAATTTTGCTGTCCCTCAGGCGCCTGTGTCGAGTCGGAAATGCTGGACACCCCAATATAGACGGTCGGATCAGGCGAAGGGATGCCGGAGACGAACACATCCTGGAACTCCCGCTCTGGATTGCGCGAGAACAGGAAGTTGTGATGGCGCAGCTGGTCATAGGTTTTATCGATGCCAAGCAGCAGCACGAGGCCGGATACGGTTGGAGCATATTTTCTCATGCCGCCTGTCGCTGCGGCAGCTCCCGGATGGTGGCCGAGCAGCTTGCGATGGGTCGGAATCGCCTCCAAATTGGAGACGACGAGATCGGCGGCAAGCACCGTGCCATCTGCAAGTGTAACGCCCGTTGCTGCCTTGCCCAGCGTATTGATTGCTGCGACAGGCGCATTCGTCCGCACCTCCACGCTAAGCTCGCCCAGCAGCTTCAGCATGCCCAGCGCAATATTATACATGCCGCCCTTGACGTAATAAATGCCGAGTCCAAGCTGCACATGGATGAGCTGAGAAAGCACGGCTGGGGCTGCATAAGGCGATGAACCAATATACATAATGAAAAAATCAAACAGCTGGCGCAAGCGCTTGTCTTTGAAAAAGCGGCTCGTGCTCTGATGCATCGTGCGAAGCGGGTCCATCGCCAGCAGTTCCTTCATGCTATGCTGCCCCCGCAAGTCCTGCAGGCCGCTGAGGCTTTTTCCATAGACGCTCTTCATGCTGAGCTCATACATTTGCTGGCAGTATTGCAAATAGGCCAGAAAGCCCTTGGCATCCTCTCGCGCTACGCTGCTAAGCTGCTCCAGCATCATTGGCAGATCGCCAGTCACGTCAAGCTGCGATCCATCCTCGAAAAAAGTCCGCCACTGCGGCTCCACCCGTTCCAGCGTCATATAGTCCTCCAGACGTCTGCCCGCACTAGCAAACAGCTGCTCCAGCACCCAGGGCATCGTCAAAATCGACGGGCCCGTATCAAAGGAAAAACCTTTGCCCGAGCGGATATTCAGCTTGCCGCCTGCACGTTCCTGCTGTTCCAGGACGGTGACATGATTGCCGTCAACCGTTAGCCTGATGGCAGCGGATAGGCCGCCCAAGCCTCCGCCAATTACTACGATTTTTTTACTCATCGCTCGTTTCCGCCTCCCTGTTTACTAAAGCCAAATGGATATTTTTAAAAACTTGGTTATATAAACGAAAAAGATGTTTTATAATATACCTTAGGGTTAATTAATAGTTAGCTAGCTTCAAATCTAGCAGTTACATTCCTGTAGGTCCTGTATTTAAGGTGTTGCCCATTATTGGCGAATTAAAACCTGCTAGGATCATTTTGCCAATCGTATAAAGGCGGCCCTTGCTGGGGGGATTAAATGATGCAAGAAATGTTTGCTGCCCGCGCAGCAGCTCCGAGCTGGAGGGCGCTTCCTGTGCGGGATAGAATTCAGCATATCCGCTCGGTGCGGCAGCTGCTCGTTCGCGATTTGGACGAGTGGATTGCGCTGCTTGGCCAGGAGGCAGGCAAGACCCCGATGGATGCGCTGACGACGGATTTGCTGACGGTCATTCAAGCTATTTCTTATTATGAAAAAAATACGACCAAGCTGCTGCGTTCCCGCCGCGTTCGCACCCCGCTGTGGCTCGCAGGCTCCTCCTCGCACATTACATATGAGCCTTGCGGCGTGGCGGCTATCATTGCCCCGTGGAATTTCCCGCTTCAATTGACGCTCATTCCGGCACTCGCGGCAGCTGCTGTAGGGAATACGGTGCTGCTCAAGCCATCGGAGAAGCTGCCGCTGCTAAGCAAGCGCATTGCTGCGCTAATCGAGGAAGCTGCATTTCCGCCAGGTGTCCTTCAATTGGTTGAAGGCGGGAAGGCGGAAGCGGAGCGCTTAATTGATGCACGGCCTGACAAGCTATGGTTTACCGGAAGCGAAGCGGCTGGGCGCAGTGTGCTGGCGCGAGCAGGGGCGCAGCTCATTCCTTGCGTGCTGGAGCTTGGCGGCAAGGACCCGATGATCGTATGTGCCGATGCCCACATAGAGAGAGCCGCTCGCGCAGCGGTATGGGGTGCTTTTTTGCACAGCGGGCAGGTATGTATTAGCGTGGAACGGGTTTACGTTCATGAAAGCATTTATGCAGCCTTTCTGGCCGCGGTCGTCGCTTATACGCGGGAGCTAAGGCAAGCCGAAGGCGGTTCTTGGTCCGAGATTGGAGCATTAGCCACGGAAGAAGGCTGGCATAAAGTGAAACGGCTGCTGGACGATGCTGTAGCCAAAGGCGCCAGCATTGCGGCAGGAGGGCTGCCGCCCGGAGCGGAGCCGCCGCTGTTTCCGCCGACCGTACTCACCGGAGTGACGGAGGAGATGCAGCTTATGCAGGAGGAAATTTTCGGCCCGCTGCTGCCGATTATGGCCTTTCAGTCAGAGGAGGAAGTAATCCGGCTGGCAAATGCTTCGCCTTATGGGCTTAGCGCAAGCATTTTTACGGCTAATCGAAAAAAAGGGCTAGCGCTCGCAGCCCGGCTGGAGACGGGAAGCTGCTCGATTAATGACGTTGTAAGGCATATTGGCAACATGCATTTGCCCTTTGGCGGGGTGAAGGCGAGCGGCTTCGGCCGTACGCATGGCGAAGAAGGGCTGCTTGCCTTTTGCCGCTCAAAGTCGGTCATGGTCAATGCTGGGCGCAGAAGCTCGCAAATCAATTGGTTTCCTTACCGGGAGCAGGCATTTAGCGGCCTAAAGCAGGCAATTGGCTATATGTACGGGAGAAGGAGGGGGAAGCGATGAGTTTCTCGATCATTTGGGCTGTTTTCGGCTGGCTGTGCGGCCTGCTGCTGCAAAATCGGGTAAGCCGGCTGCCGGATTGGGACATTCATGAGGGAGATGAATGGAATGGGGCAGATGATGCGAACGGAGCAGGCATGAAAAATAGCGCTGTTCCGATCTCCATTTCTGTCATCATTCCGGCACGCAATGAAGCGGCTAATATCGGCAAGCTGCTGCACGCCTTGCAGCGGCAGAAGCTAAGTCATGTAGAAGTAATCGTTGTCGATGACGGCTCGGAGGATGCAACGGCAAGCCTTGCTGCCGCGAATGGCGCCCTTGTCATTCGGGCGGAGGAGATGCCAGACGGCTGGATCGGCAAAAGCTGGGCTTGCTGGACGGGAGCCAAAACAGCGCAAGGCGAGCTGCTTGTTTTTCTGGATGCGGATGTGGAACTGGAAAAGGATGCTTTACAACTGCTGGCCGCCAGCCAGAAGGAGGCTGGCGGACTCGTATCGGTGCAGCCTTACCACCGAATGGAGCGTGCTTATGAGCAGCTGTCTGCTTTCTTCAATCTGATTGTCATCGCTTCGGTTGGCGACGGCGACAGCCGGGCGGGAGCGTTTGGGCCTTGCCTCATATGCCGCCGGGATGACTATTTCCGCATCGGCGGGCATGAGGCAGTACGGGGCAAAGTATTGGAGCATTTCGAGCTGGGGCGAGCCTTTAGCTCTGATCAAATGCCGGTGTCCAATTTTATGGGCTGCGAAAAAATTTCCTTTAGAATGTACCCGGACGGCCTGAACAGCATGTTCCGCGGCTGGAGCAAAAGCTTCGCAGCAGGCGCTGCATCGAACGCGCCCTTCGTAGCCTGCGCTGTATCGCTGTGGCTGGCCGGAGCCGTATCGGCTGTGACCCTTATGCTTGCTTCAATTGGGGGGCAGGTCGAGGCGGATTATTGGCTGCTGGGAACAGGCGTCGCCTGCTATGCGGCATACAGCTTGCAGCTCGGGCTATGGCTGCGCAAAACCGGGAGTTTTAAGGGCTGGACAGCACTGCTGTACCCATTGCCGCTCAGTTTGTTTCTGTTATTTTTCGCTTATTCGCTGTTCTCGACCTTCATTAGGAGGAAGGTTTCTTGGAAAGGGCGAGTCGTTTCAATGGGCAGCCGGGAACGAGGCAAGCTATGAGCGCGCAGGCATTGCCGTCGCTGGCTGTGCTCGCTCTGAATATTGGCGGATGGCTGCTCGTCCATCTCGGCGTCTCCTATTTTCATACGAGCTTGCCACAGCGCTGGTTTGCAAGACCAGAAGCAGGAGCAGGAGCAGGCGGGACAGTGCGCAAAGCGGAGCGCAGCAAGGAGAAGCGGCACTTCGGCAGAGGAGCAGAGCCGAAGCAGCCTGATAAAAGCGGCGAGGAGCGTTTCTACGAGCAGGTGCTGTTCATCCGCTCCTGGAAGGACAGCGTGCCGGATGGCAGCTTTTTGTTCCGCAGGGGATTCCAGAAGAAAAGGCTTGCTAAGCGCGGCCAAGCCTATTACCAGGAGTACATGGGGGAAACGCTCAGAGGCGAATGGACGCACTGGCTGTCCATCGTGCCCGCGCCGTTATTTTTCATCTGGAACGAGCCTTTGTATGGCTATTTAATGGTAGGCTACGCGCTGGCGGCCAATTTGCCGTTTATAGCGATTTTGCGATATAACCGGCTGCGGCTCAGGCGAATTTGCGGATCGAGCCGTCTATGACGGGCATTTATAGAAAGCTGATTCTAGCATGGGAAGGAAGAGACTATAAATGAAGACCAGGCATGTTGCTGTTGTAGGCGCCGGACCGGGAGGACTTGCTGCCGCTATGCTGCTGCGCCGCTATTTTCGCCATCCCAACACACTGGCCTTGTTTGGACGTTATGCGACCTATGTCGGATCAGCTCCTGATCGGGCGCCAGCAATCTTCGCGATGCTGCCGCATGTCGAGACAGAGCTTGGCGTTTTTGGTGTTCGAGGCGGCACCTACAGCATCGTTGAAGGTCTGCGCCAGCTTGCGGAGGAAATGGGGGCGGAAATACGCACCTCGGTGCGTGTGCAGTGCATTGCTGCAAAAGGCGGCGGCGTAAGCGGAGTAGAGACGGAATGCGGTTTTGTGCCAGCCGATCTGGTGCTCGCGAACGGAGATGTGCTGTCCGTATGCCGCGATTTGCTCGGCGAGCAGCTGCGGCCTGCCATGACGAATCGCCATATTTCAACTTACGAGCCTTCTCTGTCCGGCTTTGTCACTCTTGCAGGCATACGCAGACGTTACGATAAGCTGCTGCATCATACTGTATTTTATCCGGAAAGGTATGGGGAGGAATTTTCGGCGATTTTCGCGCGCCGCGAGGCTCCTGCCGATCCTGCGATTTATGTATGCTGTTCCGCCTATATGGAACAGGAACTGGCGCCGGAAGGAGGCAGCAACCTGTTTATTTTGGCGAATGCCCCGTATACGTCGGACGCTTGGAGCTGGGAGCGGGAGGCGGAGCGCTATCAGGGCCGTCTGATGAAGCAGCTGGCTGGCTTGGAGGGACTGGATCGGGAAGCAGAGCAGCTTGCTTTGTATACACCGGAGGATTTGGAGCGGGATACGTCGGCATTTCGCGGCGCCATCTATGGCATTTCCTCGAATTCAGCAAAGCAGACGTTTTTGCGGCCGTCCAATCGTGCGGATTTGCGCGGACTATGGTTTGCGGGCGGAACGACCCATCCCGGCGGGGGAACGCCGATGGTTGCCATGTCAGGGCTGCTCACCGCAGAGGCGATGATTCGGCAGCATCATTAATGAATCTATTGGGGCAAAAGAAAAGCCGCGCTTAGCGGGGGCAGCAAAACTTCCAGCTAAGCGCGGTTTATTTTTAATGAAAAAAATAAAAAACCCTTCTAAGTTAGAGGGCCTGCTTGAAACAACTTATAAAATATCGGGACGACACGATTTGAACATGCGACCCCCTGGTCCCAAACCAGGTGCTCTACCAAGCTGAGCTACGTCCCGGGAAAAAAATGGTGCCGTCGAGAGGACTTGAACCCCCAACCTACTGATTACAAGTCAGTTGCTCTACCAATTGAGCTACAACGGCGCGGTTATGTATCGGACACAAGATGTATTATGCCACAGAACTTTAGGAGGATGCAATACCTTTTTTAAATTTTTTTGAAAAAAATTCGGGCAGCGTTCAAATGCCCGAATTGGCCTATTTTTTAACTTTAAAATGAACGACTGCGCTGTACAGCATTTTCCCGCGATCGGGATGAAACACCGCATGATGACTAATCGCATGAACTTGTAATAGCAGTGCTTTATTCGCTTCAATTTGCTGGTCAATGTGCTTTTCGAGCGTACGTAAGTCAAAAGCCTCAAAAAATTCGATTTTATCCTCAATTAAATCTAGTCGAAAATCCATCTTGTCCCCCCTAAAATCTCATTAATAGCTAGCATTCGCTAATATTATAACGTTGTTAGGCACTAGTTTCAAAGTATCATGTCAGATAATCTCGCTTTTTATAATTTACAAAAAGGTTTTCCTAAATTATACTTTAAAAGTGTCGAAATAAATAGAAAATTACATACTGAAAAAGGCAAACTTATTGAAAGATAGGGGCGCAAAGTTATGGGCCTAAGGTATTGAACTATGGCAGCCAAACCACCGGTACAGGACTATAGGCTGATTCAGCTGTTCAATTCGTCGCGGTGATTGGATAGCTTTTGTTTTTTCAGTGTAATAGGAGAGATGGAGAGAAAATGATGATTAACCGATTGAGAGAGGCAAAATGGTTAAAATGGACATCAAGGATTTCTGATTTCTTGAAGAAACAAAAGGTTACAACGAAGCTGTTGTTTATCACTTCATTAATCACCTTGTTCAACGTCGTCGCTGGCGGGTGGATTTTTATGCAAAATGCTTCGGTTAGAAGTGCAGTGAAAGCTTCAAATGAGCTTCAGGAGGCCAAAAAAGAATATCAAGGGATATCGGATTCGATGCTGCGCACGCTGCTTTCGATGATTGATGCCGTAGAAAACGGCAGCACCGGCGACGATGGAATCAACTTGGCACTTAAGTCGATGCCCGAGCGGGTAGAAAAATTGAAGGTTACACTAGCGTACCTGGATGAAAAATATCCTCACGGGGATAACGGCACCGCCTATTCGAACCAAGGCAATGTGTTTGGCCTTGCACTGGAGCAGCTTAATAAAGAAAACGGCAATCACAGCCTGCTAACCATTGAAGACCGCTCCGCCAAGGTCAAACAGCTTGTCAGTACATATACGATTGTTCTCAGCTTTGCGAATGAAACGGTAGAAAATTGGCTCGAAGTGGATACGGTCGCTACACAGGAGACATTAAATAAAAGTATTGCAGCTGCCAATACGATTATTATCATCAATATTGTTTTGCTGGCAGTACTGCCGTTCCTCATGTCGTATTCGTTAAGCCGGAATGTAAAAAAAGGCATCGTTGGTTTAATGAAGCGTATTACCGCTTATCAAAATAACGATTTCACCTATGATGAGAAGCTGGATCGCCAAGATGAATTTGGTCAAATTGACCGCTCGCTGGCGCAAATGGGAAGTGAGCTTCGTGACACCCTTCGTTCGACTATGGATGTAAGCACGGTTGTTCTGCAAGCCTCGCGCAATATGGGCGATATGATTGTTCGCAATCAGAACGCTTCCGAGCAGGTGAAGGAAGAGATTGGCAACGGCAAAACGATTTTGATGACCCAGTATGATGATGCAACTTCGATCTCGGCCGTAACGGAGCAAATATCGGCAAGCTCGCAGCAAATTGCGGCTTCAACCGAATATATTAATCGCGACATGAAAGAAATGAGAGAGTCATCGCGTATAGGCTCCACCGATATGAAGGGCGTTGTGCAGATGGTGAATCAGACGGTGCAGCAATTTGCCCGAGTTACCGAGTCCTTCGACCGAATCAATGAGCGCTACAATAATGTAACGAAGTTTTTGGGCGGCATTCAGGATTTGAACACACAGACGAATTTATTGTCGCTGAATGCTTCGATTGAATCGGCGCGTGCAGGCGAGCATGGCAGAGGCTTTGCTGTAGTAGCGGAGGAAATTCGCAAGCTGTCGAGCCAGACCGATATCATTTCCAAAGATATTACGAAGGAGCTTAAGCTTATTCAGAACGATTTTGCCGACAGCAGCCAAAGCTTGAGCAGCTTCTCGGAAGTGATAGAAACGACGAAGCAGGCATCGGTGACGGCTAGCGAAATGTTTAATGGTCTGGAAAATCAAAGCAGCGTATTGTCCGAGCAAATGGGCGAAATTTCTGTCGGCATTGATGAAATTACAAAAGGCATTACCGATATTGTTGGCTCAGTAGACAAGCTGCTGCAAACCTCCTCCGAGGTAAATGGCAAAATGGAGCAGATGAGCGGTATGTCCGAAGATCAATTCGAGGTATCGATTCAGCTTCAAGAGCTGGCTGAGAAACTGCAGGGCTCTTCCACTAATTTGCGTGAAAAAGCGGCTGTATTCAAGGTGTAAGCTAGCCTTTAGAGCGGATTGGAAAATGGAATAGCATCAATGAAATAGCTGCTTTCAGCGCCCGTGGGCGATTGGAGGCAGCCTTTTTTTTATCCAACTCTTTACAACAACAGAATATTAGTGTACTATTTAGATATAACACTAACACATTAACACGGAGGTGACTTATGCCGATTGAATTTGACAACAACCAGCCGATCTACATCCAGATCATGAACTACATTAAACAGCAAATTATTAGCGGGAAGCTTAATCCCGGCGATAAAATCGATTCGGTGCGCGAGCTTGCAGTGGAGCTGCAAATCAATCCGAATACGATCCAGCGTACTTTTCAGGAGCTGGAGCGTGAAGGCATCGTCGAAACAAGACGGGGACTTGGAAGATATGTAACGAGCGAGGAGGCGGCGATTGTGAGCATTAAGAAAGAAATGGCGGCTGATTTGCTCGGACGTTTCATTCAGGGGATGCGCGATTTGGGCTTTAAGAAGGATGACATTGTAGCGATTGTTACGGAAGCGGTTAGCAAGGAAGATCAGAAATAGGCGGGGGGAGAATAAACGAATGAAGAAGATAGTTGAACTGCAAGCCGTAACGAAAACTTACGGATCGAGAAAAGCGCTGCATAATATTAATTTAAACCTGGAAGCTGGCAAAATTATTGGTCTGCTTGGCAGCAATGGCAGCGGCAAGAGTACACTCATGAAGCTGGCGGCAGGACTCATTCAGCCAACCTCAGGAAGCGTTCGAATTTGCGGGGAGCCGATTGGCATCGGGACGAAGGCGGTTACGTCCTTTATGCCGGATCAGCCGGTAACCGAGTCGTGGATGCGGGTGAAGGATGCCCTTCGTTTTTTCAGTGACTTTTATAAGGACTTCGATCAGGAGAAAGCGGGAAGCATGCTCGATTTTTTGAAGCTGGATCGCAATGATCGCATTAGCTCCTTATCCAAAGGGATGAATGAGCGGCTGCAGCTCACGCTGGCGATGTCGCGTCAGGCTAAGCTTTATTTGCTCGATGAGCCGATAGGCGGTGTTGATCCCGTCGCGCGGGGCAAAATTTTGGACGCCATCGTTAAATTTTATAATGAAGACAGCTGTGTGCTTATCTCGACGCATTTAATTACCGACATTGAACGGGTTTTCGATGAAGTCATTTTTATTCAAAACGGTGAAGTTTCACTGCGTCAGGATGTGGAGAGCATACGCTCCAAGCATGGTAAAAGTGTAGATGAACTATTCAGGGAGGTATTTTCAGAATGATAAACTTATTGAAATATGACTGGAAACGCAATGCGAATTTAATTATGGGCTCGGCTGCTGCGCTTATTATTTTGCAGGGAGCACTTTCCTTTTTTAGTGCAACTCGTAATTGGCAGCCTGCATTGTCGCTTACATTAATGTTCATGGGCTATTTATTCGTTGCCTTCATGTTGATCATATTTTCCTCAAAGACGTACTCCCATAACCTTAAATCGTACGGTCGCCGCTTATTGCCGCTGGCCACGTGGAAAACAATCGCTTCGCCGCTTCTGCTGCAATTCGTATTATCGGCTGCGCTGAGTGGGATCGTGCTGCTTCATGTCTGGCTGTTTAAATGGCTGTCCCCAAGCGCCTTGCTGGATGTATTGGGTCCGCCTAATTTCGAGACGGGAGTCCTGTTTTTTATTTTAATATTTTGGACGCTCCTATTTTTGATGCTGACAGTCTATTTTTCGATTACAGTAGGGCATCTCTTTAATAAAAAGCTTTTTCCATGGGTAGCAATAGCAGTCTTCGTCCTGCTGCAATTTGTCATTAGCTATGTGGAGGAATTGTTGTTTAACGATAATTTATTCGGCACGATGGTCTCAGAGCCTACCGCTGAAGGCTTGTCTATCTTAGTGTCTCCAACAGGCGATATTTCGATTGGAAACTGGGGCGTTATGTCGCTTGAAATCGTGATCGGTGCTATCCTTGTGAGCATCATGCTGTACTTGCTGAACAAAAAGCTGGATGCTTAGAGGAAGGCGCGGCGAAGCCTGCAAGCCAAAGGTTGACAAACCTGCCATTAGCGCGTGACAATGTTCGTATACAACTTTGAAGATAGAAGGGACAACGAACTCATGACGCTAATGGAAAAATTCAAGCTGGCTGCCGCAGGCTATGACGCCTCCTCCGTCCAGTCCATCGTAATTGAACCGCTGCTTATTGAACGTGGAGCCACTCAGCAGGTCGCACCTTATTTGGTAAAGAAGGGCTATCGCAAAGTTTTAATCGTGTCCGACAACATCACATATGAAATAGCTGGAAAACAATTGGAAGCGGCAATTGCTGCGAAAGATATTGCGGTTAAGGCAACGCTGATTAAGCCTAACCAACAGGGAGATGTCATTGCGGACGAAGTATCCATTGTGCAGCTGCTGCTTGATATTCAGCATTACGCTGCGGAAGTGGTCATTGCGGCTGGTTCCGGCACGCTTCATGATATTACGCGTTATGCTGCTTTTACGGCGGGCATACCGTTTGTATCCGTGCCGACCGCTCCGTCCGTAGACGGCTTCAATTCCAAGGGAGCACCGATTATTATTCGGGGTGAAAAGATTACGATCGCCGCGATTGGCCCGGACGCGATTTTTGCCGATCTCGATGTGCTGACACAGGCTCCTGTCGCTATGGTAGCCGCTGGCTTTGGCGATATGCTTGGTAAATATACGTCCCTGTTCGATTGGTCCTACGGCTCGCTTGCGGGCGAGGAAGCTTATTCGGATATCGTAGCGACGATTACGCGTGATGCTTTAATGCAGTGTGTGGAAAATGTAGAGCTGATTGCCTCACGCAGCGAAGAGGGCATTCGCGCGCTGATCAGCGCTTTGATCGAATCGGGCCTTGCGATGCTGCTGTTCGGGCAATCCCATTCGGCCTCGGGCGCAGAGCATCATTTGTCCCACTACTGGGAGATGGAATATATTCGCCTTGGCAACCGCCAGCTGCTGCATGGAGCGAAGGTTGGCGTCGCATGTGCGGAAATTTCGGGGCTGTATCATCGCTTGGCGGATGAGCAGGCGCCAGCGATTAGCGGGACGGAGCATGCGGAACGCATCAGCCAGCTGATCGCGGAAATTCCGAATGAGGAGACCATTCGCGGCTGGCTGAAGCAAGTGGGTGGGCCATCCACAACGGCTGAGCTAGGTGTGAGCGACGAACTGCTTGCCCGCAGCTTGAGTGAGGCGCATTTGGTGCGGCCTAATCGTTATACGCTGCTGAGAGCGTATAACGAAGGGGCGGGGAAGTAATATTCTTGTAGATAGAGAATAGAGTTGGGTCGTGGTGCGAATGTGAAGCTCCCATAAGAAGCCTAGGGGAGATTCGCACCTCGAAATTTGTTGAATCATACATAAAATGAGTAAATTCTTTAAAAATCAAGAATTGTCTGCGAACGTTATAGTATTATTTTCGTTTGATTTAGATAAATGAATGCCATTGTGGCACCCATTTATCTATTTTTCGCTGTCGCACTCTATGTGAGTGTGTAGATTGAAACGTCATCATGTATCCTCCGATAGCTGCACATTTAGTCGTACTCTGTATGAGTGTATAGAAGCTAGCTGGAGGGTTTACTTTTGGGCGATAAGCCACACTGGTTTTGAATGATGGCACTTTGTTGGGTCGGTGGAGCTAATACACGGTTTGTTATACTAGGGAGAGTATGCAAACGATAAGGGAGTTTCAGAAACTTGGCGGACACAGAATCCGCTATTTAACCGGATGACGGTCAATCGAGAATTAGGCGGACACAGGAGCCGCTAATGCTTTGCCAATTGCCATTTTGACGCGATTATGAGGGCAATAGCGGATCTCCTGTCCGCTTACGGGCTGAAATCGTATAAAAGGCTACAATAGCGGAACCTCAGTCCTTAGGAAATGGAAACAGTTACCATTTGCGCCGTCTGAGACATAATCGTCTCCTTCTGTCCCAGCCTAACAAAATTAGAATAGGTATGCCTCGATTAACAGCTTAATGCCATGAGGAACAGAGCGATTGGGGCCTGATCACAAATCCTTAGTCCATATTCCTGTTATAGTAGTGATTAACGAACATCAATTGAACAAAAAAACAGACCGCCAAAAGTAATAGGGGGTCAGGTCTTTCTTAAACGATTCGCAGGGTCTCCCCTAAGCGGAATATAATAACTTCAACCCTCGCTGAACACCTTCATATCTTGCATATTCTGCATATCGTACATATCCAAGATTTCCGGATCCGGACATAGCCGGACGTATTCGACACTCACTGAATAACCATCAACAACAAATGAATCGCCGCGATAATCCCCATTGGATAAATCAAGGCTCGCGAGAACGTATTTTTGAAGCCATTGCGGGGATGCTTTTCAAAAAAGAGATGTAGAATGGCATGGATGATAAAAAATATATCCAGCACCCAAAACGTAACCGTCTGATAATCGCTGAAAAGCAGAGCGAGTATAATCGTGTACATCGGAAGATGAATAAAGGTGAACACCTTATAGGCTTTCGAATCCTCCATATCCTTAAGAAAGATAAACAATCTCCATTCAGAATGGCGTATCGCATCCATTTCGTGCAACAGAAATAAAGATAAATTGAACAAAAATAGCACAAGCAAAAAATCCGGCATAGGCAGCTCCCTATCTTTTTATAACAGCATGGTACTTTATGTATTACAGCTTTATATTAGAAAAAAATAAATAAGCCGCCTTCCATATACGTATAAATGAGGACAACGTTGCAAAATAACCATTTTGAGGTATGTACAATCATTAGCTGAACTCCTAATCTCATGAATAGGCGGGAAGTCCTATGCCATTCGCCGCACATATTCTCTCAGAGGGTTGACGCTTTCCGCGCTCCGCTATATGGTTAGAGCAGAGCATAAAAGAGAGTATATAGAGAGAAGAGGGCTGCGGCGTGCTATTTGTCCTAATTGCCTTATGGGGAATTGCTTCTATTTTGATGCTGTCCGACCCACGCTCGGTTGTGAGCAGGCGGCTCAGCGGGGTACCTTTTACGGGCGGAGCCGGGGCGATGTCGGTCGTGCTGGATGAGCGGATTATTCCTTATGTGAGCCAACATTATATGAACGAAACGGCAGATCAGCTGCTGTATATGCTGCAAGCATTTTGCTCGCTGCTGTCCTACTACGGTTTGCCATACACCTTCCTATTGTTTGCGCTGGCTTATCGCCCTATCGACCGATTGCAGCCTTATGAGCGAGTGTTGCCGCTGCTGCTGTTTATTCCGATTGCGGCCTGCCTGCTGTTTACACCGGGCTACACGGAAACGTATCCGATTACATTTACAGTTGTTGTCTGGTGGGCTGTGCCTTATATAGCCGTCGGAGCGGTGAATGTATTACTGAAAAATCCGGGTTATTTGGCTCAAGCGAGACGCCACTGGATCGTATGCACGTCGGTGCTGACTCCGGTACTGTTTAGCGCAACGATGAATTATGTGCTGCCAAGCCTTGGTTTCCTGCGGATGTGGGTGTACAATACCTGGTTTGTGGGCATTGGGGCGCTGGTATTTGTTATAGGTCTGTTTACCTACGGATTTCTGGGGGTACGTGTTTTTATCGACCGTCGCCGTCTGGATTCGACGCTGCGAGCAGTTACATCAGGTACGGCTATACTCAATCATGCGATCAAAAATGACGTCGGCAAAATGCGGCTCTTCGGCGAGAAGATGCGCGCATACGCGGCATCCACGAACCAGGAGGAGCTGCTTGCCGATGCAGAGACCGTGCTGCGGACGACGCGGCACATCCAGGAAATGATTGGCCGTGTCCATCACGGCACCGAGGATTTGGCGCTAAAGCCTACGCGGGAAGACCTTGGCGAGCTGCTGCTCATGACGCTTGAGCCGTATAAGCTGATCGCTGAAGGCGTTCGTTTCTCAAGCAGCCTGCCGGAGGGCTGGAGCTGTATGATTGACCGTGCGCAAGTTACCGAGGCACTTGGCAACTTGATCTCGAACGCCATTGAAGCAATGGACGGCAAAGGCACGCTGAGCTTTATAATGAAAGAGACGAAACGGGATATAATGATCGAGGTGCGCGATACGGGGCCGGGTATGGATCGTACGCAGACAGCCAAAGCGTTCGAGCCCTTTTATACGACCAAACGCGGGGGCAGTACAAACTTCGGGCTTGGCCTGCCGTATGCGTATCATGTGATGCGCAAGCATGGCGGCTCTTTGCATATTCAGAGCAAGCTGGGAGCAGGCACGCTCGTATCGATGATATTCAAGAAAAAGGCGATTCAGGCGCAGTATACTGCGGGAGCAAGCCCGAATTACGAGCACAAAGCGGCAGAGAGATAAAGAGAAATAAAAAGAATTAGATACAGAAATAGAAAGAGACAGAGAAAGAGACAGAGATATAAATAGAGATAAGGCTGAGAGAAGGGGAACATGCCGATGGATAACATACAAGTGTGGATCGTGGAGGACGACAAGGATTGGCTGCGCGGGCTGAAAGCTTTTTTGGCAGCCCAGCCGAACATTGAAGTCGTATTCACCTCGGATAATCCGCAGGAAGTGCGGGAAGCGCTTGCTGGAGAGCGCCAGGCTCCAGATGTCGTACTCATGGATATTATGCTCGGTGACGAGCCGGCGGGCATTGAGCTGGCGGAGGCAACGGCGATGTCGACGGGAGCGAGGGTCATTATGCTGACGTCGATGGAGGAGAAGGAGCTGATTTTGCAAGCTTTTCAGGTGGGAGCGATCGATTACCAGATCAAATCCGACTTTGAAGCGCTGCCTGCGGCGATTGCGGCGGCGGCGAAGCGCCAGTCCCCGATCAGCGCGGCGGCGGCGGAGCAGATGCGCGAGGAATTCCGCAGGCTGAAGCAGCTGGAGCGGGATTTTGAAGTGAAGAAGGTGCGCGATCTGATTACGCCTGCGGAGCTGCAATTGCTGGAACTGGTCGATCAGGGCTATTCGCAGTCGCAGATGGCGGATAAGCTGTTCGTCTCCATTCGAACGGTTAAAAACCATATTAACCATATACTCAAGAAGCTGCAGCTGGGCGGCTCGAAAGAGGCTGCGCAGCAGGTGAAAGCACTTGGTCTATTAGAAAAAGAAAATAAGGATGGAAATGGTACCACGTAAAGTTGGTACTATTTTTTTTGCCCTATTTTTCTAAAATAGAACTAAGACCAAGTCATAAAAATGCAGCTAAACGGAGGTACAACCAATGAATGTATGGATTCGCAAACAATGGACTTTGCTGCTCGGCGTGTTATTCGTCCTATCAGCGTTCATCACTTTGTTCAAATATACGGTGGAGCAGGGCTGGGTAACGAATGCGATGAAAATCGGGCTGGGACTGCTGAGCGGTGCAGGTTTTGCCGCAGCAGGGTTTTCGCTGATTAAGCGGGAAAAATGGCCGCTCGTCGGCGAGCTATTAATCGGACTAGGCGCCTGCCTGCTGTATACGACGGCCGCTTTTGCCGGTGTCTATTATGAAATGTGGGACTCCATGACGGTGCTGCTGGGCATGACGGCTGTTACTGCGGCGCTTACGGTTTATGCTTACCGCTTTGAATCGCGTCTGCTCATAAACATTGCTCTGACGGGCGGCCTGCTGTCGCCGCTGCTGATGCGTCCGGAAACGGATCAAGTATTTACTTTATTTTTGTATATGCTCGTGCTCAATTCCGCTTTTTTCTGGCTCAGCACGGTGAAGAGCTGGAATGAGCTCAGACTGACATCGTTTATCGGAAGCTGGATCATGTATATCGTCTACTTTTTTACCTTCGATCCCGTGGTGGAAGGGGTATGGAATTTGCCGCTGCGCTACGCGCTTGCTGCATTCCTGTTTTATCAGATCGGCTTTCTGCTTGCTTCGCGGACCAATAAACAAAGCTTTGACGGGATGAACATGTATGCGGGGCTGTCCAATGGCGTTATTTTTGGCTTCTGGTCGCTGCTGCTCATTCATGGTGAAGTGCATTATGCTTATCCGCTGGCGTTTATCGGCTTTGTGCTGCTGCTTGCCAGCTGGTTTATCCACTATCATGTGAAGCGCATGGAGCCGGCTTCGGCTACGTATGGTTCTGCTGGTGTGCTGCTGATGCTGCTTGCGCTTAATCAGGTCGGCAGCGGTCTAGCGGTCAAACCGATCTTCAATGTATTTCTATGGTCGGCGGTGGCCGCGCTGCTTGTCTGGGTGGGCAAAAGGTTCCGCTGGCAAGCTTTGAATCTGGCATCGCTCATTATATGGTTTACAACGGTATGCTATTGGTACGTCATCACATGGTTTACACCGCGCGGCGAATGGTTCGGCGTCTTCATTCCGTTTCTGAACTCTGGCGCGATGGCATGGCTTGCGCTTGCGGCATTGGGCTTCTATTATTCGACGAGGCAGAAATTTGCGTCACTTGGCGATTCGGGCAATCGCGTGATGGGGAATATGTATGCGTTGTGCTCGCATCTAATCATCGGCGGATTGTTGACCGTCCAAATGATTCGGTTGTTTCAGGAGCATCTTTACGATCTTCCAAGCTTCTATGTGCAGCTCAGTCTGTCGGCTTCATGGGGCGTATATGCGCTGCTGCTCGTATTGTGGGGCGTTAATCGCGGGCAATCGGTGTTCCGCTGGTTCGGATTTTCGGTTCTAGGACTGACGGCGATTAAAGCAATTTTCTTCGACCTGAACGGCCAGGAAAGCTTGTACAAGGTGCTAGTGCTGCTATTGCTCGGAGGAATCTCCTTCCTCATCGCTTGGATCAATGGCAAATGGAATAAAGTGAGAGAGCTTGGCGAGCAGTCTTGGGAGCAGCATGGTGCAGAAACGGATATGAAGAAAGATAAGGTGTAAATTTCGGCTAATGAAAGAGGAACAATTGGGGAATGAATAAAGCGGTGCGAAAGGCATATTTTGATAAAAAGCCAGCGGAAAAGCTTGACAAAATGAGGGGTAATATATTATTGTTACTTACGTAAAGTAATTAATATTACTTTGGTGTGCATCTAATCAAGCATTGAACTAAACCATTTAACTGGAGGTATTTGATTATGTCACAAAGCTTTTTGGAATCTGTGCAAGCCAGACGTACTTACTACGGAATTAGCAAAGAATCCGTTGTTTCTGATGAGAAAATCGTAGAATTGGTTAACGAAGCCGTTAAGCATTCACCTTCATCCTTTAACTCTCAAAGTGCTAGAGCAGTTGTCCTGCTTGGCGAAAATCATGATAAATTGTGGAGCATTGTGCTGGAAGCACTTCGCGCAATCGTTCCTGCTGATCAATTCGCTTCGACAGAAGGCAGAATTGCTTCTTTCAATAATGGCTACGGCACGATTTTGTTCTTCGAGGATCACAATGTGGTTGCAGGCTTGCAGCAGCAATTCCCTTCGTATGCCGACAACTTCCCGCTTTGGTCGCACCAATCCTCGGGCATGCTGCAATTTGTAGTATGGAATCTGCTGGAAGAGGTAGGCTTCGGCGCTTCCCTGCAGCATTACAACCCGCTTATCGACGAAAAAGTAAAAGCGACATTTGGCCTGCCAGAATCATGGGGTCTGATTGCGCAAATGCCTTTCGGCAAGCCGACAGCAGAGCCAGGCGAAAAAACATTCCAGCCGCTTGAAGATCGCGTTAAAGTATTCAAATAAGCTTTAATATAGTACGGATAAGCTTTAAATCGTTTAAATAGAACCGAACAACCTCCGAAGCTTGCTTCGGAGGTTGTTTTTGCATGTTGCTTTTTACTCCTCGTACCGAATAAACTTGTGTATTTTACGATTTGCTGGCGAATAGGGGTAAAAACATGTACAATAAAAACCGATACATCATTATAGAGCTTTTTTAGACCAGCAGAGCCAAGCGATTTGGTTCAAGGAGGAAATTATGAGTATCGATCCGCGCATTATGAAGCAAATGATCAAGACGCAGCTTGCTCCTAATCTTGACTTTAAGACAGTAGCGAACCCGCTAGGCACGAATAAGGACAAAAGTGTGACTTCGTTGTTCGACATGCTGCTGTCCCAATATATGCATGAAGCTTCGAACGGCTCAAGTGAAGGCACGGATGTATCTGCTCAAGCGTCCGAAGCGCTGGCGCAGCTTGCCAGCTTGAATAACGCTTATCAGGCTGAGGGCGAGACGTTTGCAGCTGGCTCCACCGACTATGATGCGATGATTGCCCAGGCTGCAGCCCAATATGGCGTAGATCCCGCCTTGATTCGCGGCGTCATTCGCACAGAGTCCGGTTTCCAGCCAGATGTCGTATCCGGCGCAGGAGCCAAAGGGCTCATGCAGCTGATGGACGGCACGGCACGCGGCCTTGGCGTGACAGATTCGTTAAATCCGCAGCAAAATATCGATGGCGGCACCCGTTATTTATCCTTTCTGCTTCGCAAGTACAATGGCAATGAGCAAGTAGCTCTAGCCGCGTACAATGCCGGTCCGGGCCGTATCGACCGCCTCGGTATTACGACAGACAGTGAGCTGATGGCGAATTTGGACAAGCTTCCTGAGGAAACGCAGCGCTATATTGTGAAAGTACAGGCAGCGCGTTATTAAGGAGCTGCGAGGAAATAAGAACCGCTTTTGTCAATAAATTAGCGGTACTTTATTTCGTCGCAGTCTCTAGGCTGTAAAAGCACTTCTTTTAGATCACGAATGGCAGCTAGCTTGCCGTCGCTGATCTTTTTATTTTTTCTAGTAGGAAAGGAACGTTTGGCTCATGTTATATTTCGATCATTGCGCATCTTCGCCGCCTTACGAGGAGGTTATTGATACGCTGGCTGAGGTGATGAAGGCGCATTATGCGAATCCATCATCGATTCACCATGCCGGTGCAGATGCAGATAAGCTCATTTCCCGCTCGCGTTCGCTGCTTGGCGAGCTGTTCGCCGTGAAGGCTGAGGAATGGCTGTTCACTTCTGGCGGCACGGAGAGCAACAATCTCGCGATTAAAGGAGCGGCAAAGCAGTACCAGAGCCGGGGAAAGCATCTAATTACGACCCAAATGGAGCATGCCTCCGTCTACGATACGTTCAAGCAGCTGGAGCAGGAAGGCTACGAGGTTACTTATTTGCCGGTTGACCAGGCGGGGCAGGTTGAACTGGAAGCGCTGCGGATGGCTTTGCGCGACGACACGATTCTCGTCAGCATTATGCATGTGAATAATGAAGTTGGCAGCGTGCAGCCGCTCGCAGACATTGGCAAGCTGCTGCAAGGGTATCCGCGCACGCTATTGCATGTGGACGCGGTGCAAAGCATCGGCAAGCTGCCGATTGATGTGCGAGGCTGGGGTATTGATCTGCTCAGCGGCTCTGCACATAAGCTGCGCGGTCCCAAAGGGATCGGCTATTTGTACGTCCGCGAGGGCGTAACCCTAACGCCGCTGCTTTCAGGCGGCTCGCAGGAGCAGGGCATGCGCGCCGGGACGCAAAATGTGCCCGGCATCGTGGCATCGGCCAAGGCGCTGCGCATGGCGATGCAGTCGGCGCAGGAGCGGCGCGAGCGGATGTACCGTCTGCGCCAGCAATTGACGGAGTTCGTTGAGGCTGCGCCGGAGCTGGTATTGAATGGCGGGGCGCCGGAGAGCATGGCGCCGCATATTGTCCATTTTTCCTATCCGGGCATGAAGCCGGAGGTTGTCGTTCATATGCTGGAGCAGCATGGCATTATCGCTTCTACGAAGTCGGCTTGCTCCTCGCGCGACAATAAGCCGAGCCGGGTGCTGCTTGCAATGGGACTGGGGCAGGAACGGGCAGCCAGCGGCGTGAGAATTAGTCTGGGCGACGAGCATACAGAGCAGCATATTTTGCAGCTGTGCGAAATGCTGCGCCTTACAATAAGCAAGCTTAAGCCGCTTGAAAGGAGCGCAAGGTAAAGTGATGTATGATAAAATAATCATTCGCTACGGCGATCTGGCAATGAAGGGACGCAACCGCGGAATGTTTGAGAAGCGGATGCTCCAGCAGCTTCAGTTGCGATTGAAGGATTTTGCCGCGCTGACGTATTCAAAAATGTTCGGGCGGCTTTATATTAATTTAAACGGGGAAAATTACTCGCTTATCGCTGAGAAGGTCAAGGACGTTTTCGGTATTTCGACCTTTAGTCCAGTCGTAAGCGTTCAACCGGAGCTGGAGGAAATTCGGGCAGCAGCGCTTGCGCTGATGAAGGCTATCCCACAGGAGCCCGCTACCTTTAAAGTGAATGCAAAGCGCGCATGGAAGAAGTTCCCGCATACGTCGCAGGAGATGAATCATTTGGTTGGGGCCCACGTACTGCGTGCGATGGACAACTTAAAGGTTGATGTGCGGAGGCCCGAGGTGGAGCTGAAGGTCGATATTCAGGAGGAAGCGGCTTATATTTTCAACGAGGTCGTTGATGGCCCAGGCGGCTTCCCGTTCGGTACGAACGGCAAGGCGATGCTGCTATTATCTGGCGGCATTGACAGTCCAGTAGCGGGATGGATGGCGATGCGCAAAGGGCTGGAGCTGGAAGCGGTCCATTTCCACAGCTACCCGTTTACGAGCGAGAAGGCGAAGGAGAAAGTGATCGAGCTTGCGAGAAGGTTATCCTATTACAGCGGCGCTCCGCTGAGGCTGCATCTGGTGCCTTTTACGGAAGTTCAGACGACGCTTGCCCAGTCGGGACAGGACCCGCTTATTATTACGCTAATGCGCCGGGCGATGCTTCGCATTACGGAGAGCCTTGCCGAGAAGAACGGAGCTCATGGAATCGTGACGGGCGAAAGCTTGGGCCAGGTAGCGAGCCAAACGCTCGTCAGCATGGATGTCATTGGGCGTGCGACTGTGCTGCCGCTGCTGAAGCCGCTTGTTATGATGGATAAACAGGAAATTATTAATGAGGCGGAGCGTTTGGGCACGTTTGCGACGTCGATTTTGCCATATGAGGATTGCTGTACGCTATTTTTGCCGAAATCTCCAAGCATTAAGCCGAATTTGCGGTTTGTAGAAAAGGTGGAAGGCTACCTGAATCAGCAAAAAAATCTGGAGCAGCTGCTGGATGAGGCTGTGCAGCAAACAGAAGTGCTGCTGCTGACGCCGGAAGATCCTGAGCCGGAAGCAAGTGCCGGTGAAGACCGCTGGTTCTAAAAATCAACGATTAACGGCTTGCTGTAAGCCGCTTTAAGACATAGGCCGACTTGCCATGTGAAATGGTGGGCGGCCTTTTTTTTCGTAAGAGAGAAGAAAGGGCAGTACCCCGCATTAGGCTTTCCGGCATATTCGCTCCAGCTTGGACATACAGGTGGTAGTATAGGGGGCGAGTACTATGGACAGCTTTTTCATATTTATACAAATCATTCTGATTAATCTTCTGCTAAGCGGCGATAATGCTATTGTAATCGCAATGGCGAGCAAGCATCTGCCGGAGCATCAGCGCAAGCGGGCGATCTGGTGGGGGACAACGGCTGCTGTTGTCCTGCGCTGCGTGCTGACGCTGGCGGCGATTTCCTTGCTTCAGACGCCGTTCTTGCAGGCCATTGGCGCCGTGCTGCTGTTTTATATTGCAGTCAAATTGCTGGCCGATGCGGGGGAGTCCGGCGGAGGAGGCGTGGCCTCTCATAAGGTGAAGCGGGCAACATCGCTGCCTGCTGCGATATGGACGATTGTGACGGCTGATTTTGTAATGAGCCTGGATAATGTGCTGGCGATCGCGGCTGTGGCGAAAGGGCAGACGCTGCTGCTGCTGCTCGGCATTGCACTGAGCATTCCAATGATTATTTGGGGCAGCCAATTGCTGACGAAGCTGCTGCAGAAATTTCCTTCACTTATATATATTGGAGCGGGCTTGCTCGGCTTTGCGGCGGGCGGCATGCTTGTCCATGACCCGGGCATGCATCGCCTGCTGTTCAGCAGTTCAGCAACGGCAATT
Source organism: Paenibacillus liaoningensis (assembly GCF_059609455.1). NCBI lineage: Bacteria > Bacillati > Bacillota > Bacilli > Caryophanales > Paenibacillaceae > Paenibacillus > Paenibacillus liaoningensis. Next base: position 22,731 of record NZ_JCAALU010000017.1, read on the forward strand.
GAAGCGATTCCGCTGCTCAGCATCCCGTTCGTCATTATTATCGGCATCCTGATGCGCCGATCGGCGCTGGCCTAAGCTTTCATCCCTGTCGATATGCAGCAAGGAAGCGTGCTAGAATCAGGCATCGTGCGGCTATAAGAAGCGGTTTGCTAATTTTTTTTTCATGTTGCCCTTGTTGCACTGGTATTTTTACTTCACTTCCTTTAAACTAGTAAAGATAAAAACTGTCGTCTTTCGTCAGGATATGCGTAAGGCGTTGTAAGGAGCGGAAGCGCGGATGCCTAACAACAAATATTCCGCTGGAATTATTGTGCTGCTGGCTGGTATCGTAATATTGCTTGGCAAACTGGGTGTGTTCAGCTTTTTGGGATCCAATTTTTGGCCGCTTCTCGTTCTTATTCCGGGAATTCTGCTGCATGTGCTGTATTTCGGCAGGTTGTTTCCGGCAGTTGTGCTTATTCCAGGAGGCATGCTGATCGTTTATTCGATTTTGTTCATGCTTTGTATCATGTTCGGATGGGATACGCTCAAATATGTTTGGCCGCTGTTTATAACGGGTGTAGCGGTTGGGCTGTACGAGTACCACTTGTTCGGCGCATCCCGCGAACGCGTTTTTTTTAACGCCTCCGCCATTCTCGCTGTTACATCGGCTGTACTGCTGATTTTGGCGCTCGTTTGGAGCTGGGGGATATATGCGATTGCTATTATCCTGATTGCGGCCGGAGCATGGATGATGATGGGGAAACGATCCCGCTGGTAGACGGCAAGCAATCGGTTAGGATTATACAAAATTAGACAAATGGAGTGGATTATTAGTTATGCAAGCAAGAGAGAACATTCGGAACATCGCGATTATCGCGCACGTTGACCACGGCAAAACAACGTTGGTTGACAAACTGCTTCAGCAATCAGGAACTTTCCGTGAGAACGAAGCGGTTCAGGAGCGTGCGATGGATTCCAACGATCTAGAGCGTGAGCGCGGCATTACCATTTTGGCGAAAAATACTGCGATTACGTACAAAGATTATTTGATCAACATCGTTGATACACCAGGACATGCTGACTTTGGCGGCGAAGTTGAACGTATTATGAAAATGGTTGACGGCGTATTGCTCGTCGTTGATGCTTTCGAAGGGTGCATGCCGCAAACGAAATTCGTATTGCGCAAAGCATTGGAATCGAACCTGAAGCCTATCGTAGTATTGAACAAAATTGACCGTCCTAATGCTCGTCCATCAGAAGTTGTGGATGAGGTGCTTGACCTGTTCATCGAGCTAGGTGCAAGTGATGAGCAACTGGAGTTTAATGTCGTTTATGCTTCCGCATTGATGGGCACTTCGAGTCTTGACCCTGACAAACAAGATGAGAACATGGAAGCGATGTATGAAACGATCATCAACCATATTCCTTCGCCAACAGAGAATGTAGAGGAGCCGCTGCAATATTTGGTGACGCTGCTTGACTATAATGAATACTTGGGTCGTATTGCGGTTGGCCGTGTAAACCGTGGTATCGTTCGTCAAGGTCAGACCGTTGCCGTTATGACGCGTGATGGCGGCAAGAAGCAGGCTAGAATCGAGAAGCTGTTCGGCTTCCAAGGTCTGAAACGGATTGAAATCGAAGAAGCAGGCGCTGGTGATATCGTAGCCATTGCAGGTATTAAAGATATTAACATCGGTGAAACGATTGCTGATCCAGCGAATCCGGAAGCTTTGCCGGTTCTGAAAATTGACGAGCCGACGCTGCAAATGACGTTTCTTGTCAACAACAGTCCTTTTGCTGGTCGCGAAGGCAAATGGGTTACTTCCCGTAAACTGCGTGAGCGTCTGTTCAAAGAGCTTGAGACGGATGTTGCTTTGCGCGTAGATGAAACAGATAGCCCGGATGCTTTTATCGTATCGGGACGCGGCGAGCTTCACTTGACGATTCTGATTGAGAACATGCGTCGTGAAGGCTTTGAGCTGCAAGTATCGAAACCGGAAGTAATCGTTAAGGAAATTGACGGCGTGAAGCAAGAGCCTTACGAGGGTCTGATCATTGACGTGCCGGAAGAAAGCATGGGCGCTGTTATGGAGAGCCTTGGCTCCCGTAAAGCTGAAATGGTCAACATGGTGAACAACGGCACAGGCCAAGTTCGCTTGGAGTTCATTATCCCAGCTCGCGGCTTGATCGGCTACCGTACCTCTTTCCTTACGCTTACACGCGGCTACGGCATTATGAACCATGCATTTGACAGCTACGGTCCGCTTGCTGGTTCTGGCGTTGGTGGACGTCACCAAGGCGTTCTTGTCGCTACTGAGAACGGCGTAACGACTTTCTACGGCATGATGGGCGTAGAGGATCGTGGTATTCAGTTCCTGGAGCCAGGTACAGAAATTTACGAAGGCATGATCGTTGGCGAGCACACGCGTGACAATGATATCGTCGTTAACATTTGTAAAGAAAAGCAATTGACGAATATTCGTTCCGCTGGTAAAGACGATACCGTTAAACTCAAAACGCCTCGTCTGTTCTCCCTGGAGAGCGCGCTTGAGTATTTGAACGATGACGAATATTGCGAAATTACGCCGAAGTCGATTCGTCTTCGCAAAAAAATCTTGAACAAAAGCGAGCGCGAGCGTGCAGAAAAACAACGCAAAACATCACAAGCTGGCGTTTAAGGCGCTAGCCGCCTGATTGGAGGTTTAACGGCATGCAGCAATGGTTTAGTGATCATTGGGTCGTTTCTTATTTGCTTATATTAGGATTCACGATCTATATTTTCAATACCGTGTTTCGGGCGAATAATGCGAAGCTGCCAATTCTAAAGGAAGTACTGGTTTACATTTTGATCGTATTCGGTTCTTTCGTACTTTGGATTTTACAGGTGGATTCGCTGCCGATTATTCAATGTATGGGAATTGCTGTATTAATGATGCTTATGCTTCGCGGTCGCCAGCTGTATGACAAGCTGCAAAGTAAACGGGCAGGCAAGCACGCTGTAAAGGAATCAGACTCCGGAAGTAACGGCATATGAGACGTTAGCGTGTTCTTAAGATCGGATCTGCCTTCTGCAGCAGCGATATCCGCGAGAATTCGTGGGTATCGCTGCTTCTTTGCGTAAATGAGGACAGAAACGAAATCCAAAGGATTTGAAGGTGGTTGCTATGAGCGAAGGCTCTAAAGGATTACCCCCTAGAACGGCTGCAAGCAGGCCGGGCGGGGCCAAGAAAACAGCTCCGAAGCCAAAGAAGAAAAAGAAAAAAGGCAGCGTTTGGATTAAAATTATGTTTGCTGTGCTTTCCGTTCTTATTTTAATTATGTTATATGTCGGTTATCTTGCTTACGTGGCTACCAATGCGGTTGATACGATTGGAACGGCGAACAATATTGTCGTGCCGGAAGAAGAGTCTGTTAAGAAAAAGCCTACAGGCATGGTGCTGCTCGGTATTGACTCACGTGAAAAAGGCGGCGGTTTAAATACCGACGTGATGCTGGTCGCTATTTTTAATCCAAATTCAAAATCAGCGTCCGTCATCTCGATTCCACGGGATTCAGTGCTGCAAGTAGATGGTTATCGCGAGCGGAAGGCGAATGCGAATTACAGCACTTTTTTCAACAATGCCCGTTCTGAGAAAAATATGGACAAAGAAGCGGCAGAGAAGGAAGCAAAAAAGGAAATTCGCGAAATGCTGTCCAAATATTTTGGCGTTGATTTGAAGTATACCGGTATTATTAACTTTAAAGGCTTCACCGATGTTGTTGATGCGCTTGATGGCGTTGAGGTGAATGTGGAGATGGACATGCGTTACCGGGATACAGCCGATGGCACTAACATTAATTTAAGCAAGGGCCAGCAGGTGCTTGATGGGAAAAATGCCCTCGATTATGTGCGCTATCGCAAATCGAATCAGGGAACAGCCGAATCGAGCGACTTCGACCGCAATCGTCGGGAAATGGAAGTCATTGGAGCGATTTTTGATAAAATGAAATCGTTTGAGGGCGTTACGAAATACGATAAGGTCATCGGCGCAGTCGGCAGTAATTTGACGCTCGATATGCCTCCGTCTGAAATTAAAAATATGCTCAGTACATATTTGGGTATGGGCAGCTCCGATATTACGTTCCAAGCGTTAAACGGAACGTGGAAGAGCCCATATGTATATGTCGATTCCACATCGCTTGAGGAGGCGCGCGCGGTACTTCAGGCAAAAATGGCTGAATAACCATAGACGCTGGATTCAATAATGGCTATAATAGGAGCTAAGGATACCGAATGCTATTCCTGTTAGAAGGAGGTCATGCTGATGACCGTATTCTTAGCCGCCAATTTCGAGCAACTCATCGAAGCTGATTGCATGCCTCGTTTTAAACGTGGTTTTGCTGGTGTGGCTATGACGGCAGAAGCTTGTCCAAACGTCATTTCGGTTATCTGTACTTCTCGTGAACAAGTATGTACGCCTATAAGAAAGCCTGACGATCATAGGGTCGTCAGGCTTTCTGTGCGTTTGCGCTAGCGGTTAATGCTTGTCCACATGCGTTGCGTGCTTTTGGATTTGCTTCTCATGGAGCTGATGCTCCTGCTCCTGCATGCGAGACTGGGTGTGCGATTGCGTCTGCGTCTGTGGCTGCTCCGGCTGATGAGGCGTCACATTGCGTGGGATTTGCGGCACGATGCGGCTGATAATATCGGCCATTTCTTCAGCGAAGCCCTTAATCGGCTTTCCGCGCCGAATATCGGCTCCCATTTCCTTCAGCCGCTGTGAGACGTCCATATCGGCTGTTACGACAGCATCCATACCATAAGGATCTTTATGGAAAGCTTCGGCAACGGAATATTTAATCGTACCAATTCGAGCACGATCCAGCTTACTGTCGACATCGATGCCGACAACGGCTGTTTTACCAAGCACGACGCAATGCGCGTTGCTTACGCCGCGAACGCCTTTTGCAAGCTTTTCAAGATGATCAGCGACTTCCTTATTCGTTTTCAATGGTTTAACGGAATCTTCCGCAAGCTGCTGCGCCCTTACAGCGCCATTCGCATGATTTTCCTGTGGAGAGGGTGATGCCATTTCGTTTCGCTTGACGGTGCTGCAACCAGCCGCAATAACAGCGATTGCGATCAAAACCAATAACCGTTTATACACGTGAGCCACCTCGTCTTTCTTGTTGCAGATCGTTATTCAGAACCTAGTGTACCCGCAGTATAGTATGGCTATGTATAGGCCTTTCAATTGAATGTCCACGCCGGGAGGGTTTTTCATGAAAAAAATATTCGTGCTCGATACAAATGTGCTGCTTCATGATCCGCAAGCGATCTTCGCCTTTGGCGATAATGAAGTAATCATTCCCGCGGTGGTATTGGAAGAGATTGACTCCAAGAAAAGATTGGCAGACGAGCTTGGCCGCAACGCCCGCTCTATCTCACGTACGCTCGATAAAATGCGTGAGCAAGGACGGCTTCACGAAGGTATTCCGCTGCCTGGCGGCGGCGTTCTCAAGGTAGAATTAAATCACCGCAGCTTCGTGCGGGTTCAGGAAATGTTTGGCGAGATGTCTAATGACAACCGAATATTGGCGGTTGCTCTGAACTATCACTTAGAGCAATTGGATCGTCAGGAAATAAGCTCTGTCGTGCTGGTGAGCAAGGACGTGCTTGTCCGCATTAAAGCGGATGTGCTCGGCCTGATGGCAGAAGATTACATGTCTGACCGCATTGTAGCCCCTTCTGACGTATACGCCGGATATGTGACGTTGTTCGTTCATCCTTCGATTATCGACGAGTTTTATTCGTACCGGTTTTTGACGGTGAAAAATTTGCAGCTTGGCAGCAGGCTGAATCCGAATGAATTTGTCATTTTGCGAGATGAAATGGGCACCTCCAAGTCCGCGCTGCTCAAAGTGTCGCAGGATGGGATTAAGCTGGAGCCGCTGTTCCTCAGCAATGATCCGGTGTGGGGCATTACGGCCCGCAACGCGCAGCAGCGCATGGCGCTGGAGTTGCTGCTTAACGATGAAATTCCGCTTGTCACCTTAACGGGTAAAGCTGGCACAGGCAAAACACTGCTTGCTCTGGCTTCGGGCCTGCTCAAGGTAGAAGATGAGCATAAATACAAAAAACTGTTAATTGCCCGTCCGGTCGTTCCAATGGGCAAAGATATCGGGTATTTGCCAGGGGAGAAGGAGGAGAAGCTGCGGCCTTGGATGCAGCCGATCTACGACAATCTGGAATATTTATTCGATACGAAAAAATCCGGGGATATTGAGAAAATATTGATGGGTCTTGGCAGCATTCAAGTAGAAGCGCTGACCTACATTCGTGGGCGCTCCATTCCGGGCCAATTCATTATCATTGATGAGGCTCAGAACTTGACCAAGCATGAGGTGAAGACAATTGTATCGCGTGTAGGCGAAGGCAGCAAAATCGTCCTTATGGGCGACCCAGAGCAAATTGACCATCCGTATTTGGATGCGACCAGCAATGGCTTAACGCATATTGTAGAGCATTTCAAAAACGAAGGCATTAGCGGCCATATGACGCTGGAGAAGGGCGAACGCTCCAAGCTGGCTCAGCTGGCAGCGGATTTGCTTTAAGCGCTGGCTCTTGTTCTTAGCTATCAGCTTTCTAAGCTGAGGTATGCTCTAATTTCTTTCATTGAGCCGCTGCAAATAAGGCGAAAATGAAATCATTGGTTTATATAAGTGGACTGCGACGAAATGAGCGCAGTCCTTTTCTCTGCGCTTTCCCATTTGGTGAAAATGGCAAAGCGGAATGAAAGGTTTGAGCTGTAGAAGCGGAGCGTTCGCATTTGCCGATGGATTTCTACGCTTTAGCGTAAATTCCATAGAATCCATCGGCAATAGCGATCGAAAGCCAAACCTTTCATGCAGCGCAGCTCCGTTTTCACCAATACTCCGCTCTCTACTAATTTGGACAATACTTGCATTAATTGCTATGATATAAAATGTGCCCAGATGAAAGTAGAGGGGAAGGGTTGCTGTGTCGATCAGGAAATATGCTACAATGACAGCGGTTTTGGCTTTATTCATTATTATTTTTCTTCTATTAAACTTTAGCGACAGGACCCTTAACCGGGCTGAAAATTTAAATAGAGATACGAATGCCGAGCCAGCGGGCGGAGAAGAGCAGGCAGATCAATCGCAGATACTAAATGTAACCGTTTCCATGGATGAGAATGAATTTTCTAAGCTTAAGGAAGCGACAAATAGCTATCAAATGAAGCATGCGAATACAATGGTCAAGCTGACGAATATAGTGGATGAAGGCGACGGCTATGCCCAGTGGAAAAAAGCGCTGGAGCTTGGAGCAGCACCGGATGTTATGCTCATGGACAGCGAATGGGTGCGCGAGTTTGCGGTGCGCGGCTTGCTCAATCCCGTCGATGTGCCCAGCACCTCTGATACAATGGCTGAGCGTCCTGCAAGGCTGCTTGACCCGCTGAAGTGGAACAGCTATTTGTGGGGCATCCCTGTTGATGCAGACCCTTACGTGACGGTATGGAACAAGGCTTTGCTCGCTGAAGCGGGCTTGTCGAAGCCACCAGCGGATTGGGATGCTTTTGGCAATCTGCTTCATAAGCTGGAAAGTGGCGGCCAAGAGTGGCAGGCGCTTTATGTAGAGCCTCATAATGTCGCATCCTTGCTTGTGTGGCTGGATGAATGGACAGCAGAGGGAGAAGAAGCTGGAGCGGCATATTTGCATTTTGACAGCAAGGCTGTGCAGGAACAGCTAAAACGTCTGGAGTCGATATCGGGGCGAATTACAGCAACAGCTCTGGCAGACTATAGCTTGTCTACAGGCACACAAATGGTGGAGCAGCATATTGCCGCTGCCAGCATTCCATGGTCCGTTTACAGCAAGCTATCTGCGAAGGAGCAAAGCAAGCTGCTGCTGGATAAAGGCGCGATTCATGACGTATGGCTTGGAAGCAGGAGCTATGTCGTGGCCGGAACGAGTAAAGTGAAGGAAGAAGCTTTTACGTGGATTAAAGAAATGGTGGAAATTGCCGGGCAGCAGCAAAGCTATGCGACAACGGGGAAGCTGCCAGCCAAAAATTCCTTGTATACAGGGTCCGATAATATTCAGGAGAGCGGTACAGCGGGGGCCGGCAGTCCGCCGCAGTGGTGGCTTAAGGTGCTGAACGGCGAGCCTTCCGCTCAGCCGACTGATCCCGATTGGCACGAGCGCTGGATGCATGCGCAGCAGCTATGGCGGCAATATGCAGAAGGCGAAATCACAATGAAAGCATTCGTACAAGCTATAGGGACATCCCTATAGCTTGACTTGTAAGGTGACGATAAGCTCACCGTCTTTAATTTCCACTTCAGTTGCTTGCAGGAAGGAAATAATCAAGGAGGGATAGAAGCCAAGGTCAAACTGCTTCTCCAGCTCCTGCTTAGTCGTGTCAGGCAACGATAGACCATTGAATAGAAGCTCGTCTACATGAAAAATAATGCCATTGCGCGGCTCTTGTTCAACCGTATAATGGCCGGTCACGCTTAACTCCAGCGCATCCCGCTTGCCATAGGCGGTCAAGGAGCCATCTTCAAAGGAGAAGGAAAATTGCTTAAAGCGCTCATCTTGTTCCCGCAGAAAGGCATTCAGGGCATCCTCGGGAATGCGAATCGTATACGTTAGGCCACTCGTTTCCAAATATTGCTTATTGTTTTGCAGCCACTCCGGCAGCTTCTGCATCGCTTTCGCTAAGGCGCTAAAGTGCTGCTTGACTTCATAAAGGCCAACCGACTCCCAGTACTTGGTCAATTCCACCATCATAAGCCGCAGCTTGTCGGCATCCGAACGCCCGGCAAGTCCGCCTTCTATTTGCTCCTGCAGCGTTAGCACTCGGGCACGCTGTTCTTTCAGCCGCTGCTCGATTGAGGCGAGCTCTTGCTGCTTCTTGCCAAGCTGCTCGATTCCTTTCGCGAGCTGGGCATATTCCTCCTTGTACAGCTTCATCACATCGCGGTCATGTGCGAAAATCAAATCGGCATATTCCATAACCATCAAAAAATCCGACAATGATCGTGACGATAACAGCGCAGTCAGCCATATATCCCGATCCCCCATATAATAAGCACGCAGTACTTTACCGGCTTGCTCGCGCTTGTGAGCGATTTGTTGCTCCTGTTCTTCCAGCGCTTGCTTGGCGCTTGCTGTCTCTTTGGTCAAGTCGACCTGCTGCACTTGAACGCGCTTGATTTCATTATCAATTTCGACGACGGACAGGCTTTTTTCCAGCAGCAGCCGAGTTTCCTCGCTATTAGAGGTCGCGGGCTCGGCAAATGCAGGCATTACGCACCACAGGGACAGCATGCTGGCCATCAGCGCAAGCAGCGCGAACCGTGTAGGAAAGCTTTGAAATGCCACTCTCGGCCTCCTCTCTTCTTGGTCATTATATGCGGCGAATTATTCTATTATATCTTACATTTGGAAAAGCATGAACAGGACTATAGGGCAATTATCGCGGCATTTTACGCGTATGCGGGCCATTTTGCACATTAAAAAACGGCGGACCCATGAGGATCACGCCGTTTTTTCCGATATTCAAGCGGACACAAGGTGAAACGGCTGTCGCTGTCCTTTGACAGCGCGGCGCGTTTCATTCCGAGAAATATAAGCCTAATAATAAGTATGAAACTTATAATGCTTATATTTTTAAAAAGGATTGCCCATTTGGAACACGGTCCAATATGTAAAGCCTCCAAATGCGATAATCATGTAGCCCCAGAACATAACGATGTACGTTTTTTCTGTAAAGTTCAAATAGCCTAAAAATACGAAAGCTACTGCTTGGGCGAAAAACAATAATGCAAATTCTGTCATATGTCCAGCAAACGCCATAAGGCCAATGACAAGGGTCCAGAAACCCAAAACCCGATACATACGTGCCATATCTGTATATCCCCCTTTCGCTTTAGACACGATTTTCTACAGATTATTATAACGTTTGTACAAATAGGTGTAAACCTGCTATTTCAAAATATAAGCTAAGGACAACATTTTTTGCGAAGAAAGCCTGCTTTCTGCATAAGTTTGCACCAGAAACAGGCCGAATATGTATGAGGGCTTGAAAAAATGGTTATACAATTTAGTATCCAATAGATTCTATGAACTCTACCAAGGGCATAGATATAAGGTAAGCGTCTTTACGTTAGGAGGTTTTGGTTGCATGACAGCAGTCAGACAAGATGCGTGGAGTCCAGACGATGATTTAATTCTCGCCGAAGTGACCCTGCGCCATATTAGAGAAGGCAGTACCCAGCTTGGAGCTTTCGAAGAGGTGGGGGAGCGGATTGGCCGCACGTCCGCAGCATGTGGATTCCGCTGGAACAGCTGCGTCCGCAAGCGTTATGAAGAGGCAATCCAAATTGCCAAGCAACAGCGGCAGAAACGCAATTATTTGAAAAAACAAGCGATAGCGGCAACCCCGCAAGTATCTTCGCTGTCTGCTTATGAGGCGACAGACGAGAGAGGTTTCAAGGCGGAAGCGCAATCAACGGAGGAATTGCTTTCCATTGATTCGGTTATTCGTTTCCTGCGTCAAATCAAGACAACGTACCACGATGTAGGACGTCAGCTCAAGTCGTTCGAGAAAGAGCTGAGAGAGAAGGAAGAGGAGCTTGGCCGTTTGCGTAGCGAAAATGAAAGATTGTCTCGTGAGGTGAACAACGCTCAAAGCGATTACCACACCGTTAATGATGATTACAAAACGTTGATTCAAATTATGGACCGCGCCAGACGGCTTGCCGTGCTGACGAATGATGAGGAAGCGAAGCCGCGCTTCAAGATGGATGCCAATGGCAACCTGGAACGAATTGAATAGAATCGATAACAGCCCGCCGGATGATTCGGCGGGCTGTTGGCGTCTTTATAGGATATGCGTATAATGGAAGAAAGCGTATGGAAGCAGGAGGTAGAGGGAATGCATATCGCCATAGTAGGCGGAGGAGCGCTGGGACTGCTTCATGCAGCGAAGCTGGCCTCTACAGAAGCAGAGGTTACAGTATGGGCACGCACGGAGCATCAGTCCGTTCTACTGGCGGAAGAAGGCATTCGCTTGCTGGAGCTTGACGCAGCGGGCGCAGCTGGGGAAGCATCACGGCAGCCTGCAAAGATAGTAAGGGTGCATAGCAGAAGCTTAAGTGCGGCAGCAAAAGAAGCAGAGACTGGCTGCGAGGGGCAGCAGCAAGCGCCAGATTGGATTCTCGTCACCGTCAAGCAGGCGGATTTGACGAGGGAGCTGCTTCGCGCCATAAGGAAGCTCGCGGCCCCAGCTACTGCTATTCTTTTTTTGCAAAATGGCATCGGACATCTGGAGCTGGCGGCGCAGGAGCTTCCGGGGTTTCCTTTATTTATTGGAGTTACGACCGAAGGGGCTCTGCGCCAAGATGAACGAACGGTCCGGCATACCGGCAGGGGGCAGCTATCGCTTGGCCCAGCGCCATTAAATAGACAAGCAGCGGGCAAAAAGGATGAAAATCAACAATTAATGTTGCAAAATACCTTGCAATTGGCAGGATTTACGGTGTTGCTGTCGAAGACAATGAACAATCGAGTTTATGAGAAGCTCCTCATTAATGCAATCATTAATCCGCTTACAGCTATATTTGATGTGACGAACGGCGAGCTGCCACAGCATTCGGCAAGGCTGCGGCTCATGCGCGCTTTATATGAGGAAACAAATAAGATATTACGAGTGGCAGGCGGTGCGGAGCTTGAAGAGGGCGCTTGGGAGAGAGTGCTTGCTGTCTGCGCGGCTACTTCAGCCAATGTTTCATCGATGCTTAGCGATGTACGGGCGGGCCGTCCAACTGAAGTGCAATGGATTAATGGCGGCGTTTCCAGCCTTGCGAGACGTGTTGGCATGGAATCGCCGCTGAACGATGCCATGAGCGAAATGGTACGGCATTTGCAGGATGATCGGCGATAGGGAGGCGATACAGATGGGAATAATATGGGAGAGCATCAAGCATTTTTATGCCTATATGGCGGTTATTCCGGTAATACCTTTTCTCCTGATTTATTTTGGCTACGGCGCAATTATACAAGACCGCAAAAAAGCTTTTCGTCTGGCAATGGATGTGACGACTGCGCTGCTGATCGGATGCGTGGCTGTACTGCTTGATTCCTTGTTTAATAATTCTTTTGGTTTATATGGCATTTTATTGTTTATGCTGATTGGCGGCGGCTTGCTGGGCAACGCCCAGTTCCGCAAACGCGGCAGCGTCAATGTGAAAAGAATATTCCGCGCCGTATGGCGGCTTGGATTTTTCACGATGAGCATGCTTTATCTGCTGCTTATGTTTATTGCCATCGGGCAATCTATATTTTCGATATAATGGCGGATTGTAACAGACTGCAAACTGCTGCAAAGCAGGCCTTTTTGCAAAGGGTCTGTTTTTCTTTTTGACGCGCGCCCTACATCTTGTGTACAATCAATTTGTCTGTTACAGGCAGAATCATAAGCATTTAAGCTTAAATATATGGTTTCAATTAGGAGGTAGGGGTGGCTTATGTCTACCGAAACTTATTCATTACCAAGCACCCAGCCGCTCACGGATGCCTATGTGAACCTGACGGACTCAAGGGTTGAGTCCTTGTTTGGCTATCATCCGGGTCGCAAGGGCGATTGGGAGCTGCGTGCCAAGCGGCTTGCAGAATCGGCGGGCGCAAGGGCGGAAGCGGCATCAGTCGCTGCTGTGCTGCGTGATTACAATAGCAAATGGAACGCTGCGCCCGAGGTGCTAGCTGCCATTGATGCGATTGCGGAAGGTGCGCCGGTTATCGTTGGCGGCCAGCAGGCTGGACTATGGTCTGGACCTCTTCTCGTTATACATAAAGCCGTATCGATTATCGGCGCAGCCCGCCATGCCGAGCAGCTGCTTGGGAGAAAGGTCGCTGCCGTATTTTGGATTGCTGGAGAGGATCATGACTGGGACGAAGCGAACCATGCCTATGTGCTGACCGCTGACCAAGGGCTGCGCAAGCTGGCGGCTGCCCGTCCGGAAGGGGCAAGAACATCAGTTAGCCGGACGGCTATTGATGCTAATACGTGGGCTGAGCTGCTGGCTGAGCTGGAGCAGGCGCTGCCTCATTCTGATTTTAAGCCGGAAATTCTTCAGCAGCTGGGGCAAATTACGGAGCAGGCGCAATCGTTATCGGAAATGTTTGCCGGTGTAATCAGCTGCTTGCTGAGCAAGCAAGGCCTAGTTATTATGGACGCCGATGATCCGCAGCTGCGCAAGCTAGAGGCGCCGATGTTCGAGAAGCTGATTACGCACAACGATGAGCTGGAGCAGGCGTATACAGCTGTGGCCAACCAGGTGAAGGAGCTTGGCTATCCGCTGCAGGTTGATGTAACACCTGGCAGTGCCAATCTGTTTGTTTTCCAAACAGATAAAGGGCAGGAGCGGACGCTGCTTTATAAGCAGGCAGGAAGCTTCCAAAGCCGCAAGGGCGATTATTCGCAAACGAAGGAACAATTGCTGGACATGGCGCGGCAGCAGCCGGAGCAGCTCAGCAACAATGTGCTGACACGCCCGCTGATGCAGGATTATTTGTTCCCGGTGCTTGGAACGGTGCTGGGCGGTGCGGAAATTGCTTATTGGGCGATTACTGGAGAAGCTTTCCGCAAGCTGGATATGGAAATGCCACTTGTATTGCCGCGTATATCCTATACGCTTGTTGAAGGTACAGTGGCCAAGCATATGAGCAAATATGAACTGACGCTGGAGGATGTGGCGGTGCGCTTCGAGGAGCGCAAGCAGCAGTGGCTGGCGGAGCAGGACCAGCTGTCCATTGACGAGAAGTTTGCCGCAGCGAAGCAGGCGTTTGAGGATTTGTATGCGCCGCTGCTTGACCTGGCTGCTTCGGTACAACCGGGCCTTGCCAAGCTTGGCGATACGAATCGTCAGAAAATTATCGAGCAAATTACGTTTCTTGAGACGCGCACAAAGGATGCCCATGAGAAGCAATACGAAGCGGCTATTCGCCAGTTGGACCGCATTGCGCTGTCCTTGTGGCCAAGCGGCAAACCGCAGGAGCGGGTGCTGAATATGATCGCTTATTGGAACCGTTATGGAACCTCGTGGCTCGACAAGCTGCTGGAAGCTCCTTTTTCCCCGCTGGGCGGTCATCAAATCATTTATTTATAAACTTAAATTTGGAGGATGAATATACCTATGAGCACAATTGACAAAAGCATTATTCGCGACATTAAGCTTGCTCCGGAAGGACATTTGAAAATTGATTGGGTTAGCGCCCATATGCCTGTGCTTTCCAGCATTCGCGAGCAATTTGAGAAGGAACAGCCTTTTAAAGGCTTGAAAGTATCGATTGCGCTGCATTTGGAAGCGAAAACGGCTTATTTGGCTAAAGTGGTAAAGGCTGGCGGAGCGGAAGTTACAATTGCGGGCAGCAACCCGCTGTCCACGCAGGATGACATTTGTGCGGCGCTCGTAGAAGACGGCATTACCGTGTTTGCAAAGCATAATCCTAGCCCTGAAGAGTACAATGAGCTCATTATTAAAGCGATCGAATCGAAGCCGGACCTTATTATTGACGACGGCGGCGAGCTGATTACGCTGCTGCATAAAGACCGCCCGGATTTGCGTGAAAATCTTCGTGGCGGCGCGGAAGAAACGACGACGGGCATCATTCGTCTGAAAGCGATGGAGAAGGATGGCACGCTGCAGCTTCCGATGGTTGCGGTTAATGATGCCTACTGCAAATATTTGTTCGACAACCGTTATGGTACAGGCCAATCGGTATTTGATTCGCTGAACAAAACGACGAACCTCGTTATTGCCGGCAAAACCGTCGTAGTCGTAGGCTACGGCTGGTGCGGCAAAGGCGTAGCGATGCGCGCCAAAGGCCTTGGCGCCAAAGTAGTCGTCACTGAAGTGGACGCGATTCGTGCCGTGGAAGCGCATATGGACGGCTTCACCGTGCTGCCGATGATGGAAGCGGTCAAGCTGGGCGATGTATTCATTACGGTAACAGGCAACCGCGACAACATTCGCGGCGAGCATTACAAGGTGATGAAAGGCGGCGCGATTTTGGCGAACGCTGGACACTTCGATGTGGAGTTCAACATTCCTGAGCTTAAGGCGCTTTCTACCAATGTGCGCACCGTTCGCAACAATATTGAGGAATACCAGTTGGAAGATGGCAGAAGCATTTATGTCATTGCCAAAGGACGCCTTGTCAACTTGGCAGCAGGCGATGGCCACCCAGCAGAAATTATGGATACGACGTTTGCGCTTCAAGCACTGTCGCTCCGCTATGTAAATGAGCAGTATAAAGCACTGGGCAAAAAAGTGGTTAATTTGCCGTATGAGCTGGACGAAAGCGTAGCGCGCATCAAGCTGGAATCGCTGGGCATCAGCATCGATACGCTGACAGCAGAGCAAATTGCTTATCAGGACAGCTGGAACGTCTAGGCCCAGCCCCTTGTTGCATAGCAACAGAGAAATAGAGGAACAGCCGCTTCTGCCGCTTAAATGCGGTGGCAGCGGCTGTTTTTGTTTCCAAAAAGAGCAACCTTTTGTCAAAATTTACGTCTAGGACGGTAACTAAGGCAAAGGGGGCCATTTTTATGACAAAAATAGAGAAAACAAAAATGAAAGTGAAAGAAACAGCCAAAGAAACAGCCAAAGAAAGAAGCTTAAATAAAAAGCTCATTTTGCTGCCGACATCGTTCTTGTTGGCTTTTATGCTGCTGCTTTCGGCCTGCTCGTCTGCAAACAGCGATCATGCAACTGAGGGGGAAACGAGTGCAGCACAGACTTCTTTCGATAAGCTTGAACAATATAGTACCAGTTCAGACAAGAGTGAAGGTGCAGCTGCTTCTACAGAAGCGAGCGTTGCTTTAGACAATAAAGCGTTGACGACCGCACCCTCAGACAGCCCCATCGACAGCATGACGATAGGAGGAGAAGCGTTTAACCAAAAGCTGATCTATACGGCGACAATGACGATGGAGGTTGCCGACTATGAGGCGGCGGCCCAGCAGCTGCGTAATGCCATCCATCAGGCTGGCGGGTACATCCTTGCTTTTCAGGATGGGCAGTATGGCAATGAGAAGGGTGCGAACTATACGATCAAGGTGCCGGCTCAAGGATTTATGCCATTTGTGGAGCGGCTGGAGGGAATCGAGAACAAGCATCTGGAGCGCGAGCTGAAAGGAACCGATGTGACGGAGGAATACGTCGATCTGGAAGCGAGGCTTAAGGCGAAGCAGGTGGTGGAGCAAAGGCTGCTTGCTTTCATGGATAAGGCGGAAAAAGCGGATGATTTGGTCAAATTTTCGCAGCAGCTTGCAAAGGTTCAGGAGGAAATTGAACAGATCAAAGGACGCACGCGCTATTTGGACAAAAATGTAGCTTTCTCAACGATTGAGCTGAGGCTGTATCAGCCGATTGATGTGTCAGTGAAGACGGACAAGGAAGAGAAATCGCTAGGCGGCAAAATGCTGTCGTCCTTCAAAGCAAGCTACGAAGGAACATGGAACGTTCTTCAAGGGCTGCTCGTCTTCCTCGCAGGAGCGCTTCCCGCACTCGTTATTCCTGTAATCATCGGGCTTGTCATATGGTGGTTTGTACGTCGCTCCCGCGCCAAAACACCGCCTGCAAAGCCAGAGCCTGAGCAGCAATAGCGCACATTAAGCTCGCTTTCCGTGCTGGAAACGAAAGGTAAGATGAAAATTTATTCATAAGGCCAAACATTTTAACAAAATCCTGCTCCTATGAGCAGGATTTTATTGTTGTATGGCGAATTACACTATGTTATGTGGGGGAAAGTGGAGCAAAGTGGGGAATAAGGGAGAGAGGGTGGAGGCGATCTTATGTTCATGGGCGAATATCAACACAGCGTTGATGACAAAGGTCGGCTTATCGTACCAGCCAAATTCCGTGATTCACTAGGCGCTTCCTTTATTGCCACCCGCGGTCTCGACAACTGCTTGTTTGTTTATCCCATGAGCGAATGGACAGTGCTTGAGCAGAAGCTCAAATCGCTTCCGCTCATGAAGGCAGATGCAAGGGCGTTCACCCGGTTCTTTTTTTCCGGGGCAACCGAATGCGAGCTGGATAAACAGGGAAGGGTAAACTTGCCGGGACATCTTAGAGAATATGCGAAAATTGACAAGGATTGTATGGTTCTGGGGGTTTCAAGCAGGGTAGAAATATGGAGCAAGGCAGTTTGGGACGGCTATTATGCAGAGTCCGAGCAAACCTTCAATGAAATTGCCGAGAAGCTGGTCGACTTTGACTTCAACTTTTAAACGGGCGATTTCGAAAACTTGCTAATGATGGAACAATACGACCAAGACTAGACAACAAGAACGGGAGGGCAATTGCGTGTTTCAGCATGTAACAGTACTTATGGAGGAAGCGGTTGACGGCCTGGCCATTAAGCCGGACGGCATTTACGTCGATTGCACGCTCGGCGGGGCGGGACACAGTGAACGCATTGCGTCGAGTTTGGGCGAGGGAGGACGGTTAATCGCTTTTGATCAGGATGATATTGCGCTGAACCACGCAAAGATCAGGCTTGCACCGTATTTGGATAAAGTAACACTTGTAAAAAGCAATTTCCGTTATTTGGAACAAATGCTGCTCACTTGCGATGTGCCAGTTGTGGACGGCGTACCTCAGGTAGATGGCATCCTGTTTGACCTTGGTGTATCGAGCCCTCAGCTTGAT
Source organism: Paenibacillus liaoningensis (assembly GCF_059609455.1). Taxonomy (NCBI): domain Bacteria; kingdom Bacillati; phylum Bacillota; class Bacilli; order Caryophanales; family Paenibacillaceae; genus Paenibacillus; species Paenibacillus liaoningensis. Next base: position 40,440 of record NZ_JCAALU010000017.1, read on the forward strand.
GAGGCAGAGCGTGGCTTTAGCTATAATCATGACGCGCCGCTTGATATGCGGATGGATCAAGGCGGGGCAATGACCGCTCATGAAATTGTCAACACATGGGATGAACGTGAAATTTCGCGCATTCTGTCCCATTATGGCGAGGAGAAGTTTGCCAGATCCATCGCCAGGACGATTATCAAGACAAGGGAAAGCAAGACGATTGAAACGACGGGAGAGCTTGTCGAGCTAATTAAGCTGTCCATTCCTGCAGCGGCAAGGCGCACAGGCGGACATCCTGCAAAGCGTACGTTCCAGGCGCTGCGGATTGCCGTTAATGATGAGCTGCGCGCGGAGGAAGAAGCTTTGGAGCAGGCAATTCGCTGCCTGAATCCGGGCGGCCGGGCGGCCGTCATTACGTTTCATTCCCTGGAGGATCGAATCTGCAAGCAACTATTTGCGAGCCTTTTAGAAAAGTGCACTTGTCCGCCGGATTTCCCTAAATGTGTGTGCGGCGGTACAGGAAAGCTTCGGTTAGTGAACCGCAAGCCCATTGTTCCGAGTGAGCAGGAGCTGGAGACTAATCCACGCGCTCGTTCGGCCAAGCTGCGAATCGCAGAAAAATTGTGAGACCTGAGGAGGTTCTGGAGTGGCCTATACGAATGGAAATTTGGCTCTGCAGCCTAAGAAAAAACCGGAGCAGAAGCCAGCAATTAAGCAAAACAAACGGGTGGTCGTAAAAAGAAAAACGATAACGATGCAGGAAAAGCTATTGTATTTGTTTACAGTAATCGCATGCGTGCTTGTTGCAGGCGTTATTATTTTCAGGTATGCCGAAATTTATAAAATGAGCGTAGAAATAAAACACGTCACTAGTGAATATGAAGCGGTGAACGTGGAGCTGAAAGAGCTGAAGAAGCAGGTTGAAATGCTGAGCGACCCGGAGTTTATTCGGAAAATGGCGGAAAGCCAGGGGATGGTCAACAATTATCAGCCAGGCATAACCGTAAATACAGGTAAAGAGGAATCGGCTACTGCAATGGGTGAGTAGGGAGGACATATGGTAAAACGAATCAGGATGCGCACATTGTTTTTTGGAGGGGTAATTACCCTCCTTTTTCTTATTCTAATTGGTAGAATTTTCTGGGTGCAGGTAGTTGATAGAGACACTTGGTATAACATGGCAAAACAACGTTGGGCGGATACCGAAACTTTAGTCGCGAACAGGGGGACCATTACGGATCGCAATGGCAATGTGCTGGCGATGGATGCACTTGCTTATAATGTGGCAGTCAGTCCGAAGCAGATTGATAGTTTGGGCATTGCAGATGAGGTCGTAGAAGGGCTGAATGCGATTTTGAACAAGCCGCAGGATGAGCTGCGCAAAATTGTTACCGCACAGAACGATAAAGGCGAATATTACGGGCAGCGCGAAATTCGCGACGGCGGCTGGAATATCGACAAATCGGTGGCTGATAAAATCAAGGAGCTGCGGGATGAGCTAAAGAAAGAAAACAAAGTAAATGACGTTGGCATTTATTTATATGATGATCAAAAACGCTATTATCCTCGCAATACTATGGCATCCCAACTGATAGGCTACGTGGACAAGGATGGTAAGGCGCTCGCAGGCATTGAATCCTTTTTCAATGATAAGCTCGAGGGCACGAATGGTGAAATCAAGTATGAGAAGGATGGCAAGCGTGTTCAACTCGCGGAAGGCGACGTTGTCTACGAGCCAGTCGTTGATGGGCAGGATATTACGCTGACTCTCGATAACGAGATTCAGCATTATGTAGAGGAAGCTATCAAGGAAGTGGCGAATAAATATCAGCCCAAAAGCATAACGGCTATTGCGGCTGACCCCAATACGATGGAAATTCTCGCCATGGCGAATTATCCGACCTTTAATCCGAATACGTATTGGGATACGAACTTTGAAAATGCATACAACCACGCCATCAAGTCCTTGTACGAGCCGGGCTCAACGTTCAAAATTGTAACGTTGGCGGCAGCGGTCGAAGAAGGGCTGTTCGAACCGAATGCGACCTTTCAATCCGGCAGCATTAATGTGCCAGGTAGTCCCGTGCGGGATTCCAACCGGATAGGCTGGGGGAAAATCTCTTATTTGGATGGCCTGAAGCATTCCAGTAACGTCGCATTCGTTAAATTAGGCTGGCAAATGCTCGGCGGCGAGAAGCTGGTAGATTACATTAATCGCTTCGGCTTTGGGCAGCCGACAGGCATTCAACTGGGCAATGAATCAAAGGGTGTTCTCAATATTAATTTGAGCATTCCCAGTGATATTGCGCGGGCATCGTTTGGACAAGGTCCCGTATCCGTAACGCCAATTCAACAAATCGCTGCAGTCGCTGCAGTAGCAAACGGCGGCAATTTGATGCAGCCGCAAATTATTAAGCAAATTTACAATCCGAACACGAATACGACCGAGAAGTTTGAGCCGAAGGCTGTGCGCAAGGTAATTTCCGAGGATACGTCGAAAAAGGTCGGCGAATATTTGGAGCAGGTTGTATCCGACCAAGTAAACGGAACTGGGAAAAACGCCTACATTGAGGGGTACCGTGTAGCAGGCAAGACCGGTACGGCACAAAAAATTATTAATGGGAAATATTCCAAAAATAAATATGTCGTTTCGTTTATCGGCTACGCGCCAGTTGAAAATCCGAAGGTCGTCGTCTATATTGTCGTCGATGAGCCTAATGATCCGCTCGCGGGCGGGGGCAAGGTTGCAGCACCAGCCTTCAAGGAAATCGTCTACAAAACATTGCGCCATATGGGGGTCATGCCCGATAACGCGACAGTAGAATCGACGACCGATAAAAAGACGCCAACCGTTCAACTGCCGGATGTCACCGAAATGAACTTGTCTCAAGCGCAAGAGGAGCTTAAAGCGCGCAATGTGATGTTTGAGGTCGTGGGCACCGGGACGACAGTAGTCAAGCAGGTTCCGGCAGCAGGGGAAAATATCGCTCAAACCCAGCGTGTTTATCTCGTTACCGAACAGCAGGACAAGCTGACGATTCCCGACATGACAGGGCTGTCGCTGCGTGATGCGCTGGAGGTTGCTTCACTGATGAATGTGCAGCTGCTGGCAGAAGGGGAAGGCTTTATCATTTCCCAGAAGGAAGAGAAGCAGGGGGACAAGCGGATTTTGCGCGTACAGCTTTCGCCGCCAACTGGCGCAGAGGGTGCTGTCACGGCAGAGGAAGCATTGGCAAATGCACAGAACGAGGCTGGAGCGGAAGCAGAGGCTGGCACGGAAGAAGAGGCCGCCTCAGGCAGCTCTATGCAGGATGATGTAGAGGATACAGGAGAAATTCAGGAGCAATAGCATGACTAGCAAGGTTTTGTATGGACTGGCACGGACTAGCAAGGGTAGTATAAAGGACACGCCAGAGGCTTGTTCTATCTCCTCCGCCCCATGAATAGGCTGGGAATGAGCGTCAGTGTACGCTCTGCCTTAAGCAAAGGGCGGAGGAGGAGCAAGCGATGAAAGTATCAAATGTGACGGTGCGCCGTCGATTGTTTATGGTGCTTATTTTTGGGGTAATTGCATTTGCCGCTTTAGGTGCGCGCCTAGGGTATGTTCAGCTTTGGAAGGGCAGCGAGCTGGCGGCCAAGGCGGAAAATTCATGGCGCAGGGATATTCCCTATATGGCGAAGCGGGGAGAAATTTGGGACCGCAATGGCGTCAAGCTGGCTTACAACGTAACCTCGCCTACCATTTGGGCGATTCCTGCGCAAATTAAAGACAAGCGGGCGACGGCTGATGCGCTCGCGCCGCTGCTGGATATGACGGCAGATGAGCTGTATGGCAAAATCAATACGAAAAAATCAATGCTCGTCCAGCTTCGTCCCGGCGGCCGCAAAATGACGCCGGAGAAGGCGCAGCAGGTGCGGGAGCTCTCGCTTGCTGGCATTGTAGCTGCCGAAGACAATAAACGCTTTTATCCCTTTGGCAGCTTGGCGGCGCATGTGCTAGGCTTTACAGGCATAGACAACCAAGGGCTTACGGGTGTGGAAGCGAGGTATAATGACGAGCTTAGCGGCATTCAAGGGAATGTCTCTTTTCTGTCGGATGCGCGCGGCAGGCAGATGCCGAATTCCTCGGATACGTATGTGGAGCCGAAGGAAGGGCTGACGATGCAGCTGACGATCGACAAGCAGATTCAAGCCATCATGGAGCGAGAGCTGGACCAAGCGATGGCGCAGCACCAGCCCGACCAGATTATGGCGATTGCGATGAATCCAAAAAATGGTGAAATATTAGGGATGGCGAGCCGCCCGACCTATGAGCCGGATAAGTACAAGGAAGTCGCGTCCGAGGTGTATAATCGGAATTTGCCGATTTGGATGACCTATGAGCCGGGTTCGACGTTTAAAATTATTACGCTCGCCGCAGCTATTGAAGAAAAGAAGGTCAACCTGAACAATGAGCGTTTCTATGATCCGGGTGCAATTGAAGTTGGAGGCGCAAGGCTTCGCTGCTGGAAGAAGGGCGGCCATGGCAGCCAAACTTTTCTGGAAGTTGTTGAGAACTCCTGCAACCCGGGTTTTGTGACGCTTGGGCAGCGGCTGGGCAAAGATAAGCTCTTCGAATATATTAAAAATTTTGGCTTTGGCACAAAAACAGGCATTGATATCGGCGGCGAGGAAAACGGCATTATGTTTAAGCTGAGCCGTGTCGGGCCGGTGGAGCTGGCGACGACCGCTTTCGGCCAGGGGGTTTCGGTTACGCCCATTCAGCAAATTACCGCTGTCTCAGCTGCTATTAATGGCGGTACGCTGTACAAGCCGCATGTGGTGAAGGGCTGGATAAATCCGGACACCGGGGAGACGGTGGAAACCGTAGAGCCGGAGGCGGTGCGAACGGTTATTTCTGAGGAGACGTCGAAGGCGGTCCGGGAGGCGCTGGAAAGTGTCGTAGCGAAAGGAACCGGGCGAAATGCGTTTATTGATGGCTACCGCGTAGGCGGCAAGACCGGTACGGCGCAAAAGGTTGTGGGTGGCAAATATTCGCCAAACGAGCATATCGTTTCCTTTATCGGCTTTGCCCCAGCGGATGATCCGGAAATCGTCATTTACGTAGCGGTCGACAACCCGCAAGGGATACAGTTCGGGGGCCTCGTTGCGGCGCCGATCGTGCGCAATATGATGGAGGACGCCTTGACGGTGCTGCAGGTGCCGCAAAGGGAGAAGCAGATTGGCAAAGTGTATAAATACGGCGAGACGCCAATTGTTGCTGTCCCTAATCTGATCGGCAAGTCGGTGTCCGATATTTATGAGGATTTGAACATGAACTTCAACCTCAGCTCGGCAGGGACGGGGCAGACGGTTATTCGCCAGGCGCCTGCTGCCGGTACGCGGGTGGATCGCGGTTCTACGATACGTATCTATTTAGGCGACGAGGATGATATATCTCATACGCATTGACTATACTGGTAGACATAATAAATAATAATGAAGGACATCATGCTCGGTTTGGCAGCAAGGCTTTATGTTTGCCGAGTAATGGAAGGAGAAGATAAGCATATGAAATTAAGCGAATTGGCAAGCCGATTAATCACTTCCAAGCTAATTGGCAGCGGTGATATAGAGATTACAGCTATTGAGACGGATTCCCGCGCAGCACAGGCGGGCAGCTTGTTTATTTGTTTGCCTGGCCATACGGTGGATGGGCATGATTTTGCTCCGCAAGCGGCGGAGCGCGGGGCGTCTGCCTTTGTAGTCGAGCGCGAGCTGCCGCATATTGCGGCGCCGCAGCTCGTAGTAGGCAGCAGCCGCCATGCGATGGCGGTGCTTGCGGACTATTTTTACAAGCAGCCGAGCAGCTCCTTGCATTTGATTGGGGTTACCGGCACGAATGGAAAGACGACGACGACATATTTAATTGAGCAAATTTTGAATGATCAGCATAAGCCGGCAGGCGTTATCGGTACAGTGGAGCGGCGTTATGCGGGAATAACCGAGCCGATGTCGGGCACGACGCCAGAAGCGCTGCAGCTTCAGCGTTATTTGGCGGAAATGCGTGATGCTGGCACGCAATATTGCGCGCTGGAAGTTTCCTCCCATGCGCTGGAGCAGGGCCGGGTGAAGGGCTGCCGCTTCCGCACGGCGATTTTCACGAACCTGACGCAGGATCATCTGGATTATCATGGCACGATGGAGCGTTATGCTGAAGCGAAGGGGCTGTTCTTCTCTCGGCTTGGCAATGTATATGCAAGTGATGAGGCGGAGCGCTCCTATGCGGTGCTCAATGCGGATGATCCAGCTTCGGAGAGGTTTGCAAAAATGACAGCTGCGGATACGATTTTGTATGGAATTGATCATGCCGCGGATGTCCGCGCCTCTAATATTCAAATTACGGCGCAAGGCACGTCTTTCCATGTCGACACCTTCGCGGGCAGCGCAAATATTACGCTCAAGATGGTCGGCAAGTTTAATGTGTATAATGCGCTTGCAGCTATGAGTGCGGCATTAATTGAAGGAATAGCGCTTGAACAAATCAAGGCAAGCCTGGAAAAAATGGCCGGTGTGCCTGGTCGCGTGGAATCGGTAAGCGTTGGGCAAAACTTTGCTGTTATCGTTGACTATGCCCATACGCCGGATGGGCTTGACAACGTGCTGAGCGCGGTTAAGGAGCTTGCGCCGCCTCGCATCATTTGCGTATTTGGCTGCGGCGGCGACCGCGACCGGACGAAGCGTCCGATTATGGGAGCCATTGCTGCCAAATACAGCGATTATACAATTATTACCTCGGATAATCCTCGTACGGAGGACCCTGAGCTCATTTTGCGGGATGTAGAGGCGGGGCTTTTGAAGGATGGTGTGGACAAGAGCCGCTATGAGCTGCTCGTTGATCGTCATGCCGCTATTGAAAAAGCGGTTGAAATGGCAAGCCCTGGCGATGTAGTATTGATTGCGGGGAAAGGTCATGAAACCTATCAAATTATCGGAGGCGTTACGCATCCGTTTGATGACCGACTAGTTGCGAAAGAAGCGATAAGGGGATTATTACATTGATTAGACGTACGCTGGAACAAATAGGCGGCATGTGCAAGGCGGAGTGGAATCCGGCTGCATCCGCTGTTGCCATCACTGGTGCAGGAACCGATTCTCGTAAAATTACAGCGGGGCAGCTGTTCGTGCCGCTGGTGGGAGATAAATTCGACGGGCATGACTACGTGGCCCAAGCGCTTAAGGATGGAGCTGCGGCTGCATTGTGGCAGCGCGGCCATGCTGTTCCGCCGGAGCTTGCAGACGCTCCTCTGCTTCAGGTCGATGATACGCTTGCAGCGCTTCAAGCGCTTGCGAGTGCTTATCGCACCGAGCTTTCAGGGCTGCGCGTTGTGGGCATTACGGGCAGCAACGGTAAAACGACAACGAAGGATATGGTTGCCTCAGTACTCGGCACCTCGCTTCGCGTGCACAAAACGGCAGGCAACCTGAACAATCATATCGGGCTGCCGCTGATGGTGCTGGAGCTGGATGAGCAGACGGAGGTAGCGGTACTGGAGATGGGTATGAGCGGCTTTGGCGAAATTGAGCTGCTGACGCAAATTGCTAAGCCGGATGTTGCCATCATTACGAATATTGGCGATGCGCATATGCTGCAATTAGGCTCGCGCGAAGGCATCGCGAAAGCAAAGCTGGAAATCGTGTCCGGCTTGCAGCCCGGCGGGCTGCTGCTGTATAACGGAGATGAGCCGCTGCTCGCCTCCGGTCTTGGCCATACGGCTCTTCCTGCTGGTGCTAGATTGGAAGCTTTTGGCCTGATGGACGGAAATCGGTGGACGGCTGCGAATATGGATATAGACGCGGTATCAGCAGCCTTCGAACTGAAAGACGGAAGCGCTGGCGCACAAGCTAATGCAGCAGTGCCCGAAGCGGAAATCTATTCCATTCCCGTGCCGGGCAAGCATAATGTCAGCAATTCGCTGGCAGCTATTGCAATTGGCTATCATTTTGGCATCACTGGGGAGCGGATTCGCCAGGGATTGTCCAGCCTGCAGCTGACAGGCATGCGGATTCAGCCGGTAAAAGCTTTTAATGGCGCCATGATTTTGAATGATGCGTACAACGCGAATCCGACTGCGGTAAGGGCGGCCATCGATTTGCTGGAGAGCGTAAGCGGCTTCCGCAAAAAATGGATCGTGCTTGGCGACATGCTTGAGCTAGGACCCGATGAGGAGCAGCTTCACTATGATACAGGCGCTTTCATTACGCCGGCGAAAGCGGGTGCCGTGCTAACTTGCGGACAGCTGTCGCGTCACACGTCGCTTGGCGTGAAGAGCAGCTTCGGCGCTGCGGCTGATGCTGCGGACATTATTCATTTTGAAGAGAAGGAAAAGCTGGCGGAGTGGCTCAAACAGCAGCTGCAGCCTGCGGATATTGTGCTGGTCAAAGGCTCGCGCGGTATGCGTATGGAACAGATTGTCCAAGCTTTAGAGGTGGGGTGAGAGCATGGACATGATGATTATTTTATTCACACTAGGCGTTTCTTTTTTGCTCGCGGCTCTGCTTGGGCCGATTTGTATTCCCTTGCTGAAACGGATGAAGTTTGGCCAGCAAATACGGACGGACGGACCGCAAAGCCATTTGAAAAAAAGCGGCACGCCAACGATGGGCGGCATCATTATTATGCTGGCTCTGCTCATAGCCTTTTTGAATTTTGCCGATAAGACGGCGGATTTCTGGGTGCTGCTTACCGCCTCGCTAGGCTTCGGCCTCGTAGGGTTTCTCGACGATTACATCAAAATCGTCTTCAAGCGCTCGCTCGGACTGACCGCGCGCCAGAAGCTGTTCGGACAGCTGCTGTTCTCGGTTATCGTCTGCGCTTTGCTGTACCAGATGCACCATAGCACAGAAATCATCGTTCCCGGCACGTCCTGGAGCTTCGATATGGGATGGTTTTATTACCCGTTTGTCGTCATTATTTTGTTCGCTGCCAGCAATTCGGTTAATTTCACCGATGGGCTGGACGGACTGCTCGCTGGTACAAGCGCGATTGCCTTTGGCGCCTTTACCATTGTAGCGCTGCAAGTATCGGCTTATGGCTCTGCTATTTTCTCGGCCGCGATGATTGGAGCCGTACTCGGCTTCCTGATCTACAACGCCTATCCAGCCAAAGTATTTATGGGGGATACCGGCTCGCTTGGCATCGGCGGGGGTATTGCGGCCGTAGCGATTTTGACGAAAATGGAGCTGCTGCTCATTTTGATTGGCGGTATTTTCGTACTCGAAATGCTGTCGGTCATTTTGCAGGTCGGTTCCTTCAAGCTGCGCGGCAAGCGGATTTTCAAAATGAGTCCGATTCATCATCATTTTGAATTGTCCGGCTGGTCCGAGTGGCGCGTCGTATCCACGTTTTGGGCGGTTGGCCTCGTGTTTGCGCTGCTGTCGCTGCTGCTGATACGCGTATTTTAAAATTGCTGCAAACAAGCAAAAACGACTTCGTCGTCCTTCTAGGACGAGCGAAGAGCTTTGCCTTAGAATTCTAAGCGGATATAAGGATGAAACTTATAAATTCTTAGAATTCAAGGTGAAACGGCTTTCGCCGTCCTCTGGCGGCAAAGCAACCGTTTCGCGTAGAAATATAGAGAAAGGATGGAAAAATCATATCCTTTCCTATATTTTTCAAAATTATCAGGATAGCAGCTGGCGCTTCAAGCAACGCCCCGATCCAATGCGGATCGTGGCATTGCGAGGCTCATGCTGCTGGCCTTTACAAGGAGCTGTCATTTATGGATCATCCGGCATCATACCGGGGCCGCCGCGTTGTGGTGCTTGGCCTGGCAAGAAGCGGGGTTAGCGTCGCAAAGGTGTTTCATTCCTATGGGGCGGAGGTAATAGTAAACGATAAAAAAGAGCAGGACCAATGTCCCGAAGCGGATGAGCTAATCGCTTTGGGCATTTCTGTGCTTTGCGGTTCACATCCAGACGACCTCATTTCGGCTGATACAGCGCTGCTCGTGAAAAATCCGGGCATCCCTTATTCTACTCCGCCCATTGTGCAAGCCGAAGCAGCAGGCGTTGAAATTGTGACCGAGGTGGAAGTGGCCTATTGGCTTTCGCCGGCACCGATTATCGGCATTACAGGCTCGAATGGCAAAACGACAACGACAACCTGGATCGGCGAGCTGCTGGAGGCGGCAGGTAAAAATCCCATCGTGGCTGGCAATATTGGCCGCCCGTTATGCGAAGCAGCGGTAGAAGCGACAGAAGACAACTGGCTTGTTGCCGAGCTGAGCAGCTTTCAGCTTAAAGGGACAAACGGTTTCCGTCCCCGCGTCGCCCTGCTGCTCAATCTAGTAGAGACGCATCTGGATTATCATGGCGGCATGGAAGATTACATACTTTCGAAGGCAAAGCTGTTTGCCAATCAGACGGCGGACGATACGGCTGTGCTGAATTGGGATGATCCGGTTTGCCGGCAGCTCGCTGATCAGGTGAATGCGACCATCTTGCCCTTCTCGCTTTATGAGAAGCTAAGCTATGGGATAGCGATTGAGCCTCCATATGTTAAGAGCGCTGCAAACGCTTCTCCCGCTGAAAATGAAGCTGCTGACGTACGCCATATCGTATGGCGCACGCAGGATGGGACGGAAACGAAGCTGCTTGAAGTGGGCGAGCTGGGCCTCCCAGGGCGCCACAATGCGGCAAACGCGCTTGCGGCCATTGCAGCATGCCTAGCGGCGGGAGCATTGCCGGAGCAGCTTACCGAGACGCTGCGGAGCTTTAAAGGTGTAGAGCACAGGCTGGAGTATGCAGGCGAAGTGAAAGGGGTCAAATACTACAACGATTCCAAGGCAACAAATCCGACGGCGACTACGATGTCCGTGGGATCGTTGACTGCGCCAATCGTACTTATTGCAGGGGGCCTTGATCGCGGCTCGGATTACATGGAGCTGCTGCCGCTGTTCCGCGATCGGCTCAAAGGGCTTGTGGCGCTAGGCGAGACGCGCGGCAAGCTTGGGCATGTTGCGGAGCTGGCAGGTTTAGCAGGCGTTCGTTTGGTCGAACCTGAAGACAGCGCCGAAGCGACTTTGCGCGAAGCCGTGCGGCAGGCAGCCGCGCTGGCAGCGCCGGGCGACATCGTATTGCTGTCGCCTGCCTGCGCCAGCTGGGATATGTTTACATCCTATGAGCAGCGCGGGCGCATTTTTAAAGATTCGGCGCATACCTTGTAAGTAGGGGGCTTGTCCCTACTTTTACATGCAAAGAGGTGTACGCTATGGCCAAAGCCAGGTCTGCCCCGGACGTATGGATGATCGTCTCTATTGCGCTCATTCTGGCTATCGGAATCATTATGGTATACAGCGCGAGCGCAGTGCTCGCTTTTCATGAATTCGGAGACCGCTATTATTACGTCAAGCGCCAGCTGCTGTTTGCCGGTCTCGGCGTCTGTGCGCTCATCTTCACGATGAATATGAATTATCTCGTATGGCGCAAATGGGCAAAAATCGCCTTGATCATCTGCTTTGTTCTGCTTATCATCGTACTGATCCCAGGCGTGGGCGTCGTGCGCGGCGGTGCGCGAAGCTGGCTCGGCATTAGCTCGTTCGGCATTCAGCCTTCCGAATTCATGAAGCTGGCCATGATTTTATTTTTGGCAAAATGGCTTTCCGAGAAGCAGCAGACGATTACTCTGTTCGTCAAGGGGCTGCTGCCTCCGCTCGGGATGGCGCTGCTCGCCTTCGGCCTTATTATGCTGCAGCCTGATCTGGGCTCCGGTGCGGTCATGGTCGCGGCATCGCTGCTGTTGATCTTTACCGCGGGCGCCCAGCTCAAGCATTTGAGCTTGCTCGCGCTAGCAGGCATGGCAGGGCTTGTCGGCCTTATACTGGCCGCTCCCTACCGGCTGCAGCGCATCTCGGGCTTCCTTGATCCGTGGGCTGATCCGCTTGGCTCAGGCTATCAAATTATTCAATCGCTATATGCGATTGGACCAGGAGGGCTAGTCGGGCTTGGTCTAGGCATGAGCAGGCAGAAGTTCAGCTATTTGCCGGAGCCGCAAACGGACTTTATTTTCTCCATCGTTGCAGAGGAGCTTGGCTTCATCGGAGGGTCGGCACTTATTGTGCTGTTTATGATTGTGGTTTGGCGCGGCATTCGAACGGCGATTTACGCGCCTGATACGTTCGGCAGCTTGCTCGCAGTTGGCATCACGAGCATTATCGGCGTTCAGGTGCTTATCAACATCGGTGTCGTTATCGGCATGATGCCTGTAACGGGCATTACGCTGCCGCTTGTCAGCTATGGCGGTTCATCGCTTACGCTTCTGCTCACATCGCTGGGCATTTTACTTAATATTTCACGTTATTCAAGGTGAAGGAACAACTAGGCTAGCGAAGCTTGCTTCGCACAATAAGTGGGCTTTGCAGTTGGCGCTATAGGCATTTGTAACACTACCCGGGCATGAGGCATAGGATACTCTTATAAATCGTGACCATCGCCGAGTGAGCCTGTTCTTCACCTTGAAGCAGAAGGAGGTTAGACAGCATGGAACATGTAGCTGAGCTGTTGGAGAATGCAAAAATTGGTAAAGTATTCATTAATGAACGGCTGGAAAATCATACTACTTGGAAAATAGGCGGTCCTGCCGATATTCTTATTATACCGGATGGACAGGAGCAAATAATGTCAGCTGTCCGGCTGCTTCATGAAAACGGCATACCTTGGACCCATTTGGGACGCGGCTCCAATATGCTGGTGAGTGACAAAGGCATTCGCGGCGTTGTCATTAAGCCTCGAGGTGGACTGGATTATGTGCGCTTCGACGGGAACACCGTTCATGCCGGAGCGGCTTATTCCTTCATTAAACTGTCTGTGATGTCCAGCAAGGAAGGACTGACGGGCTTGGAATTTGCCGGGGGCATTCCGGGAACGGTAGGCGGGGCCGTCTATATGAATGCCGGTGCGCATGGATCGGATGTGTCGCGTATTTTCAAATCAGCTGAAATTGTGCTGGAAAATGGTGAATTGGTAACCTATGGACCCGAGGATATGCAATTTTCTTACCGACACTCCGTGCTCCATGAGCGCAAAGGGCTCGTGCTTTCAGCGACCTTCGAGCTTACGCCTGGAGATCGTCAGGAAATTGCTGCAACGCTGGCCTCTTACAAGGAAAGGCGGCTGCGCACGCAACCGCTGCAGCTGGCATGTGCGGGCAGCGTCTTCCGCAATCCGCCAGGCGATTATGCTGCCAGATTGATCGAGGAGGCGGGGCTTAAAGGCTTCCGTGTAGGTGCGGCTGAAGTATCCGTGCTGCATGCCAATTTTATCGTCAACACCGGGCAAGCGACAGCTGAAGATGTGCTTACCCTCATGGCTCATATTCAAGGCGTCATTGTAGATCGATTTGGGATCAGCTTGGTGCCGGAAGTGCTGGTGGTGGGTGAGCGGTAATTCGGAGGTGAGACATTGGACAAATTGGTGATTGAAGGCGGGAAACCACTCTCAGGAACCATTGTTATCCAAGGAGCGAAAAATGCCGCTTTGCCAATATTGGCAGCCAGCTTGTTGACCGAAGGCGAAACGACGCTGGAACATGTGCCGAAGCTGCTGGATATCGACGTCATGCTCAGCATACTGCGGGAACTCGGATGCCATGCGGAGCATGAGGGCGATACGGTACAGCTGAATACGGAAAGCATGCACCTAGCCCATGTGCCGGAAAAGTTAATGGGGCAGATGCGCTCGTCCATCTTTCTAATGGGGCCGCTTCTTGCGAGATTTGGTGAAGTGCAGGTGTATCAGCCTGGCGGCTGCGCTATTGGGCAGCGCAAAATTGATTTGCATCTGGAGGGACTTCGGGTGCTCGGGGCCGAAATTGAAGAAGTGGGCAATCGCATTATTTGCCGGGCAGATCGTCTCAAAGGAGCAGATATCCATCTAAGCTTCCCTAGTGTCGGAGCGACGGAAAATATTATGATGGCTGCTGTGCTTGCTGAAGGGCGAACGATGATTACGAATGCTGCTCGCGAGCCGGAAATTCAAGATTTGCAGCGGTTTCTCAATGCGATGGGCGCCGAGATGATCGGGGCGGGTACGGATACGATTACGATCAATGGCGTGAAGTCGCTTTCTCCTTGTACGTACAAGGTCATTCCTGATCGAATTGTAACCGGCACCTTAATGGTTGCCGCGGCTGCGACGCGCGGTCAAATTACTCTTCTGAATACATGCCCCTCCCACTTGTCTTCCTTAATACACGTGCTTCGCAGGTCAGGTATTCAAATCACTATCCACGATGATATAATAAAAGTCAGCTGTGCATCCCGCCCCAAAGCCATTGAACGAATTGTTACTTCTCCATACCCTGCTTTTCCAACCGACCTGCAATCTCAAGTGATGGTGCTGCTGGCGCTTGCAGACGGAACGAGCATTATGAAGGAGACGATTTTCGAAGGCAGGCTGAGGCATGTTGACGAACTATCGCGAATGGGTGCGGATATACGGGTTGATATGAATGCGGCTTTTATCCGGGGCGTTCCGCGTCTTTATGGAGCGACGGTGGAAGCAACGGATTTGCGGGCAGGAGCAGCGCTTGTAATCGCTGGCCTCGCTGCGCAAGGAAAGACGGTAGTGGAGCAAATTCATCATATTGATCGGGGCTATGATCGCATTGAAACGATGTTAAGCAAACTGGGAGCAAGGATTTCTCGCAATTCTCCTGTTCCTCATGTTCCTAATAACTAGTGTATGCGAACAAGCGCCTGAATAGAAACTCCCGGCTCCTGCTATTTGGGAACCGGATGTTTTTGGGGAAAGAAGGGACAAGTTATGAGCGCGCCGATGCCAGTGCTAAAAAAACCGGTTGGCAAACGAAAAGGCAATCGCAAGCTGCTTAGCGTGCTTGTGCTGCTGTTTGTCATTGTGCTGTCCGTGCTATTTTTTAATTCTTCTATTAGCAAAATTTCGGAGATTCGTATTGAGGGCACAGCCTATACGACGACTGCAGAAATTGGACAGGCTGCTGCCATATCGGTGGGTGACGCTTTTTTCGGCACAACGTCAGCAACGATTGAGCAAGCGGTTAAAGCGATTCCGACTATTAACAACGTTACCGTGGACAAAGCTTTCCCTGGGAAGGTAACGATTACGGTAGAGGAATATCCGGTAGTCGCCTTTGAGCTGTTAAGCGATGGCAATTTGACAGCATTGCTTGCGAACGGATCAGAGCTTCCAGCTGCTAATGAGGAGCTATTGGTCAATAAGCCTGTATTGTCTGGCTGGAAGCAGGGGGATGATTATCGCGTAGAGCTAGCGGAGCAGCTTGGCAAAATTCCGGCGAAGCAGCTGTCTGATTTATCCGAAATTATGCCATATCCATCGAAGGCGTATCCTGACCGCATCAAAATTTACACGCGCACGAAATTCGAGGTAGTAACGGCTATTTCATTGCTGAGCGAGAAAATCGAAACGATGAATGCGGTCATTGAAACGCAGGAGCCTGGAAAAATAACCCTGCTGCTTGCCGATACGTATGATTCCTTTATTAAGACAGATCCAGAAAATGAAGAGGGCAGTTGAAAAACAGACTACTCAATTTAAGAAAACAGTGATAAAATTTTATAGGTGGACTTTTAAAAAAGAAAGCAAAACGACGTGCATGGCGCTTAAACACCATATGAGTATTTTTTAAAATATAGGAAAGGATATGATCTTCCCATCCTTTCTCTATATTTCCCGGAATGAAACGCGCCGCGCCGCCAAAGGATGGCGACAGCCGTTTCACCTTGAAATATAGGAAAGTATGTGATTTCGTCATCCTTTCTCTATATTTCTCGGAATGAAAACGCGCCGCGCCGCCAAAGGATGGCGACAGCCGTTTCACCTTGATGAAATTAAAATTCATATAGAGTTAGAAAAATAGTGCCCTTAAAAAGAGGGATACTATTAACTGCGTTGAATATGTAAAAAGGCGTTTTGTGATTAAACTGATACAAGCTGTATAATTTATAAGTTGAAACGGAGGTGCCGCGGGTTGAGCAGCAACGACATCATCGTCAGTTTAGACATCGGTACATCCAAAGTTCGTGCTATTATTGGCGAAGTGAATAACGGAGCCATTAATATTATTGGAGTTGGATCTGCCGACTCAGAGGGTATTCGCAAAGGAGCTATTGTAGATATCGACCAGACCGTTCAGTCGATTCGTAATGCAATTGAGCATGCGGAACGAATGGTAGGTATTCAAATATCAGACGTCTATGTAGGGATTCAAGGCAACCATATTGCTTTGCAAACCAATCATGGCGTCGTTGCCGTATCCAATGAGGACCGTGAAATTGGCGAGGAAGATATTGAAAGAGTTGTGCAAGCTGCGAAAGTAGTAGCTTTGCCGCCTGAACGCGAGATTATTAATTTAGTGCCGAAGCAATATTTGGTAGACGGACTGGAAGGCATATCCGATCCTCGGGGGATGATCGGCGTGCGTCTGGAAGTGGAAGCCACCATTGTAACAGGTGCTAAGACAGCGATACATAATTTGATGCGCTGTGTGGAGAAAGCAGGACTCCGCATTTCCGGCGTCATCTTGATGTCATTGGCATCCGGCGTCATATCGCTGACGAAAGACGAGAAAACGATGGGTACTGTACTAGCGGATATCGGAGCAGGCTCCTGCACGATTACGATTTTCGAGCAGGGCGGACTTGCGGCGACTTCTACGCTTCCTATCGGCGGAGAGTACGTAACGAACGATATCGCTTACGGCTTGCGTACCCAAAGTGATCAAGCGGAGAAAATCAAGCTGAAATACGGCTGTTCCTACATTGGCGATGCTGCGGAAGATGTGAAGTTCAAAGTTCTCCGTATGGGAAGCAATGTTGAGAAGGAATTTTCTCAAGTCGATTTGGCGAGCATTATCGAGCCTCGGATGCAGGAGATTTTCAGCCTGATCAAGCAAGAGGTTCGTCGTCTTGGTTATCATGACAAGGTCAGCAGCTATGTGCTGACTGGAGGAGCAGTGACAATGCCGGGCACATTGGCGCTTGCTCAAGCAGAGCTTGAATCCACCGTGCGCGTGGCACTTCCGGATTATATCGGCGTGCGCGACCCCGCTTACAGCAGCGGTGTGGGAATGATTCAATACGTATCGAAATATATGGGAGTGCGCGGAACAACCAGCACAGTGAAAAAAGCCGCAAGCAGCCGCAAAACGGGTTCCACCGCTTCATCCAAACCCGGTATGTTCGAACGGATAAAAAATATGTTTAACGAATTTATTTGATCGGGGGAAATTGATGATGTTGGAATTCGACATGGAATTGGAGCAGCTCGCTCAAATAAAAGTAATCGGCGTCGGCGGCGGCGGCAGCAATGCGGTTAACCGAATGATTGAAAATGGGGTAAAAGGTGTTGACTTTATTACAGTCAATACGGATGCTCAGGCGCTGCATTTGGCGAAATCCGAGCACAAGCTGCAAATCGGCGATAAGCTGACACGCGGACTTGGCGCGGGCGCTAACCCGGAAGTGGGGAAGAAAGCGGCTGAGGAATCCCGTGATCTCGCACTCAACCAGTTGAAAGGCTCGGACATGGTATTCGTTACCGCTGGTATGGGCGGCGGCACAGGAACAGGCGCTGCGCCTGTTATTGCCGAAATTGCAAGAGAATGCGGAGCGCTGACAGTAGGCGTTGTAACCCGTCCATTCACCTTCGAAGGCCGCAAGCGTGCCGCACAAGCGGAAATGGGCATAGAAGCGCTTAAAGAGAAAGTAGATACGCTGATCGTTATCCCAAATGACCGTCTACTCGAGATTGTCGACAAGAAGACGCCTATGCTGGAAGCGTTCCGTGAAGCGGATAACGTGCTTCGTCAAGCGGTGCAAGGTATTTCCGATTTGATCCAAGTACCTGGTCTTATCAACCTTGACTTCGCAGACGTTAAGACGATTATGACAGAGCGCGGCTCTGCACTGATGGGAATCGGCGAAGCCAGCGGTGAGAACCGTGCAGCAGAAGCAGCGAAAAAAGCGATTATGAGCCCGCTGCTGGAAACGTCCATTGATGGCGCGCGCGGCGTTATTATGAACATTACAGGCGGCAGCAACTTGAGCTTGTATGAAGTTAATGAAGCAGCTGAAATTGTTATTTCCGCCTCCGATCCGGAAGTGAATATGATATTTGGTGCCATCATTGACGATAATTTGAAGGATGAAATCAAAGTTACCGTCATTGCGACTGGATTTGAGCACAAGGGTGCTCCGGCTGCTAGACGCTCGCCGCAGCAGCAAGGAGAATCAGAGACTCGCCAGCCGGCAAGTCCGACCTCCACGCCTGCTTCGACATCGTCTGTCAAGCCTTTTGGCGCAAGCACCTCGAGCGATCAGCTTGAGATTCCAGCCTTTTTGCGCAACCGTCCACGCAGCGATCGCTAGCAGGCGGTTTATCGCCTACAAGAAAGTCCGCTTTTCCCCATATTTTTTTGGGGGAGAGCGGGCTTTTTTTGCGTTTCCTAAAATATAGGAAAGGATATGATTTTCCAGCCTTTCCTATATTTCTCGGACTGAAACGCGCCGTGCCGCCAGAGGACGGCGACAGCCGTTTCACCTTATGCCCTAGCAGGAGCTAGGCAAAAACACTTTTGCCGCTGTCAAACGACCGCTTGTCCTGCCGTTTTTTATTTGCTCGCTCGACAAAAAAAGATGGCTCACCCCGTCATGATTAGACAGACTTTGAAATAGGATTTTAATATACTAGTCTCAATCGTTCTCACCGGCGCTATGAAGCAAGCTTGGCGGACGGAATTCGCGGGAAGGTGACGATTGTGGCTGTATATGTCGATGTCATGTTTGTGCGGGAGCTGCTGGTCGACGGTGGGCTGCTGCTGACGACAGCATGGGCGAGGAACATTCGTGCCAAGCCATGGCGGGTGCTCGCCGCTGCAAGTGTAGGAGCCAGCTACGTCGTGCTTATGCTGTTTCCGATGCTATCCGTCCTGTTTACCTTAGTAGTCAAGCTGGGCATCTCGATGCTGATGCTGTGGATTGCTTTTGGTTATGGGTCGATTCAGCATTTTCTTCGCACGACGGCAGCCTTTTATGCCGTTAATTTTGTGGCGGCAGGAGCGATCATCGGCATTTATTATTTGCTGATGCAGGGCTCGGGAGAAGTATGGAGAACGATTGCCTTTGTCGATGGAAGCATGCATGTTGAACTGAAAATGAGCCTTATTTATTTATTTGCAGCGTTTTGTATCGGGCTGTATATATACCGCACCGTGTTGACGCAGCGTCGTGAAAGGGAGTTGGTGCAAACTCATCTTGCCGATGTAATTATTCATATTGAAAATCAGGAATTTCGCTGCATCGGATTGATTGATACGGGCAATCAGCTCTATGATCCGCTGTCACGAACTCCGGTAATGGTCGTTGAAGCCGCTCTTTGGCAAAATGAATTGCCACCTTCATGGCTGCAAAGCATTCGCGAGGCCGAGGTGGATCGTCTGGTAGCAGGCATGGGCGAAGAAGTGTTTATTTGGCAGCATCGATTGCGCCTCATTCCTTACCGCGGCGTCAACCGCGGCTCGCAATTTATGCTGGCGCTAAAGCCGGATTTTGTCCGAATTGAGCGGGATGGCTGCAGCTATGTAGCGAAAAAAGTGTTGATTGGGCTCGATGGCGGCAAGCTGACAGCAGACAGCTCGTATCAGGCGATCATTCATCCGGCACTTGTGCAGACCCCGCAAGCGGATGTGAAACAGGAGACTGAAAAAACTACGATTATCGGGGAGGGATAGGCCGGATGCTCGTCAAGTGGAAATTGGTTCTGCAGTTATATTATTATCGGACTTTATTTTTATTCGGACTAAAAAGCGAAGAGATTTATTATATTGGTGGAAGCGAGGCGCTGCCGCCTCCCTTGACTCGGGAAGAAGAAGAATATTTGCTGGGCAAGCTGCCTTCTGGCGATACGGCTATCCGGGCGATGCTCATTGAGCGCAACCTGCGGCTTGTCGTATACATTGCCCGCAAATTCGAAAATACAGGCATTCACATTGAGGATTTGGTGTCGATTGGCGCCATTGGCTTAATTAAAGCGGTCAACACCTTTGATCCTGAGAAAAAAATCAAGCTGGCCACCTATGCATCGCGCTGTATCGAAAATGAAATTCTCATGTATTTGCGCCGCAACAATAAAACGCGCACCGAGGTCTCTTTTGACGAGCCGCTGAATATTGATTGGGATGGCAATGAGCTGCTGCTGTCGGATGTGCTCGGAACGGAAAACGATACGATTTACCGCAACATTGAGGAGCAGGTCGATCGCAAGCTGCTGCATAAGGCGCTCGACAAGCTGACGGAGCGTGAACGCATCATTATGGAGCTGCGATTCGGGCTGGCGGACGGGGAAGAGAAAACACAGAAGGACGTTGCCGATCTGCTCGGTATCTCTCAATCTTATATTTCGCGTTTGGAAAAACGCATAATTAAGCGGCTGCGCAAGGAGTTCAACAAAATGGTATAAAAGGGCAATCCATAGACTTGCAAAGCGGAGGGTGAAGCAGGAATATTTCGGGCGTCCGAGGAGATAATGAACATTAATGTTTCTCCTTGGGAGGTAATCACGTTGGCACGAAATAAAGTCGAGATCTGTGGAGTGGATACCGCAAAACTGCCTGTCCTGACAAATGTTGAAATGCGGGAGCTGTTCACCGCTTTGCAAACCCGCAATGAGTGGGCAGCCAGAGAGAAATTGGTTAATGGCAACTTGAGGCTTGTGCTCAGTGTCATTCAACGGTTTAACAATAGGGGAGAGTTTGTAGACGACTTATTCCAGGTCGGCTGCATTGGACTTATGAAGGCGATAGATAATTTTGATCTTGGCCAGAACGTCAAATTTTCCACCTATGCTGTCCCGATGATTATCGGGGAAATCCGCCGTTATTTGCGCGACAATAACCCGATTAGAGTATCTCGTAGCTTGCGCGATATCGCTTATAAAGCGCTGCAAGCCAGAGACAGCTTAACGAATCAAAATTCGCGCGAGCCGACGATTTTTGAAATTTCCGAAATGCTGAATGTTCCAAAGGAAGATGTTGTGTTCGCGCTTGATGCGATTCAGGACCCGGTATCGTTGTTTGAGCCGATTTACCATGATGGCGGCGATCCGATTTATGTCATGGATCAAATTAGCGATGACAAAAACAAAGATGTGTCGTGGATCGAGGAAATCGCGCTCCGCGAAGCGATGCATAAACTGAATAATCGGGAAAAAATGATTTTGTCGATGCGGTTTTTCGAAGGCAAGACGCAAATGGAGGTCGCCGATGAAATCGGCATCTCGCAGGCTCAAGTATCACGCCTAGAAAAGTCGGCGATCCAGCAAATGCAGAAGTATGTCAAGACGTAGACGCTCGAGACAAAGATGACGAGCTGCGTGGAAGGTTTGGCTTTCACGCAGCTCGCCTTATGGGAAGCAGGCCGGACATTGATGTCCGGTCTTTTTAATGTCTTTATGCCCGCCGGATGCTGCTAAAAGTAGTTATTTTGCGAAAGAGGACATTTTGGGCGCGTCTTACATATACTGATATAAAAGAGTGCACAGCTAGGCGGAGCAGGGCAGTACAGCATGCCCGGTCATAAAAATGGTTATTCATCCCGCTGGAAAAGTGGTGAGCAAACGATGAAGATATCTGATTTTCAGACGAAGGATGTCATTAATATTGTGGATGGCAAGAAGCTTGGGCATATTACCGATTTGGAGCTGGATTTGAGGCAGGGACGCATCGATTCCATCGTGATTCCGCAGTATAGCCGCTTTATGGGGCTGTTTGGCGGGCCAGGCGGCGAGGTCGTCATTCCTTGGCGCAACATTGTGAAAATTGGGGCGGATGTAGTGCTCGTACGCATGGATGAAACGAAGCAGCGCCTGGAGGAAGAGGATTTGCACGCAAGAGGATAACAGGGTAAACTGCATAAAGAGGTGATGACCCGAATGGAAGCTTTTAAGTGGAATCATTCAGCGAAGAATCCTTCGCTTTTTTTGTTGTCTAATTGGATGGATGAAAATAATCAGCTGACAGCCGGGTTTACCGGCCGCGATGGCGGTGTAAGCGCCGCGCCTTGGGCGACGCTGAATATGGGGCTCCATGTCGGCGATGCAGATCGCGACGTTATTCACAACCGCCAGCAGGTTGCTGATGCGGTCGGCTTTCCCTTCGAGGCGTGGACCTGCGCGGAGCAGGTGCATGGCGCTGATGTATATAAAGTAACCGAGCAGGACGCTGGGCGGGGCAGGGAGTCCCGCAGCGATGCGATTGCGGATACCGATGCCCTGATGACGGATGTGCCGGGCATTTTGCTCGCTTCCTTTTATGCCGATTGCGTGCCGCTTTATTTTTATGATCCGGAGCATCAGGCGGTAGCGCTTGCCCATGCGGGCTGGAAAGGGACCGTTGCGCATATTGCCAAAGTGACGCTTGAGGCGATGGCCGCGCAATATGGCACTAGAGCGGACAATGTGCGTGCCGCTATCGGCCCGTCGATTGGCGGCTGCTGTTATGAGGTCGACCAAACGGTCATTAGCAAGGTGCTTCCTTTGCTCGAATCCTTCGAGCTGAGCGGCGAAGAAGCGCGTAATTCGCTGATAAAGCTGCTGCCAAATGGCAAGGCGATGGTCGACTTGAAAGAAATTAACCGTCAGATTATGATAAAAGCAGGAATTATGCCGATCCATATCGAATTAACACAGTGGTGTACTGGCTGTCGTCAGGATCTGTTTTTCTCCCACCGGATGGAGGGCGGCAAAACAGGACGAATGGCCAGCTGGATTGGGATTGCAAAGAGGTGACGAAATTGGAGAGCTCATTAACAGAGCGGATAGCAAATGTACAGCGCCGGATCGATGCAGCATGCGAGAGAAGCGGTCGTAAGCCGGAGGATGTGAACGTTATTGCGGTGACTAAATATGTATCGCTCGCTACAGCTGTTCAGGCGTTTGACGAGGGACTTCGCCATTTAGGCGAAAACCGCTTTCAGGACGCGCTGCCCAAGTGGGAAGCGATTAGCGGCGAAACAGCCGAAGGAGGCGATGGACAAGCCATCTGGCATTTCATCGGTTCGCTGCAGACGAATAAGGTTAAAGATGTCATAGGGAAGTTTACATACATTCACTCGCTGGACCGCTTGTCGCTTGCACAGGCAATCGAGAAGCGAGCAGCGCAGCTTGGCGTGCAGGTGCCCTGTATGATTCAGGTTAATGTATCGGGCGAAGACTCCAAGCATGGCCTTGAACCGGAGCAGCTCCCGGAGCTTCTGGAAGCGATTAAAGGCTTTCAGTATGTACAGCCGGTAGGCTTAATGACGATGGCGCCTTATGAGGCTGAAGCTGAGCAGACCCGGCCTGTGTTCCGCGCTTTGCGGGAGCTGAGGGATAAGATGAATAGGGCAGTGGCTTTGAACGCTCCGCTGACGGAACTTTCCATGGGCATGTCGAATGACTTTGAGGTCGCGATTGAAGAAGGCGCAACGTGGATTAGATTAGGAACGATACTAGTTGGAAAAGAGGGATGACGAATGGGCGTTATGAATAAGTTTATGAATTTTCTTGGTTTGCAGGAGGAAGAAGAGATCATTGAACGGGAAAGAAGCGCGCAGCCGGAGGAGCCAGACCATGAAATTGAAACCTCTCCGTTCGAAGCACGTAAAAATACAAAGGGCAACAACATCGTAAGCATACATTCGCAGAAAAATGTACGAGTTATCTTAAGCGAGCCGCGCTCCTATGATGAGGCGCAGGATATTGCCGATCATCTGCGTTCGCGCCGTGCCGTCATTGTGAACCTGCAGCGTGTGCGTACCGATTTGGCGCTTCGCATTGTTGATTTCCTCAGCGGTACAGTGTACGCTTTGGGTGGCAATATTTCGAAGCTCGGCCCGAACATTTTCCTATGTACGCCGGATTCGGTTGAAATTCAAGGGTCGATTACGGAAATGATGGCAGAGGACAATGAATACTCCAAAATGAGGTGACCACCGATTGTTTAGTAGTGTATCAGGGCTCATTATGAACCTTCAAAGTATTTACAGCTTTATGATTATTGGTTATGTGTTAATGTCGTGGTTGCCCAATGCGCGCGAAAGCTTTATTGGCGTATTTTTAGGCAAGCTGGTTGAGCCGTACTTAGGCATTTTCCGCCGTTTCATTCCACCGATTGGCGGCATGATTGATATTTCCCCAATCGTAGCGATTTTTGCGCTTCGTTTTGTGGCAATGGGGCTCATTGCGGTAGTAGGCTTTATACTGCCGGGCTAGATTTCAAAAGTTAGGAAGGGAATTTCAATGAAATTACCTATATATGACCATTTCCACCCGGACGAGAAGCCATTCGTTGACCGGGCGTGGGAATGGGTGGAGCGGTCCGCACAGCAGCATGAGCTGAAGCGGACCGATTTTTTGGACCCGAGACAGGCTCAGATCGTTCAAAGCCTCGTCAATCGCCATCCGGATGTGGAGCTGCGGCTTGATGGCGGCTACCCTGAGGCAGAGCGCTGCCGGGCGATTATTGGGCCGGATTACCGCGATCTGGATCAGGAGCTTGCCGCAATTGCTGTGCTGGAGGTACAGGTCAGCGGTCCGGGCGGGACAAGCCAGCAGCTCGATCATGGCGATTACCTTGGCGCCCTGCTGGGCCTTGGCATCAAGCGTGACCGGGTAGGGGACATTCATGTCCATGAAACTTTCGCTCACATTATGATGACGGAAGATATTGCGGATTATTTGAACGTTCACTTAAGGCAGGTGCACCGTGCGAGCGTATTGACCGAAATCATTCCACTGTCTTCCTTGTCGCCAGTCGTGCCAGAGCTGCAGGAAATGAGCTTTACAGTGGCTTCGATGCGGGTAGACGGTATTGCAAGCGATGTGCACCGGATCAGCCGTACAAAAATTGTAGATCCCATTCGCGCCGGCAGATGCCGGGTGAACTGGAAAACGGTGGAAGACCCGTCCGAGCAGCTGCGCGAAGGCGATGTCGTATCTATAAAAGGGTTGGGCCGATTTAAAGTTATGGAGGCGGATGGCGTGACGAAGAAAGGCAGAATTCGGCTGAAGGTGGGCAAATTTATTTAGCCCAATTGCAGGATTTTGCTGGCGGTTGTCGAATCCTTTCCACAGCAAATGTTTTCCGGTATGGAAATAAGTCGAGGAGGTGCGCCGATGCCGTTAACGCCATTGGACATACATAATAAGGAATTTGGTCGCCGGTTGCGCGGCTATGACGAGGATGAGGTCAATGAATTTCTTGACCAGGTCATTAAAGATTATGAAACGATAATCCGCGAAAATAAGGAGCTGCAGAACCAGATCCTTAATATGCAGGAGAAGCTGAACCACTTCTCGAACATCGAAGAGACGCTGAGCAAGACGATTATCGTCGCACAAGAGGCGGCTGACGAGGTTCGAAACAATGCGAAGAAGGAAGCGCAGCTGATCATCAAGGAAGCGGAGAAAAATGCGGATCGCATTATTAATGACTCGCTGAGCAAGTCGCGCAAAGTATCGGTTGAGGTTGAGGAGCTGAAGAAGCAGGCATCGATCTTCCGTGCACGGTTCCGTACGCTTGTGGAAGCGCAGCTGGAACTGCTGAGCCAGGACGATTGGAGAACGCTTGATCCAGGCCAGCATCCTGAGCTGGAGCAGCTTTCCCGAGGTTAATCCGCACAACACGAATTGACAACGGGGCGACGATACGCTATAAATAGGATTAATGATTGTTCAGATGTGAAACTTCGTTGACGAGAACGAGTATGTATCGTGGCTTGATCCCCAGAGAGTCGTTGCTTTGCTGCAAGACGACGTTCAAGCAGTTACAGAATATCATCTCCGAGAAGCGGCGCCGAAACTTTTCCTAACCAGCTATTGTAGCTGTACGGCAGAAGGAGTAAGGGCCGACGGTCCGTCCTCCGTTACAAGGACCGTGGATGCTAAGGCATTCACGCCAAAGGTGCCGTCTTTTAGGCTGCTTATGCAGCGACATTGACGGAACAAGGGTGGTAACGCGAGCAAGCCTCGTCCCTTCTACAGGGGCGGGGCTTTATTTTTTTGAAAATATAAGCCTGCATAAGTTTCATTCTTATAAAGGGCTTCTAATTGTCGGGAGGAATTTGAAGATGCAACGTGTAGATGTGAAGGAAAAAGCAAGAACGCGCGAGCTTCGCGTATTAAAGCAGTGGGCGGATAACGATACGTTCAAAAAGTCGATTGAAAACCGTGAAGGCAAACCGAATTTCGTGTTTTATGAAGGTCCTCCGACCGCTAACGGCGCGCCGCATATCGGCCACGTGCTGGGCCGCGTCATTAAAGATTTTATTTGCCGCTACAAAACGATGTCCGGCTACCGCGTCGTTCGCAAAGCGGGCTGGGATACGCATGGCCTTCCTGTAGAGCTTGGTGTTGAGAAGCAGCTCGGCATTTCCGGCAAGCAGGAGATCGAAAATTACGGCGTAGAAGCTTTTATCAAAAAATGCAAGGACAGCGTCTTTGAATATGAGAAGCAGTGGCGCGAGCTGACCGAGGGCATCGCTTATTGGACAGATCTTGACAACCCGTACATTACGCTTAAAAACGAATATATCGAAAGTGTATGGCATATTCTCTCGACGATTCATAGCAAGGGCTTGCTGTATCGCGGTCACCGCGTAAGCCCATATTGCCCGTGCTGCCAAACGACGCTGAGCTCCCATGAGGTTGCTCAAGGGTATGAGGACGTTAAAGATTTGAGCGCAACGGTCAAGTTTAAGCTTGCGGACACTGGCGAATCCGTGCTGGCGTGGACGACTACGCCTTGGACGCTGCCGGCAAACGTAGCGCTTGCTGTTCATCCGGAGCTCGAATACGTTCGTGTAGCAAGCAATGGCGAAGTGTTTATCGTCGCTAAAAACCTGGTAGAGAGCGTATTTAAAGAGGAGCACGAAGTGCTGTCCTCGCTTAAGGGCTCCGAACTGGTTGGCCAAAGCTACGAGCCGCCATTCCGTTACGTTGCCGTTTCCAATGCGCATAAAGTCATCGCTGGCGATTTCGTAAGCGATACGAGCGGTACAGGTATTGTACACATTGCGCCGGCGCATGGTGAGGATGACTATAGAGTGGCACGCCAAAACGGCATCAGCATGCTGAACGTCGTGAACAATGCAGGCCGTTATGTCGATGAAGTGACAGACCTTGCTGGACGCTTCGTCAAAGATTGCGATGTCGACATTGTGAAAATGCTTAGCGAGCGCGGCCTGCTGTTCTCGAAGGAGCGTTACGAGCATAGCTATCCGTTCTGCTGGCGTTGTAAATCGCCGCTCTTGTATTATGCGACAGAAAGCTGGTTCATTGAGACGACGGCCGTTAAAGATCAGCTGATCGCTAACAACAATGGAGTAGACTGGTACCCAGGCCATATCCGCGAGGGACGCTTCGGCAAATTCCTTGAGGATTTGGTGGACTGGAACATCAGCCGCAACCGCTATTGGGGAACGCCGCTGAACGTATGGATTTGCGAAGCGACGGGCAAGCAATATTCGCCTGGCAGCATTGCCGATCTGCGCGAGCGTGCGGTTGGCGACGTGCCGGAGGACATTGAGCTGCATAAGCCTTACGTCGATGAAATCAAGCTGAAATCGCCGTTTGCCGAAGGCGCAATTATGACGCGTACGCCAGAAGTGATCGATGTATGGTTCGACAGCGGCTCCATGCCGTTTGCGCAGCATCATGTTCCTTTTGAAAATAACGATCGTTTTGCCGAACAGTATCCGGCAGATATGATTTGTGAAGGCATCGATCAGACGCGCGGCTGGTTCTACAGCCTGCTTGCGGTATCGACGTTATACAACGGCAAGGCGCCGTATAAAGCGGTTATTTCGACCGGACATATTTTGGATGAAAATGGTCAGAAAATGTCCAAATCCAAAGGCAATGTTATTGATCCTTGGGAAATTATCAACGAGTACGGCACGGATGCTTTCCGTTGGGCGCTGCTTGCGGATAGTGCACCTTGGAACAGCAAACGTTTCTCGCGTTCGATCGTGGGCGAAGCAAAATCGAAGGTCATTGACACCATTGTCAATACGCACGCCTTCTATGCGCTGTATGCAACGATCGATGGTTTCGATCACAAAACATACGAAGAGCGTCATTCCGCGAATAAGCTGGATCGCTGGATCGTATCGCGTCTGAACAGCCTGATCAAGACAACTGTGAAAGGGCTTGACGGTAATGACTTCCTGAATCCGGCGAAGGCGATTGAAATTTTCGTTGACGAGCTGAGCAACTGGTACATCCGTCGTTCCCGTGATCGTTTCTGGGGCAGCGGCCTGACCGAGGATAAAATCAATGCCTATCAAACGCTGCGTCATGTGCTGCTGACACTGGCACGCGTCATTGCGCCATATGCCCCGCTTCTTGCGGAAGACCTCTATGGCAACCTTGGCGGCGGAGAAAGCGTCCATCTCGCAAACTATCCTACAGCAGACGAGTCCGCTATTGACCTAACGCTAGAGCAGGATATGGAGAGCGCGAAGCAAATCGTCGAGCTTGCCCGCAACGTTCGCAACGAGACGGGCATCAAGACGCGTCAGCCGCTGTCTGAGCTGATCGTGTCCCTTGACCGTGAGTTTGACGTGGCAGGCTATGAGGAAATCGTGAAGGATGAAATCAATGTCAAATCAATCGTCGTGCAAAACAGCGATAGTGGATTTGTGGATTTCACGCTTAAGCTGAACCTCAAAGTGGCTGGTAAAAAATACGGCAAAAACGTTGGTCCGATTCAGGCTCACCTGAAATCGCTAACGGCCGACGAAACGCGTGCCGTTATAGCGCATGGCGCGCTCGCTATGGCTGTGGATGCGGAAGAGCTGTTCATTCCTGTCGAGGAGCTGCTCGTTGAGAAGCAAGCGAAATCCGGTTTTGCGTCCGCTTCTGGCGGCGGTATTACCGTAGCCTTGAATACGGACATTACGCCTGAGCTGGAGCAAGAGGGCTGGGTGCGCGAAGTGATCCGTGCGGTTCAAGATACGCGCAAAAAGCTGGATCTGCCAATCGAGAAGCGCATTGACCTTGTGCTGAGCGTCGATGAAGGATTGCGCACAGCGCTTGAAGCGTTCAGCCATGTGCTGGAGGAAAATGTACTGCTGAGCAGCGTTTCCTATGAAGAGCTTGAAGGCAGCGAACGGGTCCAATTGGGCGAGAAGGAAATTGGCATTTTGATCAAAGGCTAAAGCCAGGGCGCGAAGAAAATTGTGCCAAGCTTGTTTTATTCAGCATAAGAAAAAGGCGTTTAAGGATATAGTATAAGGAGCAAATAAAAAACGAGCATAGCTTATGCTCGTTTTTTCCTTATTTTTATGCCTGGGAGGGATGCTGAGATGAAAGAGCTGGAGCGTAAGCCGATTCGTTCCGTGAAGGAAGAGCAGTCGCTCGAACATACGCTAAGCAAGCTGGATAGCAGGCTGAGCAAGATAGCGGCGGAAATGGAACGTACGCAAATAGCCGAATATGTGGATTTGCTTAATCGGCCAATCAGCCTCATATGGCGCAATGTGCTTGCTGGCTTGGCGAGAGGCGTCGGTATCGCGATTGGCTTTACTTTTTTTGCAGCGACGATTTTGTATGTATTGCAAATTTTAGGGGCGCTCAATTTGCCGATTATCGGCGACTATATTGCGGATATCGTGCGCATCGTTCAGATTCAGCTGGAAGGGAAAAACTATTAGGCAGTAGGTTACATACATTGACAAAGACAAACGCTCCGTTATTTATTCATAATGCTGGCCTTATAAGAGCAGGGGCCTTTTTATGAACAAATAACGGAAGCTGCTGTCTATGAGCGAAACGTATTTAACGGTCCTGCTCCAAATGGTGGTCGCCTTCATTGCTTTCCATATAACGCTTATATTGTGAATTATGAATAATGGACACATGGCGCCCGGTAATATCGGTGGCAACGAAGCTTTCAAGCTGCTCTACAAAACCTTCATTTTCCTCGGAGGCCGAGCCAATATGCTCATAATCGGTTGCTTCGCGGTTGTCAGACATGGCCGGGGAGTCGGAGTTGCCCCATTGCTCGACAATTTGCCACGCATCTTCGCCGTCGAAGCCGGCCCAGCCCGTGTAGGCTTTTTCACTGGAATAGCCGTAAGGCATTTGAATCGTCTCTTCCTCAATTGGACGCTGCGCGTCCAGATCTTGCCGCGGAGCATGGTCCAGGCAATATAAGCAATCTGGAATGGCTTCCAGCCGTTCATAAGGAATAGGCTCCTTGCACACAATGCAGGAACCGTAGGTCCCGTTTTGAAAAGCTTCCAGCGCCGCATCAATTCTGTACAAATGCAGCTCCTCCTGCTCCAGCAGGGCAATGTCTTTGCTGCGCTCGAACATATCAGTTCCGGAATCCGCTGGGTGATTGTCGATTGTTGAAAGATCGCTGTTATTCGATTTCCATCCCGTAGCAAGGCCATAGTGGCCGTTATGCTCAAGTCGTTGTTCAATGTCTTGCTTGTCCGATATTAACCGAGCATGCAGCTCGCTTAGCTGTTCCATTGTAGGCAGCCTCATGTCAGGCACCGTCCTTTGCGCATTTAGTCCTCCGCACTGCAGAGGCTGGCTCATTCCATATTGACTATGCTACAATAGCTTGGGACATATGACGGAATGTTATGCAGACGGAAAGGCCTTGCATGCACAACGAAAGGAGAAAGTAGATGCGTTATTACTACTACTGGATCGCTTTATTCGTATTTGTTGTAGATTTTATAACGAAGAAAATAATTGCGACACAGCTGAACCTGGGTGATTTGATTAGTGTAATTGGCAATTTCTTTTACATTACATCGCACCGCAACAAAGGGGCTGCCTTTGGTATTTTGCAGGAGCAGCGTTTATTTTTTATCGTCATTACGATTGTTATTTTAGCCGCGATTATCTGGTACATACAAACGACTCGGAAGCTCGGCAAAGTATGGTTGTTAACAGGTCTTGGACTTGTGCTTGGCGGAGCGTTCGGCAATTTTCTGGACCGGGCGATGTACGGCGAAGTTGTCGATTTCCTGCTGTTTAATTTCGGCAGCTATTCGTTCCCGATTTTTAACGTCGCTGATTCGGCGATTTGCGTAGGTGTCGCATTGATATTAATTGATGCCTTGCTGACCTCGAAGCAGGAGAAGCAGGATCAAATGAGAAGTGAAGAGGATAAGGAGTCTAACCCGAATGAGCAGCAAACCGTTTGATGAGCAAGAAATAGAGCAAGAGTTTGAACTGGAAGAGCAGGAGCAAGTTGGTTTTGTCATTGACGAGGATCAAGCTGGCGAACGTCTGGACAAAGTCGTAACCGAAGCGATGGATGATCCGTCTATATCGCGCACGCAAGTGCAGGAATGGCTTAAGGTCCAAGCTGTAACGGTAAACGGCCAAACAGGCAAAAGAAATTATAAAGTTGCCGCGGGCGACGTTATCGTCGTTACGATTCCCGAGCCGGAAGAGGCTGTCATTGATCCTGAAAATATACCGCTTGATATCGTCTATGAGGATAGCGATGTCATCGTCATTAACAAACCGCGCGGACTAGTCGTTCACCCCGCACCGGGCCATTCATCGGGCACCGTTGTCAACGCGCTCATGTATCATTGTAAAGACCTGTCGGGCATTAACGGCGTACTTCGTCCCGGCATCGTCCATCGCATTGACAAGGACACCTCAGGACTGCTGATGATCGCGAAAAATGATTTGGCTCACGCTTCGCTCGCTGCGCAGCTGAAG
Source organism: Paenibacillus liaoningensis (assembly GCF_059609455.1). Taxonomy (NCBI): domain Bacteria; kingdom Bacillati; phylum Bacillota; class Bacilli; order Caryophanales; family Paenibacillaceae; genus Paenibacillus; species Paenibacillus liaoningensis. The sequence continues at coordinate 72,183 of NZ_JCAALU010000017.1, forward strand.
GACCATTCGATAACGCGCAAATATATCGGTTTGGTGCATGGCAATTTGCCGCATGACCATGGCACGATTGATGCGCCAATCGGCAGAGATACGAATGACCGTAAAATGTTTACAGTCACGGAGCGCAACAGCAAGCATGCGGTTACGCATTTCATGGTTATCGAGCGTATTGGGGAAGACTATTCGCTATTGGAGCTGCAGCTTGAGACAGGGCGCACGCATCAAATTCGCGTCCACTTAAAGTATATTGGCTATCCGCTGGCAGGCGATCCGATGTATGGTCGCAACAAGACAGTAGCGCTTAAAGGACAAGCGCTGCATGCGGCAGTGCTTGGCTTCAAGCATCCGCGCACAGGCGAGCTCATGCATTTCGAAGCGCCGATTCCCGGCGATATGAACCATGTATTGAGCGTACTGCGCGGCCGATAAGCCGGGCTGGAGTGTCCTTGCACTTGGCGGAGCAGTATCGCGAAAATACAAACTTTTGGGCAAATCCTTTATTAAGTCTCGGGGAAAAGTAAGCTATTCTAGTAGTTAAAGGATTGGTGATAAATAATGACGAACATTAATCATAATTACCAGGAGCTGCAAGGCAGCTATTTATTTTCCGAGATTGCAAAGCGTCGCACCCAGTTTATTAAAGAAAACCCGAATGCCGAAATTATTAGCTTAGGGATTGGCGACGTTACGCGGGGGTTGCCGGAAGCGGTTGTTAAAGCGATGCACGAAGCTGTGGACGAGCTGGCTGTACCAGGCTCATTCCGCGGATACGGCCCGGAGCAAGGGTATGACTTCTTGATTAACGCCATTATCGAGAATGATTACAAAGCACGCGGCGTCGATATTCAAACGAACGAAGTGTTTTTGAGCGATGGCTCAAAATGCGACGTCGGCAACATTCAGGAGATTTTTAGCCAAAACAGCATCGTAGCGGTTCAAGATCCGGTGTACCCGGTTTATGTGGACACGAATGTTATGGCTGGACGCTCTGGCAAATACAATACAGATTCGAAGCGTTATGAAAATATCGTTTACCTAGAGTGCACAGCGGAAAACAACTTTACGCCAAGCCTGCCAGACCGCAAGGTGGATCTGATTTACCTATGCTACCCGAACAATCCGACGGGCATGACGCTTTCCCGTGAGGAATTGCAAAAATGGGTTGACTACGCAAAAAGCAACAATTGCATCATTTTGTACGATTCGGCTTATGAAGCTTTTATTCAAGAATCGGATGTGCCGCATAGCATTTATGAAATCGAAGGCGCGAAGGAAGTTGCAATCGAATTCCGCAGCTTCTCCAAAACAGCAGGCTTCACAGGCGTTCGTTGTGCTTACACCGTCGTTCCACGCGAGCTGAAAGGCTTCGATGACAACGGCAAGGAAGTATTGATCAATGATCTGTGGAACCGTCGTCACACGACGAAATTCAACGGTGTGTCTTACGTCACTCAGCGCGGCGCAGCAGCAATCTACTCGCCAGAAGGCAAAGAGCAGATTAAAGCACTGGTGGACTACTACATGACGAATGCGAAAATCATTCGTGACGGTCTTGCTTCGATTGGTCTTGAAGTATTTGGCGGCGTTAACGCGCCGTACATTTGGCTGAAAACACCAAACGGCCTCGATTCATGGGCCTTCTTCGACAAGTTGCTTTCGGAAGCGAACATTGTGGGTACGCCGGGCGTCGGCTTCGGACAAAGCGGCCAAGGCTACTTCCGCCTGACTGCATTTGGCAGCCGTGAAAATACGGAAAAAGCGGTTGAACGTATTCGCAAAATGTCGCTGTAAGCCAAACGGATAAATGGCTTGCATAACATATGCCATAAGACAAAAAAGCTTCGCAACCTCAGGTTGCGGAGCTTTTTTTCTTGAATTTTTTCTTCATATAATAGATGGAAACGAGCAGTGCCGGAATTATAAAGCCATGGGTGAAATCCCAGTCGATCCAGTAGGGAACAATCGTTTTGACATAATACAAAAGATTGGGTGCAATCATCATGGCCAGACCAAACATGAGGAAGGAGGTTGGAACGATGAGCGGTTTGAAGGTAGAGAGCCTCAGCAGCTGCGCCGTTCCGATCGAGAAGGCGTAAAAATAAAGCACGGTTTTGAAGAAGGTTGAAATGACCCAGGCAGTAGCTATTAAAGCTTCAATACGCTGAAGAAAAGCCCCGATATTGATTTTTTGCGTCAGCACATAAGTCGAATAAATATTATGCTCGGTAAAATAAGCGCCGAGAACCGTCAAGGAAATAAACACGAGCAGGAAAAGCAGCAGTGAAGCGCATAAGGCCGAGATAAGCACATCCTTGTTTCGATGAGCTGGTTTGGAGGCATAGGGGAAAATCATGAGAAAGGAGCATAATTCCCCGAACGGATAAACGCTGAACATCATCGTAGCATGAGCGAATGACGGCCCTTCCGAGCCAAAATAGGGCTTTAACCGTTCTAAATCCATTTGCGGGATCAGACAGACAATTAAAGCTAAACAAATAAAAATAAACAGTGGCAGCAAGATTTCGGCGCTTCGGGCAATCGACTCAATGCCATTCCATACGCCCCACATGAGGATCAGCACGAACAAGAGATGGATGTAGCGAATAGGTGTACTCAGGAACAGCTGAGTTGTCAAAAAGTCTCCAACCTCACGGATGAAGGTTGAGCCAGCCAGCAGGAAAAAGAGCAAATAGGCGCAGCTGAGCAGCGCCCCCAGCCATTTTCCGAGAATACGGTCATTGATTTGAACTAGATTGAGCTTTGGGTAAAAGCTGCTCAAATGGAGAATCAGCCAAAGAATAAGCAACCCGATAGGTATGCCGAACAGGGCGGCGATCCACCCATCCTGCTGCGCGTAGCCCGCAATAATAGCAGGTATGATCAAGATCATATCGCCAACAGCGGCTAAAAAAACAAGCACGGCCAGCTGTCTTGCGCTAATTCTTCCTTTTTCCAGCATGGCATAGTGGCTCCCTTCATAGTTTAAGGTCGGAACATTCGATCGAAAAATTGATTGACGGGCTCATAAATCGTAATTAACGCATTAAGCGGGCTTGGCACAGGCTGCACATTTGCTGCGTAAATGCTGAAGGTGGTTCCGGCACTGAGCAGCAGAAAATAAGCAAAAGCCTCTCGTTTCAGCTTTTTTTTGATTAAAGCGGGCATTTGAATCATCCCGAAGGAAATAGCGACACATAATACAATGAGCGTTGGCAGTGACATTGGTTTACTCCTTTATATCCTGTAAAATAGAATCGTCGAGCATGCCGACCCCTCGCAGTTGAACATGAACTTCGTATTCTATCTTCAGTCTTGGGAACTCCTCATCCCAATGATCGCGTAATTGCGCCCACTGCTTGGGATTATTTCGGCTAATATTCAGACCAAATCCAAAAATGTCGGATTTAAAACGCTTTTGAACAGTTTTTACAGATTCTTTCATAAACATTTCGATTTTTTCGCTGCCCTCCTTCTCAATGATTTTGAGGTCATCCTGACTAGAGATTGGCACGGTACAAGCATCTCCCATGATGCTGGACATATTGTTGACTTTAATGTGGATAACCGGCTTTCCGTCTACAATTTTGGAGGTAACATCGGTCTGGCTGCGCAGTACCTTGATGTTTAGCTTGTCTTTATGGTCCGGGCAAGGTAAGTTTCCCGTCGTACTTTTTATATTGTTTGTAATATAGTTATAGCCTTTGCTTTCCTGCTCGTTCATCCAGCCAAGCAGCCTGTCCTTCTTGAGCACTGCCATGCCAGTATACGTCAAATTCGCTGCGGGCTTAATTGTCGTCAAATTATCCTTATTTCCACCGTGCTGCTTATCACCTATAATTTGGACGCCAGTCAGTACAGGCTCCACTCCGTCGCTAATCATTTTCTCCAATAAATCGTCAGAGGCGGTAGTAATAGTAGGTGCCCATGTTTTTGCGGAATTTTGCAGGGAAAGGAACAGGTTATTGGCTGGAATGGTTTCCAGCGGGGTTAAAATATTCAAAATTTCCGAAGCTTTCGAATGGCGTGCAATCATCACATAATAGTCTGGCCGGATTTCCGGATGCCGCAAAAAAGTTTCCAACTCATCGGCAATGCCCATTCTAGCGACCGCTTCGCTGAAAATAAGTACGCGAATATGGGACATATAGCTAATCCGTGGGTTAATCAGGCTCATTTTATTAATCGCTTCGAGGACGGTGGGCGCGCTCGCTTGGTACAGCGTTACGGGCGTTGTCGTGCTTTTTCCGGAATTGGATGCTACTTCCGATGGGACGACGATCTGGCAGGATACTTCCAGCATATTGTTCTTTCCCTTATCGATCGCCATAGCAAGAACGATGCCAAGTTCGTTCATTTCCTGACGGTCCCAGCAGCCGGTTATCAACAGCAAAATTAAAGCGGCAGCCAACAAGGAAATACCTGTTCTTTTCATGCGGCGTCCCCTTCCTTATAAGCGTTTCGTACGTTTCTTTTGCCTTTTTTTCTGTCTATTGCCATTGGAGTATGGTCGATTCATCATATGCGTCCATGGCATACGAAACAGTGAATCTTTTATATCTGAAGCTACGAATGGGCCGAATGGGCTCATGTATGCTGCACCAAACGAACGCAAATTCGTCAAATGAAGCAAAATGGCCAGCATTCCGAGCAAAATGCCGAAAAATCCGAACGTTGCCGCTAGAATCATGAGCAAAAAACGCAAAATCCGTACGGCGATCGACATGCCGTTTTCGGGAATGACGTAGCTCGATATGGCGGTAATCGAGACGATAATGACCATCGCTGCCGATACGACGCCAGCGTCTACAGCTGCCTGTCCGATAACGAGCGTGCCAACGATGGATACTGCCTGGCCTACCGTCTTAGGTATGCGTACGCCCGCTTCGCGCAGAATTTCATAGGTAAGCTCCATAAGGACGGCTTCGATGAACGCAGGGAACGGTACGCCCTCGCGCTGTGCTGCGAGATTAATGAGCAGGCTGGTCGGCAGCATTTCCTGATGAAAAGTCGTAATGGCGATATAGAAGGAGGGCGCAAGCATGGCGATAAAAAACGATAAATAGCGAATGAGCCGCAACAGGGAGCTGATATCTGCGCGCTGGTAATAGTCCTCGGGCGATTGGAAGAAATGGACGAACAGTGAAGGGACAAGCATGACGAACGGAGTGCCATCGACGATAATGGCAACCCGACCTTCCAGCAGTCCGGCAGCGACCGTATCAGGGCGCTCGCTGTTGTAGATCGTGGGAAAAGGTGTCAGTGTAACGTCCTGAATCAGTTCCTCAATATAGCCGCTTTCCAAAATGCTGTCGATATCAATATCATCCAGCCGGCGCCGCACCTCTTCGATTACACCTTTATCAACCAGATGTTTCATGTACATAAGAGCAACGGATGTTTTTGTTAGTTTTCCGATTTGCCGCGTTTCCAACCAGAGCTGAGAATCTTTAATTCTTCTGCGGATTAAAGTGGTGTTCGTACGCAGATTTTCTGTAAAAGCTTCCATAGGCCCGCGAACGACTGATTGCGATTGTGGTTCGGTTATACTGCGGTCTTCCCAACCAGCCGCGCTAATGCTAATGGCTTGCATGCTGTTATCCAGGAGCAATACAATGGCGCCGGACAGCAGGCGATGGAACAGAAGCTCCATCTCATCGATATAATCGGTGTTTCCGGCGATTAATACATCCTCTTTCACATGAGTTAAGCGATCATTCGGATCGTCAAACTTTGGCGTGTGCTCATTCGCATAGCCCATAAGTGAGCCCAATACCGACTGATGAAGCATTTGAATATCAATCATGCCTTCAATATAAACGAGAGCGCCAGGCCACAGATGCAGGCAGGAGAACCGTTTGACGACGAGATCCGAGCTGCCGCCGATTTCAGTTTGAATATGCTGGATGCACGCATCGAGTGAAGCGGGCAGGCTGACTTTTTCATGTGGCCGTGATACGTGCGACTGCATCTTGTTCCCTCCTGCTTGCAAAATGTCCGTAGTTGCTGGTTAGTATGCCAACAGATTGCCATAAATATGATAAACATCCAGCACAAGGTGGGCAGATCGTGTTTAAGGCTGCTGCCACTTGACATCTTATGTCGAACGTGGGATAATTCCTTTGGTATAAAGTTGTACCTTTAACTCAGTCCTGTGAGGCTGGCAAGGTAGCGTGAATAGTTGATTAATTAAGCTGGGGACAAGAAACTCCTCATCTTCCGCAACTCATAAGGTTGGCGGGGATGGATGGAATCCTTAGCGGTTAATCATGGGCTCCTTGCGAATACGCAAGGAGTCTTTTTTCAAATATAAGCATTTATAAGTTACACACTTATAACGGGCTTATATTTCATCGCGAAACGGTAGCTTTGCCGCCAGAAGACGGCTTAAGCCTAAGCCGTTTACGCTTGTGAAGCGCCTTGATGAGAGTTGGCAGTTCAACCTGCGCTAGGATGGGAGGTAACGTAACGGTGGAAGAAGAGCACTTGGTCATTATGGATGATGCAGCCATTCGCCGGGCACTGACCCGCATCGCCCACGAGATCGTGGAGAAGAACAAAGGAATTGACAACTGTACACTGGTCGGCATTCGGACAAGAGGCGTTTATTTAGCCCGAAGAATTGCAGAGCGCATACAGGAAATTGAAGGCAAGCCTGTTTTAGTGAAGGAACTGGATATTACCCGCTATCGCGATGACGGCAAGGCGCCAGGCAGCCGCACCGAGATGGAAGCAGGCATAATCGGCGAAATTGATGTCGAACTGTCGGTCGTACAGGACCGCAACATTATTTTGTTCGACGATGTGCTGTATACCGGCCGGACGATTCGCGCTGCGATGGATGCGGTAATGGATTGCGGCAGGCCGCAAAGCATTCAGCTTGCTGTGCTGGTTGACCGTGGTCATCGGGAATTGCCGATTAGACCGGATTTTGTAGGCAAAAATGTGCCATCCTCCAAACAAGAGCAAATCTCCGTTACGTTAACCGAGATTGATTCCTTAGACCAGGTGAAAATTATTCATCAGAGGGGGCAAGCCTAAATGACACTTTTACAGCTCAAACAGCGCAGTTTGCTTGGTTTGAAGGAGCTTGACGCAGAGGAAATTATCGCCATACTGGATCGTGCCGCTCATTGGGAGCAGCAGGAGACGAAAGTGCAGAATGTGCTGCAGGGCAAGTTCGCAGCGAATATGTTTTTCGAGAACAGCACGCGCACACGCTTCTCCTTCGAGGTAGCGGAGAAGCGGCTTGGAGCGGAGGTGCTGAACTTCTCAGCAGCCGTATCGAGTGTGCAGAAGGGCGAGTCGGTATATGATACCGTTCGCACCTTGGAGTCGATGGGCATAGACGTCGGCATTATCCGGCTCAAGCCGATTGGCTTGCTAGCCGAACTGGCTACGAAAATTAAAGTGCCGCTGATTAACGCGGGCGATGGCAACAACGAGCATCCGACGCAGGCGCTGCTTGATTTATATACGATGCGCAAGCAATTTGGCGCAATTAAAGGATTGACCGTCTCGATTATCGGAGACATCTTGCACAGCCGCGTAGCGCGTTCGAACTTATACGCTCTGCAAAAGCTGGGGGCTACGGTGAAGTTTTGCGCTCCTGCGAACTTGCAGGCCGCTGAGCTTGATGCCCGTTATGTAACGATGGAGGAAGCGCTGAAATCCGATGTCGTGATGATGCTGCGGGTACAGCTGGAGCGTCACGAAAGCGGCATGCTGAGCTCGGCTGAAAGCTACCGCGAGCAGTTTGGATTGACGGTGGAGCGCAGCGAGGCAATGGCGGATCACGCGATTATTATGCACCCGGCGCCGATCAACCGCAATGTTGAAATTGACGATGAGCTTGTCGAGCATGCCAAGTCCCGGATTTTTAAGCAGATGGAGCACGGGGTTCCGGTCAGAATGGCCGTCATAGAACGGGCTTTGAACTAACTTTTAGATGAAATCGGGAGGGTGAACGGATAATGTCATTATGGATTATTAACGGCAGCGTATGGGATACAGCTGCAAGCGGCCTAGTGAAGCAGCATATTCGAATTGAGGATGGCAAAATCGCCGAGCTTGCAAGCGGCGAAGCCTTGCCAGACACAGGATCAGCAGAAGTAATTGACGCAGAGGGCAAGCTCGTATCAGCCGGCTTCATCGATATGCACGTGCATTTGCGCGATCCTGGCTTCGAATATAAAGAAGATATCGCAACAGGGACGCGTTCAGCAGCGAAAGGCGGTTTTACAACAATCGCCTGCATGCCGAACACTCGTCCAGTGACAGATACACCTGAAACGATCAACTATATTTTGGACAAAAATGCGAAGGAAGGCGTCGTTCGCGTCCTCCCTTACGCCGCAATTTCTAAAAATCAGCTCGGTCGTGAGCTGACGGATTTCGCAGCGCTGAAAGCGGCTGGCACAATTGGCTTTACCGACGATGGTGTTGGTGTACAAAGCGCGCAAATGATGAAGGATGCGATGGCGCTGGCAAAGTCGCTAGACATGCCGGTCATTGCACACTGTGAGGACAATACGCTGGTTGAGGGACTGTTCGTCTCGGAAGGCAAGTTCTCCCGCGAGAACGGACTGAAAGGCATTCCGAATGAATCGGAAGCGATTCATGTCGGCCGCGACATTTTGCTCGCTGAAGCGACAGGCGTTCATTATCATGTCTGCCATGTCAGCACGGAGCAATCGGTAAGGCTGATCCGCCTTGGCAAGCAAATCGGCGTCAACGTAACCGCTGAGGTTTGCCCGCATCATCTGGTGCTGTCGGACGAGGATATTCCAGGCTTTGACGCCAATTGGAAAATGAATCCTCCGCTGCGCACGCCGCGCGATGTGGCTGCGGTTATCGAAGCGCTGGAAGACGGCACGATCGACATGATCGTAACGGATCATGCGCCGCATAGCGCGGAAGAGAAAGCGCGCGGCATGCAGCTTGCGCCGTTCGGAATCGTCGGCTTTGAGACAGCTTTCCCGCTGCTGTACACGCAGTTTGTTAAAACCGGCAAATGGACGCTTGGCTTCCTGCTGGACCGTATGACGGCTGACCCGGCACGGGTGTTCAAGCTGGAGACAGGCCGCCTGGCAGCAGGTGCGCCAGCTGATCTGACGATTGTGGATCTTGACAGCGAACGTGCAGTTGATCCGGCAACCTTTGCCTCGCGCAGCAACAACACGCCTTTCGGCGGCTGGAAGCTGCAAGGCTGGCCGGTAGCGACGATTGTAAATGGTGCGGTTGTGTGGTCGGAGCAAGCATAAGAACGTTAACTTGGATATGCTAATTGACATATAGGAATACGTAGACCTGAGGAGTGAGACGGATGCAAGCGAGATTATTATTGGAAGATGGAACATTGTTTACAGGACTATCCTTCGGCGCAGAAGTGCAAACGATGGGTGAGGTTGTTTTTAATACAGGTATTACTGGCTATCAGGAAGTATTGTCGGATCCATCCTATTGTGGACAAATCGTGACGATGACTTATCCACTTATCGGCAACTATGGCATTTCTCGCGATGACTTTGAGTCGATTCGCCCGTATATCCACGGTTTTGTCGTGCGCCGCAATGAGCCGGTGCCGAGCAACTGGCGCGCCCAATATTCGCTTGAGCAGCTGCTTAAGGAATATGGCATTCCGGGCATCAGCGAAATCGACACGCGCATGCTGACGCGGATTTTGCGTCACCACGGCACGATGAGAGGCCTGCTTACAACTGGCAACGAGCGCATTGAGGAGCTGCAAGAGCGCCTTGGCTTGTCCACACTAATGACGGATCAAGTAGCTCGTACATCGACGAAGCATGTATTTTCCAGCCCAGGCAATGGCGAGCGTATTGTGCTCGTAGACTTTGGTGCAAAAAGCGGCATTTTGCGCGAGCTGACTAAACGCGGCTGCGACGTCGTCGTTGTGCCTCATGACACGACTGCAGAAGAAATTCGCCGCCTGGCACCGGATGGCATTCAGCTGTCCAACGGCCCTGGGGACCCGAAAGACGTTCCACATGCGGTTAAAATGATTTCCGAGCTGCTCGGCGAGTTCCCGATCTTCGGTATTTGCCTTGGACACCAGCTGTTTGCACTTGCTTGCGGCGCTGATACAACGAAGCTTAAATTCGGCCACCGCGGCGGAAACCACCCGGTGAAGGAACTGGCAACGAACCGCTGCTACATTACTTCCCAGAACCATGGCTACACTGTAATGGAAGATTCGATTGCGAACTCCGGTCTGACCGTAACGCATATCAACAACAATGACCGCACAATTGAAGGGCTGAAGCATAATACGCATCCTGCATTTTCGGTGCAATACCACCCGGAAGCTGCTCCAGGACCGTATGATTCCAGCTATCTGTTTGACGAATTCCTGAGTATGATTCGCACACATAAATTAAATAACCCGCAAAAGCGTCGCCAAGTCGTACTCGCGGAAACGTTGAAAGTGAAAGGGGAGCTTCAGTATGCCCAAAAATAATAAACTCAAAAAAATTCTCGTCATCGGCTCCGGCCCGATTGTAATCGGCCAAGCCGCTGAATTCGACTATGCCGGCACGCAAGCTTGCCAGGCGCTTATGGAAGAAGGCTATGAGGTTGTATTGATTAACAGCAACCCGGCTACCATTATGACAGACACAAACATGGCTGATAAAGTTTACATTGAGCCAATTACGCTTGAGTTTGTATCGCAAATCATTCGTCAGGAGCGTCCAGATGGTTTGCTGCCGACGCTTGGCGGCCAAACAGGCCTCAATATGGCGGTAGAGCTGGCGCGCGCTGGCGTATTGGAAGCAGAAAATGTGCAGCTTCTTGGCACACAGCTGACAGCTATCGAGAAAGCCGAAGACCGCGATTTGTTCCGCGAGCTGATGCGCGAGCTGGAGCAACCGGTACCAGAGAGCGACATCGTAACGACAGTTGAAGCAGCAGTTGCTTTTGCCAATGAAATCGGCTACCCGATTATCGTTCGTCCTGCCTACACGCTTGGCGGTACAGGCGGCGGTATTTGCGCAAACGAAGAAGAATTGCTAGAAACGGTTGCCTCGGGTATCCGTTACAGCCCAATCGGCCAATGCTTGATCGAAAAATCGATTGCCGGCTTGAAGGAAGTTGAATACGAAGTTATGCGTGATGCGAATGACAACTGTATCGTTGTCTGCAACATGGAAAACTTTGACCCGGTTGGCGTACATACTGGCGACAGTATCGTAGTAGCGCCTAGCCAAACGCTGTCGGACCGCGAGTATCAAATGCTTCGTTCCGCTTCGCTTAAAATCATTCGCGCTTTGAACATCGAAGGCGGCTGTAACGTACAGTTCGCGCTTGATCCACAAAGCTTCCAATATTATGTAATCGAAGTTAACCCGCGCGTCAGCCGCTCTTCGGCGCTGGCTTCCAAAGCGACAGGCTACCCGATTGCTAAAATGGCTGCTAAAATCGCAATTGGCTACACGCTTGATGAAATCGTAAACCCAGTAACCGGCCAAACGTATGCTTGCTTTGAGCCTACGCTGGATTACATCGTATCGAAAATTCCGCGCTGGCCGTTTGACAAGTTCGTGAATGCGAACCGCAAGCTCGGCACGCAAATGAAAGCGACAGGCGAAGTTATGGCGATTGGCCGTACTTTCGAGGAGTCGATTCATAAAGCGGTTCGTTCGCTTGAAATCGGCACGCATCGCATCCACTTGAAGGAAGCAGTAGACCTCAGCGATGATGTGCTGCGCGCACGCCTTCAAAAACCGGATGATGAGCGCATGTTCCTTGTAGGCGAAGCGTTCCGTCGTGGTTATGCTTTGCAGGAAATTCAAGATCTGACGAACATTGACTGGTGGTTCCTGGACAAAATCGAAGGCATCGTAGCATTCGAGGATAAAATCCGCCAGGAAGCGACGCTTTCCCGTGAAACGCTGTACCAGGCGAAGCGCAAAGGCTTCTCCGACCGTTCGATCGCTGAGCTTCGCAAAGAAGGCAATCCGAATGGCAGTCACACGAATGAGCATGATATTCGTACTTATCGTAAAGAGCTTGATATCGTACCTGTATACAAAATGGTTGATACTTGCGCCGCTGAGTTTGAAGCGAGCACGCCTTACTACTATTCAACTTACGAGGTAGAGAACGAAGTAGCGCCTTCGACGAAAGAGAAAGTGCTTGTACTCGGCTCTGGCCCAATTCGGATCGGACAAGGCATTGAGTTTGACTATTCGACGGTTCATGCGGTGTGGGCGATTCAGAAGGCTGGCTATGAAGCGGTTATCATCAACAACAACCCAGAGACGGTATCGACCGATTTCAGCACATCGGACCGCCTGTACTTTGAGCCTTTATTCCTTGAAGATGTCATGAACGTTATTGAGCAAGAGAAGCCAATCGGCGTAATCGTGCAGTTCGGTGGCCAAACGGCGATTAACCTCGCAGCTCCGCTGTCCAAAGCTGGCGTGAAAATTCTCGGCTCCAGCCTGGAAAGCATCGATATGGCAGAGGATCGCAAAAAGTTCGAAGCTTTGCTTCGCGGCTTGAACGTGGCTCAGCCAGAAGGCAGCACTGTAACCTCGGTTGGCGAAGCAGTAGCAACGGCACAAAAGCTCGGATACCCTGTACTCGTTCGTCCATCGTACGTTTTGGGCGGCCGCGCAATGGAAATCGTATATTCGGATGAAGATTTGCTGAGCTACATGGAAGTAGCGGTAAAAATCAATCCAGAGCATCCTGTCCTCATCGACCGTTATATGCTTGGCATGGAAGCGGAAGTGGACGCGATCTGTGATGGCGACACCGTATTGATCCCGGGCATCATGGAGCATATTGAGCGCGCAGGCGTTCACTCCGGCGACTCGATTGCTGTGTATCCGCCGCAATCGTTGTCTGACAGCGTGAAGGAGCAAATCGTCGACATTACGATCAAAGTATCCAAGGCGCTGAACGTAATCGGCTTGGTTAACATCCAGTTCGTAATTCATAACGAGATCGTGTATGTCATTGAAGTAAATCCGCGTTCGTCGCGTACGGTTCCATTCCTGAGCAAAGTAACAAACTTGCAAATGGCGAACCTTGCGACACAAGCGATTCTTGGCACGAAGCTGGCTGACCTGGGCCATAAAGACGGACTGTGGCCTGAAGACGAGTATGTATCGGTTAAAGTTCCGGTCTTCTCGTTCGCGAAGCTGCGCCGTGTTGACCCTACCTTGACACCGGAGATGAAATCGACGGGTGAGGTTATGGGACGCGATGTGCAATATGCGAAAGCCTTGTACAAAGGATTGCTAGGCGCAGGCATGAAAATCCCGACAACGGGCTCGATCATTGCGACCGTTGCGGATAAAGATAAAGAAGAAGCGCTCGAATTGCTTCGTGGCTTCTACAGCATTGGCTACAAAATCATTGCAACTGGCGGTACGGCAGCTATGCTTGAAGAAGCGGGCATGACGGTAACGACAGTGAACAAGCTTAGCGAAGGATCGCCGAACATTCTTGATCTGATCCGTGAAGGCAAAGCACAGTTCGTCTTCAATACGCTGACAAAAGGCAAAACGCCTGAGCGCGACGGCTTCCGTATTCGTCGTGAAGCGGTTGAGAACGGCGTTGTATGTATGACGTCGCTTGATACGGTTCGCGCCTTGCTGCGGATGATGGAGACCATCAACTTCTCCTCGCGTTCGATGCCAACACTGCTGCACAAATAAGTTTTAGCAAGCACGGCCAGCGCCGATTGCCTGCGGCCCGCAAATGGCTTTGCTTTTGCGGGTGCGCGTGGCCCGGCGGATGGCCTTTTTAATGCGCATATTTCGCAAAAACACGGCAAAGGGGACGGTTAACGATGGGTTTGACACGGGAACGGGAACAGGCAGCCGGAAAAATTATGGTTGCGCTCGATTATGCGGACGCGGCTTCTGCCGAGCGCTTATTGAATGAACTGGAAGGTATCCCCTGTTATATGAAGGTGGGCATGCAGCTGTTTTATGCTGCGGGTCCTGCGTTCATAACGGGACTTAAGGAGCGGGGCTACCTTGTATTCCTTGATGTGAAGATGCATGATATTCCGAACACGGTCAAAGGCGGCTCAGGCAGTGTGACCCGGCTCGGCGTCGACATGTTCAATGTCCATGCTGCTGGCGGAAGCGCAATGCTTGCGGCAGCGGTCGAAGGCATGGAAGCAGCGCTTGCTGTTGGACAAAATAAGCCAAGCATCATTGCAGTGACCCAGCTGACCAGCACCAACCAAGCGATGCTCAACGAGCAAATTGGCATTGCTGGAACGGTGGAGCAGGCTGTTCTTAGGTATGCAGAGCTTGCCCGCGCTGCGGGTCTGAATGGCGTAGTGGCATCCCCTGCTGAAGTGCAGGCCATCAAGCAGGCATGCGGCGCTTCCTTCCAGACGGTAACGCCGGGCATTCGCCCGAAAGGTGCCGATGTGGGCGACCAATCGCGCATTATGACACCAGCAGAAGCGTTAAAGCAAGGTACAGATTATATGGTTATTGGTCGGCCGATCACGGCTGCCGCAAATTCAAGAGCAGTATTAGAAGCGATTATTGAGGAGCTGATTTAAGATGAGCCAAGTTAAACTTTCAGAATTGCCTAAAACGATTGCTGCCAGCCTGCTCGAAATCGGAGCAGTAGCCCTTAGCCCAAATGAGCCATTTACGTGGACTTCAGGTCTTAAGTCGCCGATTTATTGCGACAATCGTCTAACGATGTCTTACCCGGCTATTCGCGAGCTTGTTGCTGATGGCTTTGCTGCTGTCATTCGCGAGCGTTATCCAGATGTGGAAGTCATTGCGGGCACCTCGACTGCGGGTATTCCCCATGCGGCTTGGGTCGCGCATAAGCTTGGACTGCCGATGGCTTATATTCGCGATAAAGCGAAGGGCCATGGCAAGCAGAACCAAATTGAAGGCCGCATTGAGCCAGGGCAAAAGGTTGTCGTCATTGAAGATTTGATTTCAACTGGAGGCAGCTCGCTGAAAGCGGGACTTGCTGTTCGCGAGGCAGGGGCCGAGGTACTGGCGGTACTGGCGATTTTCACCTACCAATTCGAGCAGGCAGCTTCGGCATTCGCCGAGGCGAACATGCCGCTTGAAACGCTGTCGAACTATTCCGAGCTTATCGAAGCAGCTGTAGAGCTTGGCAAGGTGCAGAGCGATGATATGCTGAAATTGAAAGCATGGCGCGAAAATCCGCAAGCGTTTGGCAATTAACATAAGCAGCGCTCCAGTCTTTCCGATCCGGAAGGCTGGAGTTTTTTTATGTTTATTTTGAGATTCAGTAAAAATTTTGAATTCGTCGGATTTTGTTGTAACTTTTTGCTGTAATCGTTCGTCTAACACGTTAAGATGAGAATTATGAAGGTTTTTTAATTGAGCAGCCTGATTGTCATCCTAGGGCGCTCTGCTTAAAAGGAGGTATAGAAATCAGCTATGATATTTAGCAAGAAAAAAAAGGATGAGCAACCGGTGCAAGAGCCTGATCTAGTGAAGGAAGAAAAGCAAGATCCGAAGCTAGAGAAAGAAGTACATAATGAAAAACTGCTTTCCGTTGTGAATGTTGAACGGGTATTTCAGGCTGGCGGCGCGCCGCTGCGCGTGCTCAAAGGCATTAATATGGAGCTTCGGCAAAATCAGCTCGTTATGCTTCGCGGCCGTTCCGGCTCGGGGAAGACGACGCTGCTGAACTGCCTGGGCGGACTGGATACACCAACTGAAGGCGAAATTTGGTTTAACGGCAGGCCCTTTCATAAGCTGAGCGACGATAAGCGCACACTTGTCAGGCGCAAGGAAATGGGTTTTATTTTTCAGGCGTTCGCTTTGATGCCGCTGCTGTCTGCGAAGGAAAATGTCGAGCTGTCGCTAAGGATGGCTGGCGTTCCGCGTGGGACGTGGAAGGAACGGGTGGATCACTGCCTGGAGCTGGTTGGCCTGGAGAAAAGGATGAACCATCGTCCCTTCGAGCTGTCCGGCGGCGAGCAGCAGCGTGTAGCTATTGCGAAGGCGATTGCGCACAAGCCGATATTGCTGCTGGCGGATGAGCCGACCGCAGAGCTGGATTCAAACATGGCAGCTCAAATTATGAGTGTTTTTAAAACGATTATTCGCACGGAACAAGTTACGATTTGTATGACGACACATGATCCTACTATTATGGAGGTTGCCGACCATGTCTATGAAATGGTTGACGGGAAATTTATTTAAACGTCCCGCAATAATAAGTCTTGCTGCAATCATGTTAATAACTAGCGGCTGCTCCTTGCTGCCTGCTGAAGAAGAAGAGGAAGTACTGCCTTCCATTGCACCGCCCCAAATTTCCAAGAAGCCAGAGTATGAGGTAACAACAGATACGCTGGAGACGAAGGTTAACGTAATCGGCAAATTGATATCATCCCGCGAGGAGCCTGTCTTTTTCACTCTGGACGGTAAAAACCTGAAAGAGCTGAACATCAAGGTTGGCGATAAAGTGTCCGCAGGCGAGGTCATTGGCCAGCTTGATGTAGATGACCTCACGAAGGCGCTGCGCATGGATAAGCTGGCTTTCCGCAAGGAAGAGACGGCGATGAAGGAAGCGCTGAGAACGCGCGATGAGATGGACCCGGTAGAATTTGAAGAAAGATCGATTTTGTTTGAAGAGAAGAAGCAGGCGCTGGTCGATCAGGAGGCTGACATTGCGAAGGCTACGCTGACAGCGCCGATTAGCGGCACGGTTGTTTCACTCAATGTCGAGAAGGGTGCAGCGATTAAAGCATACAGCACAATTGCGGTCATAGCCGATACGACGACGCTTATTCCGGCAGCGAAGCTGACCAAGGATGAAATAGCCAAAATCGTCGTCGGCATGCCGATTGTAGCGGAAATCAGCAATAGCGGCAAATTCAAAGGCACGGTGAAGATGATGCCGATGACCAATACGGATTCCTCTAATGGCGGCAATAACGGAGGCAACGGCGGCACAGGAAATAATACGGATAAAGAGCGGCCGGAAGATTTTATGCAGGTGGAAATTAAAAATTTGCCTAAAAACTTGACTCGCGGTACCCCGCTTTCGATCAGCATTATTACGAAGCGCAAGGAAAATGTCATCGTAATCCCGCCATCTACACTGCGTTCTATTGGATCGCGTACCTACGTGCAAGTCATTGATGCAGACGGCAAACGTGAAGTGGACGTTGAGGTTGGACAGCAAACGGCGACACAAATCGAGATTTTGAAAGGCTTGGAGCCGGGACAGAAAGTTGTAGGTCGATAGCCGATGGGAATACCTCTACTGCGATTTTTGTTCCGCAAAATGTGGAACACCCGTTGGCTGACGTTTAGCGCCTTGGCGGGTCTGACGATTGCGGTTGCTTTTGCAACCAGCATCCCGATGTATGCGGATGGGGCACTCAAGCGCGTAGTCGCGGCTTCGCTCAAAGAGAAGAGCACCGGCTTGCCGGCAGGCTCGCTGCTGATGCGGTATCAGTCGCCAGGCGGCCAGACAACCGATCTTTCAGCTTTGACTGAAGTTGACCGATATATTAAAGAGGATGTACCGAATGAAATCGGGTTTGCTTATCAGAACTTTGTTCGCAGCTTGTCGCTCCGCGGCGCCGATGTCGTGCCAGAAGACCCGACTAAGGTAGATGCGAGCCGTACCCGTCAGATGACACTGATGTCCATGACGGAGCTGGAAGGCAAAACCGAAATTATGCAAGGACGCTGGTTTACCGACAAGGTCGATAAGGACGGCGTGATGGAAGCGGTCATGCTTGAAGAAGCGATGTACCGCAATGATGTTCATATTGGGGATGTATTCGAATACCCGATCTACAGCGGGCTGAATTTGACGCTGCGCATCAAAATCGTCGGAGCTGTCAAGCCGCTGAATGACACCGATCCTTATTGGTATCAAGGGCTTGAAGGACTGATGAATACGCTCCAGATTCACGAGAACGTATTTTTGAAGACGCTGCTGGAGCAGCAAAAAATTCCGCTTAACAATGCAAGCTGGTATTATGCTTTCGATTTGTCGCAAGTGCAGACGAGTCAGCTTTCGCCGCTGGGAAGAACGCTGGATCGCTTGAATATTGAGCTGTATCAGCGCTTGACCGACACGAAGGTGGAAATTTCATTTGCTGATACGCTCATTGAGTTCAAGCGGCAGAGCTTGCAGCTTCAGACGCTGCTGTTCACGCTGGCAGCTCCGATGCTGGCGATGGTATTTTATTTTATCGCGATGAATGCCCGGCAGTCTCTCGATAAGCAGCGCAGCGACATCGCGGTACTTCGCAGCCGCGGCGCAGGCACAAGGCAAATTATATGGATTTATTTGCTCGAGGGCTTGCTGCTTGGGGCAATTGCTCTAGTAATAGGCCCGTTCCTCGGCTGGTTTATGGCGAAAAGCATCGGCTCGGCCAATGGCTTCCTGTCCTTCGTCAACCGGACGTCGATTCCGGTCGGCTTCTCGACTGAGGCGATAATTGCAGGCGTAGCAGCCGTCGTGCTGGCACTGCTCTCGACGATTATTCCGGCGATTATTTATGCCAGATCATCGATTGTAAGCTACAAGAGGGATTTGGCGCGTTCGGACCGCAGTCCGTTTTGGCAGCGCTGGTTCATTGATGTTTTGCTGCTTGGCGCAGCCGGATATGGCTGGTATATGTTCAATCAGCGCCAAATGCTGACCTTCCAGACGGGACTTACGACGGATCAGCTTAATGTGCAGCCATTTCTATTTTTCGTACCGGCTTTATCGATTTTTGCAATGGGATTGTTTTTCCTGCGGTTGTTCCCGTGGCTGCTGAAGGTGTTTAACTGGCTGGGCCGGAAGTTTTTGCCCGTTCCGCTTTATTTAACTCTTACGCAGCTGTCGCGTTCTTCCAAAGGTTATTACCCTTTGATGATTTTGCTAGTCTTGACACTCGGGCTCGGTGTATATAATGCATCTGCTGCCCGTACGATTGATTTGAACTCGACGGAACGCACGCTGTATAAATTTGGCACGGATGTCGTCATTAAAACGAATTGGGACGGAACGCCAGAAGTCAAATATACCGGAGGCAGCAATGGAAACGGCGGCGGCAATGGCGGCAGCGGTGGAAATGGCTCCGGCGGCAACGGAGGCGGTTCGTCAGGCGGCTCTGGTGGTGGAACGGGCGGAGGCTCCGGCGGCGGTGGAGGCGGAGCGCAACAGCCTGTGCCTACGCGCATTTTGTACAGTGAACCGCCTTTTGAGCTGTTCCGCAAAATGGAAGGCGTTGAAGCGGCAGCACGCGTGCTGCAAACGAAAGGGAACATCGTCGTTTCAGGACGCTCCATTGGTCAGGGTACGGTAATGGGGATCGACAATGTCGATTTCTCCAAAGTAGCTTGGTTCCGCAATGACCTGTTTCCAACACATCCGTTTACGTATTTGAACTATTTGGGCATGTATGAGCATGCGGCGCTTATTCCAACCGGAGTAGCGGAGAAGTACCAGCTCAAGCCGGGAGATACGATGTCGGTTGGCTTTACCGAAGGCAAGCTGGATTTTGTAGTCGTTGGCATTCTGCCGTATTGGCCGACGCAATATCCAGATCAATCGCCGTTCGTCATTACGAATCTGGATTACATTTATGACCAACTTCCGATTATGCCTTATGAGGTTTGGCTCAAAATGAAAGATGGTGCGAAGGTTGCGCCGATCTTGGAAGAGCTGCAAAAACAGGGCATTGAAGTCGCTACCGTCAAGGATGTGCGCAATGAACTGATTATCCAGTCCAAGCTTCCGACCCGAGGCGGCGTATTCGGGATTCTCAGTCTCGGCTTCCTAGTATCGGTCATCGTCACTTTAACCGGATACGTGCTGTATTGGTTCTTTAATCTTTCAGGGCGGGTCGTGCAATTCGGGGTTTTGCGGGCGATGGGACTTTCACGCAGGCAGCTTACGGGCATGCTCATGCTGGAGCAGCTGTTTACAGCGGGACTTTCCATCGGGCTTGGCGTCATGATTGGCAAGCTGACGAGTCTATTGTTCCTGCCATTTCTGCAGACCGCCGAAAATGCGACAGAAACGGTACCGCCGTTCCGCGTCGTCTTCGAAGCGAAGGATACGAACCAGCTGTTTATCGTCGTCGCTTTCATGATGATTACTGGAGCGCTGCTGCTCTTCCTGCATATTCGCAGGCTGCGGGTGCATCAGGCAGTTAAAATGGGAGAGGAGCGCTAACAGCTATGATCGATTGCGAAGGCTTAGTCAAAATTTACAAAACGGATGATCTCGAGGTTGTCGCTCTGCAAGGTCTTAACCTTAAAGTAAACCCCGGCGAGCTGATGGCGATTATCGGGAACAGCGGAAGCGGGAAGTCGACGCTGCTCAATATTTTGGGCGGCCTCGACCACCCGTCTGCTGGCCAAGTTAGAGTCGGGCCGTGGGATTTGCTGAAAATCACCCCGGACGATCTCGTGAAATACAAGCGGGAAACGGTTGGTTTTATATGGCAAAATAATGCCCGCAACCTGCTGCCGTATTTAACGGCGCTGGAAAATGTTGAAATGCCGATGATGCTTTCGGGCAAGGTCGACCGCGCCTATGCCAAGCAGCTGCTGGAATGGGTAGGGCTCAAGGAGCGCATGAACAACAAGCTCCATCAATTATCCGGCGGGGAGCAGCAGCGGGTCGCGATTGCCATTTCCTTATGCAATCGTCCGCAGCTGCTGCTGGCGGATGAGCCGACGGGATCGGTGGATACGGCAACGTCGGATCTGATTATGAATATTTTTCGCAAGCTGAACCGTGAAATTGGCATTACGATTGTCATTGTTACTCATGATCTTTCCCTCGCGGGAAAAGTGGACCGTGTCGTTGCGATTCGCGACGGCTTGACGAGTACCGAGTTCATTAAGCGCAATCCCAATATGAATACGGTTGGGGGTGAGGAAGAGCAAACAGGCAAAGGGCTTCAGGCTGTGCATGAAGCTTATGTCGTCGTAGACCGGGTGGGAAGACTCCAAGTGCCGAAGGAATATTTAACTGCATTAGGCATAACAGATAAAGCGACAATGGAGTTTGATGGTGAGCGAATCGTCATTTCGCCGCCTAAATCATTAGGGGGGTAAAATAGGATGGAGAAACGGTTGTCTAATAGAAAAATGATTAAAAAGTGGGTTGTTGTCCCTGCGACACTTATGGTGGCAACGTCGATTTTGGCGGCTTGCAGCGGCGGTGCGCAAAGTACAGCAGAGAAGCATGTTCTGCGTATAGGTGTATTGTATGGGGGAGCAGATAATGAGCCGTATTTCCGTTCGCAATATACCGATACGTATGAAATGATGAACCCGGAGATCGATTTTGAAATCGTAAGCGCAATTGACTACTCGGATATGCGCTACCAGACTCCGGATGAGAACGGCAATATCGATCAACCAGATCCGTATGCGAAAATGAAAGATATGCTGACTGGCGATAATCCTGTCGATGTCGTGGTATTGGATTACAGCATGCTGCGCCGCCTTGTGCAGGATAATCTGCTGAAGCAGCTTGATCCATTGATCAGCCAAAGCAAATTTGATCTGACTGATTATGTGCCGACTGTCATTGATGGCATTAAATCTGCTGGCGACAACAACATTTATGCGCTGACGCCAACGTTCAGCTCATCGGCTCTTTTTTACAATAAAAAGCTGTTTGAAGAAGCTGGCGTAGAGCCTCCTACTGACAATATGACTTGGAAGGATGTTATGGACAAAGCTCGTCTTGTGAGCAAGGGAGAGGGCGCTGACCGTAATTATGGCATGACCTTCAGCCGATGGAACGGCGGCGATTTCAACTCCGATATCCAAACCTACAGCTCGGCTCTTCAACTGAAAATGTGGGATGATAAAGGCGAGAAAATGCTGGTCAACACGCCGCAATGGGAAACGGTATGGACGACGGTCTCCGGCTTGTACAGAGATGATGTTGTGCCGGACCAAGAGGACATTAATAAAATCAATGAAGCATCCAATAAGGAAGCTGCCGACGGCAACTACGTTTATAACCCAACGCAAGGCGATTTGTTTGCAAGCGGCAAAGTTGCCATGACGATTTCGGACTTCTATTATGTCAATGAGCTGAACAATACGATGAACAATGCATCCAAAATTAAAGACTTTGAAGCATTTGATTGGGATGTCGTCACTTACCCGACCCATGAGGAAGCACCAGGCATTGGCGGCGCTATTTCCTTTAGCCAACTGATGGGGATTAATAACAACGCTCAAAACTCCGAGGATGCTTGGAAATTCATTCAATTTACCAACAGCAAGGAATGGGCGGAAATGAAATCCCGCAGCACGTATGAGCTTGTAGCGCGCAAGGAGTACCTGAAGCCTAAAAACGGCATGAATTACAACATTAATGCCTTTACTGCCCTTAAACCTATTCCGCCGCAAAGCGTCGATACAGAGAAGCTGTACCGCGACAAGCCGGGCATTTGGGAAGCGCAAAATGCTTCTTACGATCTGTTCCAGAAAGTTATTAAGGGCGATATAACAGCTAAGGAAGCATTAGCCGAGTGGGAAACGAAAGGTAATGCTGTACTGGAGAAGCTGAAAAAAGAGCCGGCCAAGACAGATTCATCGAAGGCAGCTGAGGGCGGCACAGATGGTGCCAGCACCATGCCTGTAGAGGTAGAAACAACAGAAGTACCAGCAGGATAAAAAAAGAACGTCCCGTATAAAGCCTGAAATGGCTTTGTACGGGACGTTTGTTTTTGAAGGTATAAAAGTCGATGGATTACTGTATTTAGCCTTTTTTGGGTATTCTAATGAGTGAGGAGGGATACCAATGAGGTGGATCTATTGGGTTCGATTATACGAGACAAAATTTCAGGCAGGCTGCCTTGTGCGAAGAATGGAAAATGATTGGTGGATCTATGGCTACGAGTGTCCGCAGGAGGTCGAGGTTTTTCGCTCCAAGCGGGGGCGTTACGGCGTGAGATTTTTGATTTAAATCAAAAGATTAAAAAAATGAAGAAAAATGCTTGACTTCACTATCTCATATATTGTATATTAATTCATGTCGCCATTTCAAATTGATGCGCTGTACGAATGGAATATATAGCCGCTTTCTATTAAATCGTCTTGCTAGACGTTTTATGAGGGCCCTTAGCTCAGTTGGTTAGAGCGGTCGGCTCATAACCGATTGGTCGGGGGTTCGAGTCCCTCAGGGCCCACCATTGTACACCTCAATCTATTATGCCGGGGTGGCGGAATTGGCAGACGCACAGGACTTAAAATCCTGCGGTAGGTGACTACCGTACCGGTTCGATCCCGGTCCTCGGCATACCTATCATCAAGGAAATAAAGGGTTTCAGCTCAATTGGGCTGAAACCTTTTTTCTTTATTGGAGAGGTTTTGCTAACATTTTGCTAACGGTACTTCTTGTCTGGCTTCTTATCGAGTTTTCTGATACGCTCACGATCATATCGTACTGTTTTCATGAAGCGATATAAGGGCTCAGATGATACGTTCGAGGATTCCGTCACGTTCCATTCTCAGACGCTGGATTTCTGCTTTTATGGCCTCTTTACGCTCAGGTAATATGTTTGTACTGCTATATTCCAAAGCAAGCTTTACATGGGCTCTTGCAATGTCCAGTAGTACAGATGTTATTACTTCATCGTTTAGTGCCCGCCAAACGGCATATTTCATTGTGACACTTCCTTTGCTTTTTTAGAGAATAGATCATTAATCCTTTGTGCCGTATCTTTTTTCGTTTCCATATCAATGTGTGTGTACGTATTTGCCGTTATTGCAAATGTGGAATGGCCTAACCATACTTGGACTTCTTTTAGTCCCACACCATGTTTGACGAGGTAGCTTGCAGTCGAATGCCTGAGGTCGTGAAATCGAATGTGTGGCAGTCCGTTCTTGGCGAGTATGTCTTTTAATTTATGGTTCAGGTATTCTGATTTCATTGGGCTACCGTTAGGCCAGCAGCATACGAGACCGATATTGTCGTAATCCTCGCCGAATCGCAATTTGTTTTGTTTACGTTGCTTCTTTAGCAGCTTTAAGTATCCCTCGACTTTTTCCATCAACGGCAAAATGCGTTGGCTACTTTCGCTTTTTGGCTTCTTGATAACAACCTTTTTACCGATCTTTACGCGAACCTCTTCAATTGAAATCGTCTTCTCTTCGAAATCGATACAATCCCATTTTAAGCCTAACACTTCGGAACGTCTCAAGCCATAATGCGCGGCGATATATACTGCCGACTCAATCGGAGTACCCAAACAAACCTCAAATAGCTTTTCGAGCTGTTCGACTGTGAAGTAGTTGGCATTGTACTTCTCTTCCTTTGGAAGCAGAATTCGATCGGCTGGGTTAAACAGAATCAAGTTCATTCGTACTGCGAAATCCAATGCGCTCTTAATATTAGCGTGATGCCTCCGCAATGTTTTAGCGGATAATCCTTTTTTATCTGTAGCCTGATCGTCTTGATGTTTTGTGTCGTAATACTTTTGCAAGTGAATTGGTTGTAGTTCTTGTAGCAGCATATCGTTCTTGCTCTTGAAATAGGGGATGATATGCTTCGTTACGACCATCTCATAACCTTCCCATGTGGTTTCTTCGACTTTTCTTTTAATGACGTTATGAAGCCAATCCAGTATGAATTCGGTGAATGTAAGCTTTCGCTGTGGCTGCACAAAACTATTGTTATCGATCTTTGTAAGGGTTTCTCGTAGAAATTTCTCGGCATCGGACTTTTTCTCGCATTTGGTATTAATCCATTTTTGCTTCCGCTTTCCGGACTCGTCCTTCGTTTCGACAATGATGTACCAGTATTTATTACGTTTTTTTAAACTGCCTTTCATGTGCTTCAACCTCCAATTTTTTGTTTGAAAATGGAAAAGGCAGGAGCATAATTGCCCCTGCCGATTACTAAGTTGTTACAGCATTAATTAATCTTTATGTGGTTTGCAGACATGAAGTAATTGCTCGCGTTTGGTTCGGAGTAATTGCACCTCTGCCATGATCCGTTCTTTACGTTTTATAGAAGTTCTTCGTTAGTTAAACTCCAATATTCGTTTCATATACTACCCGTGCAATTATTAGCAACCCTTAACGACAACATTTATTCTCAAAGGCCATCCAATCATTACTGCTAACGGATCACTCCTTTCTACTTACGATACTTAAAAATATAAATAAGCCGCGACAAAAATATGCCGCAGCTTATTCCTTGGTTTTATTATTCTTCAGATAATTCTCTGTGTCGCTCCAGACTCATCTTCGCTTGCGAGAGTACAAAGTCTTTAACTGCCGCCTTTGGAATTCTATAGCCCTTTATCTTAAATGACTTTATCTGTCTACTACGAAGTAACGTAAGCACCTTTGAACGGCCTAAGTTCAAAGCCTCCATGACATCTTCAACCAACATAATATCATCGTACTGAGCAAACATAGCCTCATCCTCACTTTATGAATTTATCGTACCCATAGAAATAATATATATTTATAGCTTCCAAGAGTTCGATTACAATACTGTTCAATGCAGATTACTTTCAATTAGATGTCGTTGGTTCGGATTTTATTAAACTAAATGTGTTTTGTGAATAGTAACATTGGAGAAGATAGAATGGCGAATTTATCTAATATTCTTGTTGAAAATGTGTTAATGTGATAGATTTATGAGAAAAAATATCACACTATCACATTTTTTATAAAAGGAGATTGTCATATGGAAAGCGAGTTTGATGGTTTTTCCCCAGAGGAATTAATGAAGGAATTTAAAAGCAAATATTCCGATGAAGAATTTGATATAAATGAAAACGGAGAATTTTGTATAATCCAAAATAAAAAGCTTAAACCGATAGCAAATTTCAGTCTTATTCCAATGGGAACCGCAAAAAAGGGAAATGGAAAAACAGGTTCGTACGTTTTTACCGCGTTGATATTTGATGGTCAAAAAACCACAGTCTTACCTGGAATAGAAGTGCAGCATAAAGATATAGCAATCAAAAGCTGGTTGCGTAATCAGATTCCACTAGGCATGTTTAATATTAGTGAGACAAAAGGGTATCAGTTTTTTAAGAAATTCATCCTTAGGTCACAAAGTAAAGATTTGAAAGAGATATTTGATGTTGAAAGTTCGGGGTGGCATTGCATAGAAAATAAATGGGTGTACGTACAAAGTGGTGGTGTGATTGGTGAAACGGATATAAATATACGGTTTACAGGAACGGAATCAAGATTAAAACTTGATAGTCAAATTACATCTAAAGAAGCATTTTTGGAAAGTCTGAATATGCTGAATATTTGTGACCCCAAACTGACTCACGCTCTTCTTTCACTGGTATTGGTTTCAATTATTACATCGCCATTAATGCAAAATGATCTAGCCCCCCGATTCAGTATGTGGGTCGAAGGAAAATCAGGGATGGGGAAAACGAGTTTAACTACAATGTTTACTCAAATCTTTGAGAACCCTAAGCTAGTTCATGTATACGATTTTAAGAAAGACCTGAACAAGACTCTCATGAATAGAGATTGTGTTTCTATCTTCGATGACTACGGTGTTGCAAAAACGAAAAGGGCAGCCGATTTGACGAATGAAAAAATCGAAAAATTAATTAGAGATATCGGTGATAGAGAACTGTCAGCAAATTTTACAGTTCGTCCCGAAGGCATGGTGCTTTTTACAGGTGAAAAATTCATTACAATGGCTAATACAGATATTACATCATCCGCAGGGCGAGTTGTACGTGTCCAAATGGATAATTTATTTGATAAGAAGCAAGTTGCTACATATGATCCATTGAAGGTAGAAAGATTTAATCGTTATAATAAGTCGCTCATCTTTTCTAGCAGTATTATGGATTACTTGAACTGGGTCAGTGAAAAGTTAAGCTCCCATTTCTTAGAACATTACAGACGAGATTTTGAGTATAATCGTAGCGAATATTCGGCGGTAACAGATGCTCATAGTAGGCAGAAAGATAGCTTCGCTCATCTGACGGTAGCATTTAACTTTTATCTAACTTACGGGTTGGATAATGAGTTCATCACGCCAGAAGAATGTGCCTCATATCGTGAGAAAGCAAGAGAAGTTTTTTGGGGGTTATTAGAGGAACAGGTGGTTTCGCCATTTGATCTTGACGTTCAAGTTTTTATAGATGCTCTTGAAGAATTGATCTTGCTGGACAAAATCATTGTTACAGTAAAAGGCATCTCTTATATGGGACAAGGTGATATATTAGGCATTGTTGATTTGTCTGAAAAGACTATGAGCCTAACATGGCAACCTGTATACGAGCTTGTCGTTAACCATATCCAGTTTCAATCTGATCGTTCCGACTTCATTAGTGATATAAAGCTAGGTAAATTACTAAGAGATGCCAATTTGATATATAGATCAAATCACAGAGTTACAAAGCCGGTGACTGGATTACAGGGAAGAGCAATACAATTCAATACTGACAAGTTTCCTAGTATGATTAAAGCTATTGTAGAGATGAACAGACAGAGCAACTTTAATAGTTTACTTGAAGATTATGCAAGAGTCACGCGTGAAAACGAAGCCAGAGAAGAAGAGAAGCAGTTACATAAAACAAACAAAAGAGAACTAAACAAACTGAAGAAGAACTTTATGAATAGGGATTATACGGAAAGCGATTAATTACTGCGTTTTGAAGAGTACAAATGTAATTTACGTGGATGGTTGAGAATTATCAAGTGTAATTAAAAGAAGGGCAGAGACATCGAATTATTGATGTCTCTGCCCTCTCTTTTTCATATACGTATATATTATGTTTTATTATTTATCTATCCATTTATTGTCTCTCTAACTGCAATTCTCGCAGTGTAGACACTGTTGTATTACTTTTAAAAATGCGCATAACAAAAACCTAAGATCGATACTAATTGGAGGTTTTTACTTATGCATACGGTTCATTTGTTTTGTAAATTAAATTATCATTTTTATTCTGCCTTGTTTGAAGTTCTGAAAGAACTGTCACGTTCTAATCACACCCGATTTTATCATGAGAAAGCTGGTATGCATCATTGTCACTTGCTCTTGAAGGAAACAGGAATAAAACTCATTTTACGAAGTGTAGAATATGAGGAGGGTATTAGTTATAAGGCATTAGAGATTATTATGAATCCCATGAGGCTTCTAGATGCAAGTGATTATTTACAACTTGCTGACATGCAGCATTCAAAATCTATATACTCTGCATTCAAAAAGGCGTTCAAGCCCATTAAAAAGAGGTTTGAAAGCAATAGGCGTAATCGGAAGTTCAAGTTTAATTTGGATAATCTAGATGCTTATAGTTTTAAGAGAGTGGATTTCGCGGTCAATATTTACACGGAACATATCAAGTTATACATGAAATTGATTAAACGTGCCGATATTCCAAACGGTTTTCAGTTGTTTCTAAAGTACAAAGAATCAAGTAAGCGCTATGAACCAACCGAGCATAGCTTTTATATATTCAGAAAAAGCAAATCGAAATCAAAGCCCAATCATGTAACCCTAAACATTCAATGTTATGACAAAGGCGAGCATATAAAGGAGAATAATTTGCCGTGTGAGGAGGAACGTGCGAATTATACCATTCGATTCGAGGTTCAATGTCACTACAATAAAGTGTATAGGCTTATTAAGAGCAATGATCTTAGCAAGCAAGGATTTTCTCAATTTTTGCGAGAAGATATTTCTTCGAATGAGCTTCATAAATACTTCAAAAAAACTATAGGAAATGGAGATTACTACACACTATCAAAAGTAAAGGGGATCATTCTAAGCAAAAGATTGAAGCCTGAAATGAAAGCGGCTTTGATTGAAACTCTTGAATTAGTCAATGATAAGAGAGGCATTTGGAAGGCAAAAGAAACGGTTTCCGATAAAAAGGAATTTGATAAACGAATCAAAAGATTACATGAACTTGGAATCAATCCTGTTACCATTCCAATAGCGGAAGGGATTGATTATTTGCCTAGTTTGTTTGATTTGGAATTAATGAATTGTGTTCCTCCAATTCAATAAATAAAGGGAGAGCAGATTTCTCTGGCTCTCCCAATTTGTAAATAAAGAATTAGCTATACTTCTTCTTCCAGTCCCATTTTTTCCATAATACTTCCTCTCCGCGCTCACGCTTTACCATGTCTTTAAGTATCCACAGGAAGTTGTTTTGATTATCAAAATCACCAGTCAGGCAGCCTGCACAGAATTGATGACAGTTATCCATAATGAAATTGTAACTTCGACTTTCACCGACCATTTCTGAGGCTCTGTAGGCTACTTCTGGAAAGCCAATAGTATCATCCCAATCAGGATAGCAAGGAACATAGATTTCGTGGTTAAATGTCGTAATATGCCCTGTAAATTCTCTTAGGCTCACTCGTCGAATGCGACCATCGCCACTCAAATCAATGACAGCTCCATCTGACATATAAATACCAGAATGCTCCATTAATCCAAATCCTAACTCAGTATAAATGACGGAGCCATAGGAAGGTTCAAGATTTTCTCTTGTCATGGTGCGGTTCCTGATAGATTCAACCAGAGATATAAGCCATTCACTCATATTGTATTTTCCCTTCAAGGTTTATGTATTGTTCGATTTCCCGGCTTTAGTCATCCAATGTATCATTTTGAATAAGATAAGAATCAAGTAAAATGGAGCAACTGCCCAGCCGATGAATGTGGAGATAATGATCTTGTAGATGATGTATTTTGAAATATTTGTAAAAAAGATAACATTCCGTTGTAATCTACTTATTAGTATCCAACCGAACGGTATGGTGAGAAGTACATAAATTCCAATAATCGTAATCACCTCTGATATTAAGTGTACAAGCGGCTAAACATCACTGGATTGAGCTAGGGTGTTAGCCGCTTCCTCAACTGCTTTCAGTAGAATAGGCGTAACTGCAAAGGTGCATATATATTCGGTGACACCAGGATTGTGTCTTTTGAAAATACGCTTTTTTACTGTTAACTTTGAAATAATAGAATATGTTTTGTTTTTATGGTTGATTCGGATTCTGTGCGCTGTTGTATTCATATAAACGAAACTTACTCCAAACGTGCCTTTTTCAACCTTGATGTCAGGATGAGAAAAAGAGGTAGAAAGATATTGATACAACTGCTCGTCCGTAATGGAGTTTTGAATAGGATGATCTTTGTAATTCAATTTGAATAGTTTTATGCCAGCTATAAACTGCATAACAAGATAGGCTGCCGCCCAACCAATAACAACTCCAAACAAACATCCTACTGCACCTCCCATTGCAGCAAAAGCAATGGCTCCTAGAAGAATGAGGATAGGATACAATTTTTTGAATGGTTTCATGGGATTCTCAAGCTGAATAGACGACGAAGCAGATTCGATAGTGGTTAGTTTGGTTTCACTAGATTGGGATTGCATGTAAAGAAATCCTCCTCGATCAAAGATATTGAGTGCTACTACGTCTTTAAAGCTTCAATGATTATTACACGAATAGGTCAAGCTTTCTCTCGTGTAGTTTCTAGCTCTTATTCTTGCATTTGGAAAAAGCAGAATGTGTGTCTGATACATTATTCTTGATTGTGTCGATGATAAGTTGTCTGAGACCATGCGACGTTAGAACAGTCAGTAAAGCATTCTTCTCTTTTGAAGTACTACTCTTCTGTTCCGGATTTACGATCAAGTTTCAAGTGAAGTATCAATCCCACTTGCAATTTTATCTAACGTTTTGATCGTCGGATTTTTTTACCGCGCTCAACTTGGCCCAGATAACTTGTATTGAGCCTGGGATGAAGCGTCAATTGTTCTTTGACTTAGTCCATTTTGGAGCCGCAGAATTCGTATTTTTTCGCCAATATTTTGTATCGTACTCTTTGATACATAGATAACATATTTTTGATATTCACCAGAATTAGAACCTCACTTTATTGATTATGCATGAAAATCAGAATAATGAAACTATAAGACTATATTTTGAAACAATTAGTTCGTTATCTTATGCTTTCTTTTTCACTAATGTTAGTGTAGGAGGGATAATTTATGGACTATACAATACTAGGTACTCGGATTCGCCAAGAGCGGCAGAAGCATAACCTTACACAGGAAAGACTAGCTGAAAAAATAGATGTTTCTCACGCTTATATTGGACAGATCGAACGTGGAGAAAGAAGTTTATCCTTAGATACACTTGTAAAGTTAGCTAATCAGCTTGGAGTGACTATAGATTACTTATTATCTGAAGCCATAGAGATTCAGGAAAATCATTATATCAATAAACTTAATCAAGTATTGATGAGTCGCTCTCTAATGGATCAACTCATGGTTTTGGAATTAGTGGAACTAATGTTTTCACATATGGATGATAAATCAACACAAAAATAAGGGGAACAATAGATTTCCCCTTATGTACAAAATGAATCAAGTAGTTGCGTTCATAGCATCCTCTACAGCTTTTTGAATCAATGGCTTTATTGCATAAGTATTTCTATATTCTGTCACCACGGGATTATGTCTCTTCTTAATTACGTTCTTACTTGTCAGTTTGGACACAATTGAATAGACCTTTTTATCACGATTAATGAGTAACCTGTGAGAAGTTGTATTTTTATAAATCAGCCTGACTCCTAATATACCTTTATTTACAGCGAAATTTGGATGGTCAACGATTTAGAAAGGTAACCGTATAGTTTATCAGCTGTAAGAAAGTTAGGAAATGAATGATCTTTATAATTCAGCTTAAATAACCTAATAGCTGAAATGAATTGTAATATTATATAAGCTGCTACCCATCCAATTACAATTCTAATCCAACAATCCAACAAAACCTGCCTTTATCACAAAATACACAGTAAAAATCGTGATAAGGATAGGGTAAGCTTCATTAATTTTTTCAATGGATCGTCCGTAAGAATATATTGTTCAGAAGTACTACTAGCTTGTAGCTCTTCATTTAGCATGATTTTCTAACCTTCGCTCTTGGAATTCCTCGATTATTCTTCTCTTACAATATTGTATTCCTTATCCAAGCTTGCAAGTTTGTTCTCATAATTCCGAATTTCACTTCGAGCTTCATCGAGCTTTTCGTTAGCTGCACTTATTAAATTGCTGTCCGATTGTTCTATTGCAGCTTGAATCTGCACAAATGCATTAAACTGCTTGTTTGAAGCACTTATATAAATCTCATGTAGTTCCCTCACTGTATCCGTTTCAGGACGAATGGCTTCAAGCTTTTCAATCCATGTCCGATATTTAGGGATTATCTCACTTAGTACAGTACTAATGTTTTCGTCAGTAGCGTTGCTGTCATCTATTACGCTATTATATGCATCGAGAATATCAGTTTTATCGCTCTCTAGTGGTAGGATATATTCATTACTGTAACTTAAAAGTTCATCTTTTATGGGGTCAGAAGCAGAACAGCCAAGTAATACGACGAAGAAGAGCATGAAGAAAAATGTATTGCGAGTGAAGCTGAATACTTTTTTTCTTTGATCGGAGTACTTCGAATTTTGATTTTGTAGTAATGCCTTAATCGTTGTCGTTTTCATTTAAATTTTCTCCTTTGAATTCGTATAGAGTAGTATAATCGTTATTTCTTTAATGCATGTAAAACAGCAAGCTAATAGTATTCCTCCCTATTGTAAAGTCGTGAGTAATTAGAACCAATCGCAAACAGTATACATCATTTGAAACTATAGGTAAATAAAATTGAACTATTAGCTTTTATATGGAACCTTGTTCTTTAAGACTTACGAAGCTAGAATTCCCAATAATAACGTGATCAAGTAATTCAATTCCCACTATTTCACCAGCATTTATTAACCGTTTTGTGAGATTCACGTCTTCAGGTGAAGGGGTAGGATCTCCACTCGGATGATTGTGTACGCATATGAGGGATGCGCTACAGCGTTTAATAGCTGCACGGAATACTTCTCTAGGGTGTACGATTGCAGCATTCAGAGAGCCAATAGAGATGGTCTCCGTACAAATTACTTTATTCTTTGTATTCAAGAATAGACAGATAAAATGCTCTTTTGTTAAATGCCTCACATCTGGTTCAATAAGGTCAAATACATCTTTAGGTTTACGAATGGTGTAGTTAATTTGAGCAGGAACTACAAGAGCTTTTGCTAGTTGAAGCATTGCGGTGATTTGCCGTGCTTTACTGTTTCCAATTCCTTTAATGGTAATAAGCTGCTGTTCTGAAACATCCAGTAGTTCAGTTGCAGTGGGGAATTGATGAAAGAGTTCTTGAATAACATAGCTATCTTGCTTTTCTCGTAATGATTCTGAAATAAGTCTTTTTAGTTCTTCTTTGTGGTAATGGTTCATTGGTTTTCCCTCCTGAATATGGTAGTTGAAAATAGAAAGCCGAACACATATGTGTTCGGCTTTTTAAATGGTTTGTCTCATGTAAGGACTACCTATCATGCATAGGTATCAGGAATATAATATAGAAATGATTTTTAGAAGTTAACGGCTCAACTTTCGCAGCATGAAATCGGCAAGTAAACCTTGATGTAGTTGGGCAGAGCGGAAATCCAATGCTGGAGTTGACTTTTAATCATAGCGGATAGTTTCTTGCCGACTTGATTGGCGATTTCATTCATCAATTCCACCAGTTGTTGTAAAGCAAGTGCCCAATCCAACGTGCCAACTTCATCACAAAGCAAATAAAACAGTCCGCCAAGCGTCCGTTGATCGGTGCTTTGCCGATGCTGCCAGGCCAGCAGAATATAGCGGGAAAAGACAATCGTGGTATGGCTAATGAGCAGATCGTAGGAGCGCCCTTGAAACTCTTTTTGCAGGCGCAGCAAGGATTTAGCGCATTTAAAAAAGACTTCGATGTCCCAGCGAAGACCATAGGTTTGAATGATTTCCGGTGCCGTCAGCGTAAGATCCGTAGATAGAATCGCGAGCCACTCGTTTTTCTTCGAGCGATGTCGGACAAAAACGACGACGACTGGAATACCGGGAACCAGCTCTGTATGGATCTGGCGCAGGATATTCCGGTGCCTCCCCTGGACGCGCGGAGCGGCTTGGTAAAGACCTTTGAGATCGACGGGCTTGCCATGAACGAGATACCGCTTGTTGTCGTTTTTCACCATACCCATGACGTGAAGTCCCCGGTCTACGATCCGCCCAATCAAGGGCGCATGCGTAAACCAGCTATCCATGAGTACGTAAGTCGCAGAAACCCCGGAAGCGGTAGCCCGATCCAGCAGTTCGGAAACTAGATGCGGGGCAGAAAGTAAGGCTTCCTTCCGGCGTTTGTACCCGCAGGAGCGCTTGTCGATTCCCGGATTCATGCCGGTGAGTCCAGCTTTCACGGAACTCAGTAAAGCGAAGTCCAAGGGGAGAAACGTATGACCGTCCGACCAGCCCAAGGTCAGCATACGAAACCCTTTATAGTATGCACCCGTCGCGTGATCCTTGAAACGAGCGAGCAGTTCTACAGCTTTGCTCCGATTTTGTTCAAACATGGAATCATCCACAATGAACACGGAGGTTCTCGTGACAGAAGTCAGGGTTTCGACCCGCTGCACCGTGTCACTGCTGAGCGAAGTCAAGAAGCGCCGCTAAGCGAAGCGGCTATGATTGAGAAACCGATAGACCGTATCTTTGCCAGGAAAGACTTCACCTTTGGCACTTTCCAGCAGGCGAAACCAGTTTTTCTGATGGAAGAGTAGTACAAAAACGAGCAGGAACAGATGAGAGCAGGTATAGCCAAAAGCCTTTCTGAATCCTGCTTTTCTCAGGTGCGTCAGTACACCGAGTTCCTGAAAGGCAGGTCTCATTTCAGGTGGGAGTTGATCTAGGGACGACTTTTGCTTTATCATGGAAGGGACACCTCTTCTGTGGTTTAGTGGATCTCGACAATCTCACTTTACCAAATGAAGTGGTGTTTTTCTATGTCGGCAAGCCCCTTACTTAAACATGCTCCACTTTAACCCCGGTAGGGGGTCAACTCGATTTTGACTCTGCGAAAGTTGAGTTAACGGGTATAAAAAGTTTTGGTAGAGGAAATTTAGGGGAATATCCGAATATAAGTCGAAACCAGAAAATAACTAGGGGTTATTCGTGTAAATAATTTTACGGATTTATGCAGGGTATTTAAAGAAGGTAGCAAGCCCCTCCCAGTTATTGCGTCAGGAGCGCAAGATAAGTGGGTATTGGGTGCCCCAGATTTCCTCAAAGTGATCCAATTCTAAAAGAGCCATCTCCTCGTTTACCGCTTTGTCGATCGGTTTGAGAGCAGTCGTCACTTTCTTTAGATCTTTGTAGGAGACAAAACAGGTTGAATTACAGATCTGATGAATGATGCATTTCTGAATTTCTGTCTGTGGATAACAGGCTGAATCTCTTGTGTGAAGTCGGTTAGCTTGTCTAAGCATGTGATAAGAATATCTTGTACTCCGTGGGTTTTCAGATCATTTAAGACACTAAGCTAGAACTTAGCGGACTCATGCTAGATGAAGGTTGGTGAAACCTCAATACTATATAGATTGTGCAAGTGGTTTTGAATATCTGCGTACTTACCTGCTTCGCATAGAGGGCTATGATTTGGTCCTCGATCCCCGTCACATTGGACTGATGCTTTTTCACGACAAGCGACTCAAACTCACCTTCGCGATCACGAGGAATGGCGATTTCCTGCTCGCCATACTCGCTGGTGATGTTCTTCTTGCTCTTGCCCTTACGGCTATTGGTGGTCTGCTTGCCCTGCACGTCATGCTTTTGGTAGCCTAGATGCGCATCCATTTCGCCCTCTAGCATTTCTTGCAGCGTTTCAGCAAACAACTCTTTTAATATGTTTTGGAGTTTACACAATTTATTTTACAGACTCAATATAATATAGATTTTTTCACTAGCGTTGCATAAAACTTCATCACTTGAAGTGAACGAATTTTCGGAAAACTTATTTTCAAGGTGAAATAAAAAAGGTCAGACAGCCCTTAAAGGTAGCTCTTCCATTTGGTTGATTTATGTAAATTTGTTCACAGATGGTTACTAAACAGGTTTGCCAATTAATCAACTTCTCGTTTTCGCTGTCGTCCCTTTGACGGGCGACTTGGCTTTTCTTGAGTCGCTCAAACCAACGGCCATGCGGTTGCCACAAAAGTTTCGTCAACCAGCGCGTGAGCTGTAACAGGCTGTGTTGCACCTTCGTTTCCAACTTCACGAGCATGAGCAAGCAAAATGCAATCAGAGCAATCCAAATCTGGTTGGCTACAGCATGCTCGCTTGTGCCATAAAGATGCTTGATCTGCAGGTGCTGTTTGATCCACTTAAAAAAGAGCTCGATCGCCCAGCGACTACAGTACATTTCACTAACCTCATCGCACGTCAGATCGAAGCGATTCGTTACCAGGAAGAGCTGATTACCCTCCGAATCTTGTGTCTCGATCATCCGGAGCGGATGCTTCATTTTCTTCTGCTGCGAGCCGATTCGGACGCACCAATCGGCGGAAACCCCGCTGCCCTCGGGGACATCATATTCTTCAAGCGGCTCTATATGCGTGTTGCTCTTCAGACGTGTCACGAACAGGATACCATCCAGGCAGTAGCGATCGAACGCCGCATAGTCGATATAGCCGCGATCAAAGATGTACGTGACACCGGGTTCATGAACGAGTTCATTCAACTGGGTACGGTCATTTTTCTTAGCAGCCGTTATGGTTGCTTTTTCCGGAATAACGCCTTGCTCATCCATAAAGGCAAGTCGCATATGGATTTTGATGCCCGCTTTCGTCTTGCGAAATTCGGCCCATTTGAATTTTTGCAAACACAAGGTCACTGTTGTCGAGTCGATGATTTTAATTTTGTAACGGTGAGCCGTAGTTCCTTGGCGAGACATTACAAGCCTGGCCAACCGTTCGAATACCTGTCGCAAAAGTTCGGGATCGACTTGCTTTTGCTTTCTACTGAGTTGCGATGCCGAGATGGATGGTAGTCCGAGTTCTCGCTGCAGGTCTTCGCACAGCACGTCGTCGGCAATGTGACGCAAGCCTTCGCGTTCCTGCAGTTGTGCGAGCAGAAACAGCTTTAGATACGCTGCGGTTGTCAGCTTCTTCGTGTACTTATCCTGCTGGCATTCCGTCACAGCAGTTGTGAACGTTTTTGTACAGATGGGTCCAACCCATTTACCAAATGAAGATAATAGCGTACGATTGTCCATGCGAGTATCCTTTTTCAATAGATTTATGGACAGGTCTACCTTTCCTATCTATTGTAAAGGATATTTTTTGTGCTCAAATGTAGATAAGACAGAAAGTTGCGAATATTTAGATAACATTAATACAACGCTAGTGAGATTTTTTAGACTTTTGCTTTCTGTCTTTGTAAAAAAAAATACTTTAACAAAAGTAAATTTATTAAGTGAGTCTTATGTGATAAGTTACTGTGGGCAATTCAACTAATCAGAGTGCATTTACTAAGTTTTAATCGAAAGCTACTCTCACTTTTTCTATGCAATGAATGTACAAATGGAGATCAAATCCTAGAGATCGGATATGGTAGTTTCGGCATAACGAAATGTCGAAGGGGGTAGCTGAATTCTAGATATTAAGATATAATGAGGATATAAAACGATTAGGGGATTGATTAGATGAAGAAATACAAGTTGATATTTGTAATTTTGTACTTGATAGCTATAGTCGCAGCAAATGTTGTTACTGCTTCACTAGAGCCATTTCATTTTGGAGCATTTATTGTTCCTGCAGGTTCATTTATTATTGGATTCACGTTTTTCCTTAGAGATTTTGTTCAGAATGCCATAGGTAGAAAAGGTGCTTATCTTTCAATGGCAGTTGCTGTTATTTTATCAGCGCTAACGTCATATTCACTCGGGGATACATTATGGATTGTATTTGCTTCTACAGTTACCTTTATAATCTCAGAAACATCAGATACTGAAATCTACACTCGTTTGAAACTTCCGTTGTCCTATAGGGTTTTATATAGTGGAGTCGTAGGAGGATTTCTCGACAGTGTTGTGTTCGTTATTATCGGTCTATCCCCGCTAGGAGCGGGATTTATTCCGTGGAGTGCCGTGCCGATGGCGATTATTGGACAAATCATTGTGAAAACTTTAATGCAAATACTAGCAGCAATGGTTATATCCTTGGCCGCAAAAAATCATCGTCAGTTTCAACAACCAAATTAAACTATCTAGACTCTGCCAATAATTTAAGAGAGAACAGATTCTCGGCGATAGAAAGCCGTGGATATCTGTTCTCTCTTTGTTATATTCCTCTCTTATTGCTCCATACAAGAGCATGAAGTTGTGGTAATACTCTTGCTTCTAACATTTCAGGATCATCCATGACTTGATTGAATAACCATTCTAACTTTGTAAGGAGTTGGCTTGAAATGTTTCCTTCATTTTGAACGTCATCATTTCCTACCTGCAAGTAAAATGGAAAAGATGGAAATTCCTGGTGAACTTGCTTGGCAAATAAATAATCTTTTTCATCGAAAACAACTACTTTAAGTGATGCATTATTATTATCTAATCGTGACATGATATCTCGAAGCACTTCCAGTTTTGTATCCATTCCCGAACTTGGAGGTTTTGGACTAATGGTAAGAATGTCTACATTATTAAACCAATCCTGATAAATGCTACCTTGAGTTTCGATAGCTACCTTTTTATTCAATTTATGAAGTGTTTTAATCAACTCTTTAATTGGCGAACCGTAAAGTGCAGGATTTCCTCCGGAAATCGTAACATATTTACAACCTTCTAAACCAATGGCTTGAAGTTGTTGAATAATCTCCTCTGTCAGTAACTGCTTAACCCAGGACTTTCCTGTACCATTCCATGTAAAAGCAGAATCACACCATTTGCACTTGTAGTCACAACCATAAACTCGAACGAACATGGTTTTCAAACCTATGACTGCACCCTCACCTTGAATTGTAGGACCGAAAATTTCAATAACGGGTAACTTACTCACTATCACACCCCCCGTTCAATTTATAATAAGGTCCAGACATAGGAATGTTCTCCGAGAGAACTTCAGCCCAACTGGTTGGAGTCTCCCAGAGTTTAACAGAAAACACAGGGAGTCCCGCTTCTTTGATTTTAAAACAGATATAGGAACATAGATTTTCAGCGGTTGATCGAAAACCAAGTACAGCAACTTTTGAATTGGTTTCTAGCAAGGTGTGTAAAACTGGTTCATTACCTGATGCAATAAATGCATGATCTAAGTCATCCACTACAGCTTGTTTAACAACACGCTTTACATCTCCAAAATCAATTAAAAAGCCTTCTTCAGAGGGGTTTTCAGGTCCTTGTAAAATGCCGCTAAGAACCACTTCCAACTTATATGTATGACCATGTACGTTTGCACACTTACCTTTGTGTCCAATAAGTTGGTGGGCTGAATCAAAAGTGAAAATTTTGCAAACCTTAACTGTGTTCATCATTTAACTAAGGTCCTTATTACGTTCTTCAAGATATAGCTTTAATCCATTGCTTCTTAATTTACAAGCAGGACAAGTTCCACATCCATCACCGATGATGCCGTTATA
Source organism: Paenibacillus liaoningensis (assembly GCF_059609455.1). NCBI lineage: Bacteria > Bacillati > Bacillota > Bacilli > Caryophanales > Paenibacillaceae > Paenibacillus > Paenibacillus liaoningensis. The sequence continues at coordinate 111,661 of NZ_JCAALU010000017.1, forward strand.
ACATGTCAGTGTTTTTTTACGTACATATTCAAAATGGCCAAGTTCATCTGCAAGTGCCCATGTTTGTTTTTTGTCAAGCCACATAAGCGGAGTGTGAATAACAAAATTAAAATCCATAGATAGATTTAGTGTGACGTTAAGCGATTTAATAAATACATCCCTGCAGTCAGGATACCCGCTAAAGTCAGTTTGGCATACGCCAGTTATGATATGATGGTATCCGAGTTGTTTGGCTAGAATTGCAGCGAATGAAAGGAACAAGTGATTTCGCCCATCCACAAAAGTAGATGGCAATTCATTTTCTTTTCCTTCTTTAATATCAATATCTGTTCTTGTAAGCGCATTTGGGGCTAATTGATTGAGTAAACCAAGGTCTAAAACATGGTGTTTGACGGAGAAGTTCTCTGAGATATTTTTAGCGCATTCCAGTTCTAAAGAGTGTCTTTGACCATATGCAAACGAAACAGTTTGCACCTCATCAAACTCTTTTAATGCCCAAATTAAGCAGGTTGTGCTGTCTTGACCACCTGAAAAGACCACTAATGCTTTTTTATTCATAATTTTACTCCTATCCATAAACTTATTTTATTATTTTGTAATCAAGATGAGACTTTATTATAGCATTTCAAACAGTAAAAATGTTGTTCACATAGTTCTAATTAATGGGTTCTGAACGAACCTTACTTACAGGTATATCGTAACTGTGTTACTATATAGATCAGATTGTTCTATGGTATTTAGAAATATTAGTATCTCTTAAAGGTGGAAGAATGGCATGGATAAACGCATCCTTATAGTAACATCATGTACAGGAGAAAAATATGGAGAAACGGAGAATCAACTTTTACTAGATGATTTTAAAAATGAAGAAGTGCGAATTAAACGGGAAAGGGAACTTAAGAAGTATAAAGCTTGGGAATTATACAAGGGTAGTCAACATTTGGCATTGAAGAAAGGTATTGAATTGTATCGAGATGCCGGTGCAAAAATAGATGTTAATATTCTCTCCGCAGGATATGGTTTGCTTCCTGAGGAAGAAGAAATCGTCCCATATGAAGTTACTTTCAACAATATGGATTCTACTTTTATTCGACGTTGGGCAAAACAACAAGGAGTTACCGAAGATCTCAAAGCGCGAATTCAAAATTACGATTTGATTTTCTTCTTACTTGGTGATAAATATCTACAGGCTATTGAGTGGCCTATTCAAACTCGTGAAGATCAAAAACTGATATTCTTTGCCGGAGAATCAAGTAAACAAAGGATCTTACTTGATGATCGAAATTATTTGCTTAGTATAGGTGAAAAAGAAGCTAAGAAGTTTAGGTTCGGTCTCATTGGCATCAAGGGATACTTATTTGCTCAATTACTAACAGCAGCTAAAAAGAATCCATCTGAAGTGTGGACTGCAATTGACCAGAATCCAGCTGTAATCCGAGAATATATTTTGGGTACTATTAATAGTGAAAAACAATTGGAACTCTTTATTGAAGATAATAGCAATGACCTGTTAAAGTTTCATTCTGAATTATATCCAGTACCAAAGGTAAGTAAGAATTTTAGAAAAGACTTTCATTTCTTTATGCCCGAAAATGATGATCGCGTAGATCCAAATTACGATTTCTTTAATGACTTTTCGGAAAAGACAAGAAATCCTCTAGTCAATGATGTTTATGCTCATCAATTATTTGATCAACCGCAATATGATGGGATCCTGATCTCTAAAGTAAACATTGATGGTGCAACAAAACAAAAACGGCAGTTAATCGAAGAAATGGGGATACGTAAATTTCTTAAATTGCCTGAAGATTATCCGATTATGGGTGACTGTGGTGCTTTTACTTATATTGATCAGGACGAACCTCCCTATAAAACAGAGGAAGTTATTCAATATTATGAAGGGCATAAATTTAATTTTGGTGTATCTATTGATCATCTTATTGTTGGGCCATTTCAAAGAGATGAGAAAATTCGGGACTATAGATATGAAATAACGCTTGAAAACGCAAAGGATTTTATTCAAATACACAGGGATATGAATTGCGAATTTTTACCTGTTGGTGTTGTTCAAGGATGGGATCCTGTCTCATTCAGAAAGGCGGTAGAGAAAGTAATCTCCTTGGGTTACACGAGAGTAGCCCTTGGCGGACTAGCGAGAGAAAAATCTGACGTGATCTATGGAATCCTTAAAGAAATTTCTCCGATTATTCCAAATGAAGATTTTCGATTACATCTTTTTGGGGTAGCTCGGGATATGCGAACCATGCGATCGTTTCATAAACTGGGGATGACGTCATTCGACTCCGCTTCTCCATTAAGAAGAGCATGGTTGGGTACAGGACACAATTATCATACCGTAGAAGGAAAGCACTATACAGCGATAAGAATCCCTGAAGCAAGTGAAACAGCCGGTCGAGTGAAAAAGATGGTAATGGAAGGGAAAGGGGAATTTTTACAGTATAAAGAGTTAGAACAAAAGGCACTATCTGCACTTCGCAAATTTGATAACAAAGTGATTCAAATCGATGAAGCATTAAAAGCTATTCTTGAGTACGATGAGTTATTAGGGGAAAATAGAGAAGCACACGAAGATCTTTATTATGAGTTGCTCATGGAAAGACCCTGGGAAGATTGTACTTGCCCAATATGCAGTTCGATTGGGATTGATGTTGTGATATTTAGAGGAAACAACCGTAACCGGCGTAGAGGCTTTCACAACACCCATGCTTACTACTGTCAAGTGAAAGATATGCGTCAAAAGATAATGGAGAACATCGGGAATAAATAACACCAATGGTAAAGCCCCTGGAATATCAATCTGGGGGCTTCTCCAGCGATAGGTGGCTGAAAAATGAGCATTCTATATGTAAGTCATTTTCACGAGTTGAAACAAGGAGATTCCAGAATATTTCTTGGAATAACTACATTAGGTGATATAGAAGAATCTAAGTTAGATTCTCTTCATCCTGATTCAAATCATCTCAATTTCAGTGAGGTAATATGTAGCGAAGTGCAACAAATTTCTTTAGAGCAAATTAATTTAGTCGACCCTGTATTAAGATATGCTCTTCCAGCGGGCAAAAAGGAATATGATCTCCCCATTCTTATTATTATTAAAAATGATTTTTTACCTTTTATAATAGAAAGTGCGCTCCTCAAAGTTGAAGAGTTTAATGTGCTCATTGAGAAAGGCACGAGACTTAGCAAGAATTCAACAAAAGTTATGACGTTAATCTCTTTACGAGAAATGCTTATTTATGTTTTTGATAATCAAATAGGCGGCATGGAAGACAGTAAGCAAATGGTAACAGTATTAATAAACTATATTAAAATGTTGCAAGCAAGCTTTGAGTGCCTAGGGTATTTACCAGTACAAATAAGAATTAAGTATCGTGAAAGTTATGTCGGTGATCTTAGCTTTGCGTGGGAGATGTACTTGCGCTTTTTCTTTGAACAGTGGATTGATAAAAGAATCCCTGAAATACCTGATATTGCAAAAGAGAAGCAATATGAAGAATGGTTTGGAGAGTTTTTTGATAGAAACAATCCTATGTGGTTCAAGATCATCGGTGAGAAAAAGAAAATTAGACTCAATAAGGCGGATAAAGAATTGATTTATCAAATATGGAAAGAATGGATAAGGGAGCCCTAGGCTCCCTTATCTTTTTATCATGAGACTAGCTGACTTTAAAAATTTATGTTATGATCTGTAAATCACGTAATATCACGTAATTAAATATATGAATGTTGTGCGTGTGACAGTGAATACTTGGAGGGATTGAAATTGGATTTCTACATCAGTTGGTCTCATAGTGACGCTTATTTCATCGATTATTTTCCCGATTGTTTTATGCTTGTCAGTGCAGTTCCTGACAATCGAGGGACTCTTAAGAGATTTCAAAAGAGACCTAGCAAATTATTAGTTGATTGTGGTTCCGTTTATTATGTAAGACAGAAAGAACGTCCTTCATTGAAGGAGGTGTTTGATATTCAAACCTCCATTTATGATGGGTGCCCAGAATCTACAGAAATAACGCTAGTTCATTTTGATGAACCTATGCTACATAAAGAAACATTAAGCCAGAAGTACTATTCAATGGAGCGAACATTATTTAATGCGCAGGAATTTATTGCGCTTACAAATAGCTGTAAGGATGATAGATTCAGTTGTATGGGAGTCATCCAGGGGTACGATGAAGCGAGTATTATTTACTCCATCCATGAATTGCAAAAAATGGGGTATAAAAAGTTTGGTATTGGATCGCTACTATCAAAAGGTTTTACAGAACAAATAGCAATAATTAAACTCGCGTCTAGCATAGTAGGTGCCTCAAACTTACACGTTTTTGGAGTGACAGGATTATTGCAAATCAAAACGATGATTGATCTAGGGATTGCTTCATGTGACTCATCTAGACCAACGATGGCGGCAGCATATTATCAAGTTTTTTATAGTAATCCTTTTCGAACTTATTATTTAGCAGAGTCTCGTGCGAAGCCTAATTCCATGAATCGATTAGAAAACCCATTACCTTGTCTATGTCCAATTTGTAAAAATAATGCGAGTGAGATCTTAATCCCGTCACCTAGAGAATATATGAGATTGCGTTCCATCCATAATTACTTTCATTTGAAAGAAACAATTAATGAAATGAAGAGAAATAAAGGAGTGGTATAAATTGTTATTTCAAATGTGCTACGGACCAGAAATTCAAACGATTTTTGAGTCCATCTTACATCAACCTGGAAAAACGGTTGGGGAATTAAAAAATGAATTTCAGTATAAACAAGATGGAGATATTAGATCACTGATAGAGGGAGTCATTACCTTCCTAGAGGAGGTAAGATACGTTAACAGGACGGAGGATGGCATTATCCCCTTAGAAAAAGAATGGGACCGACTTCGTTTGTTCAGAAATTTAAGAGAAATGTCGAGAAGTGAGCCTGACGATTCGTTAAACCATGTATTTACAACATTATTTGATCAACTATTTGTTAAACCAGACCGAATGTTTTTAATAAATATGCATCACCCTATTAATAGTAAGTTTGAGAAGACACTAGTCGGACATGAGAAAATAAACGCCTGGAAACGAATGATGGAATGCTTTGGTCTAGGAAGAAGAGTGTATACTGGATTTTATGCGCTCCCACATATTTCCTTGTTAAAGGAACTTGTTCAGCATATCGGTTCTTGGGAAGGGCCACTGCATCAATACTGTGAAATCCATGTTGAACCCATTTTACCCTGTCTAACAGCAGAAGGAAACGTATATTCAGGTTTTATTTATGGACTTGCTTATATGAACAGCATTGGTTACATCGAGCTCTCTCAAAAACAAGATCTGCCATTTAAGTCGTATGGTCCGAATCATGAATGGAACTGGATACACATGAAAGGAGTGATGTAGCAGTGTTACCTTGTATAAGTACTGACTCCCTTAAGTTGTTAGCTGGAACAGCCGACCAACGCTATCAGTTTTCTCCTGATTATTTTAGAAGTACTCATTTCCCTCAAGTTATGCATAGGTATTTTCAGAATCAGTTAATCGGTGAGGTTACTGAAAGTGAATTATTTCAAGAATTAACGGAAACGGATGCGAATGGGAATCGAGTGTATTTTATCTTTGGCTCAACAGGTTCTGGTAAATCAGAGTTACTATGTTGGCTAAAAGATCAATGGAAAACACAAGGAATTCAAAGACCAGTTGTTAGGATATCACGGAGTGAACTAAACCCGCAGGTTCTGATTAAGAAATGTTATAACTCACTTGGGATACGTTCAGATGTTGAAATTGATGAGAATAGATGGGATATCTTATTGAGTAAGCCAATCACAATTATTAATCAAATGGTTTGGTCTACACTTGCTGAGTTGTTCCACTCCGATGAAGATATTGTTCCCTGTGCCTTGTTGCTACGTCCCATAATTGAAAAAAATGTAATAGAATTCACAAGACAAATCGAGCGTGGAAATATAAAATCACCACTAGAGTTAATTAGTGAGCAGCAATTTGAGGAACTTCTTTCAAAAACAACCTTAGAGTTATCGATGGATTATGTAAGAGTCAAGCAATCGCTTATTAAAAAGCTAGACCATTTTTTATTTGAAGGCCAAGAAATTAGTTCCCTATTCAAAAAACTTTCCTTGATTATTAAAGAAAGAAATATACGTCCATTGTTACTCATTGATGATTTGGTTCAATCTGTAAATATCTATGCATCCGATGTACTTGACCAATTAATTACACTAGAAGAAGGCAGTTGGGATGTTGTTGTAGGTTTGACTCCGGGAGCTCTTTTAGATTCTTCTAAAGGGATGGAATTGACACAAAGGATCCAAACGTTAGACACGATTGATGATAGGGTAAGGAAACTCTGGCTATCTGATGAATCAGGAAAAGCATTTTATAATTTAGATGAGGAGCAAGTCGTACCCTATATGTCGAAATACTTAAATGAACTAAAAGGATCCGAGGGTTACACCTGTTCGGTGAGTTGCCCCCATTATCGTAATTGTTTGAGTTTTATACCGGCCAGCGGCCCAAATCAAATAGTTGAGCAGCAGGTTGTCTTGCTTCCGTTTAATGAACCAATGATTAGAAGAATGTTTCGTGCGATTCCAATTGGTAAAGGGAAGCTACGATATATGATATTAAATACGAAGGAAATATTACGAGCTTTTTATAAGAAAAAAGGAACTAGACTACATACCATACAACCACTCATTTCACGCGAAAAATTCGCAGAACATTCTGACTTAATGGTGAAGTCTATTGCTGAATGGTATGTGAGTGAGCAAGAAGATACGATTACGTTACCAGGATATTTGCTCGAGAAATTCGAAGCAGGAGAAGAATCCATTACGGTCAAACTCCACAATATTCATCAGTATGATCAACGGAGTCAACCGATGGTGATGCAGGTTGATCATACACAGCAAACGGCAAACATTGTTCGAGATTGGGTAGAAGGGGAAGATGTTAATGTAGAACTTCTGGAGTCTGTTCGATTAGGGATTGCCAGCATCGTACATGAGGCTGTAAAGGCAACAAATATTCTACGACCGTTTACTTCAAAACCGTCATCAATCGTGCAAAGAAAAGAAGTCGAGAACAGGACACGTTACCCGATCTCTTTTGAACCTTCCGGGGATGGCATTTACGTAAAACGTTCATATCCGGTTCTTGAAGTCGTTAATGTACAGCAAGAAAAACCTTCAGAGAGAGCCAGGACCTTTACTAAAATAGCTGATCAAATAGAGACGGCTATGTGGATTTATCAAACAGAAAGCGTAGGTATGACTTGGAAGGAAGAATTAAGTTTAGAATTAGGTTTCCCCCTGGCACATCTTGCGCTACTTCTAAAAAAATGGGTCGGAAAGTGGACGAAACTGTCACAATATTCTTGGAGTCAAAGTCTGAAATCACCATTTAACAACCAGATTATAGAGATAAGCGAGCAGTTTTTTCAAGACTGGTATCTCTTGAGAGACAATATGATCAATCCTAGTGAAGAAATTGTTCAATCTACAATTGATTTTGAAAAATGGATCTTGGATTTTACACCTCGTAAAAAACTTGAAAAGTATAGCATAGGTGTGATCTCGATCAATTCATTCTTTACTGTACTAAAAAATGATTTCATGGAGTACAAAAAGAAGTTAGAGTCTGAAAGTATGAAAATAAAACTAGGATATCAAAAATATATGACTTACTTAGAAGCCGTGGAGCATACTGATGACACATATGTATTGATGGGAATAAAGAAGATGGAAGAACATTCTTCCATTGAACAATACATTAGTCTAGGTGAATTGGAGAGAGTGATTCAGGAAAGCGGATTAAAAACAAGATACGCCGAAACATTAGCCCTTCGAGAAGATATTAATCAGTTGGTTGAAAAAATACAGTATCTTGATAAACAACTCCAAAAAATATGTTTTGAATTAGTCGGCACGACAGATGACCCCAAATTTACGCTAGCCATTGGTTGGAGCGATTTACAGGACCAATACAAGCATTGGGAATTACTTAACGAGGGTTTCGAGCAAATGTATCAATCTTTCTTGAAGACACCAATCCTTGTGGTAAAACACATTATCAAGACGGACAATACCAATGCAGAGGTGGAACAGGTAAAAGGGTTATGGGAATACCTATTTACGACGTATCAGTCCATGCGTAAGGGCCAAATCATCGATGATGCACTGTTGTCGCATCTGAAGGCTTGGGAGACTATTGATTTTTATGAAGTGAAAAAAGAAATTGATGAAATGGAGAGGCGATTAGAAGAAGTAGATGTCATAATCGGAAAGCTTAAGCTCGATTTAAGAACGGAGTCCTTAACGGCAGTAGAAATAATGGAACGAGTAAATAAACAAACGGACATTAGACCAGCTGTCCGGAAGCAAGTGTATAAACTGTTTAACCAAGGTTCAAGCATATTGCCACAAAAACAGTGGAGGAAATTAGTCGATGACTTTAGTATCCAATTCCCAAATTTGTTTGAATCGGTAGAAATACAGATGGTTGTTAAAAAAGTGGACTAACGAAGTATTAACTTTGTTCAACACGAGAATTTAGACAGAAAAAAACTTGGGGGATGATTTCAATTGTTGAAATCATCTCTTTTTATGTTTCTAAAAACGTACAAGATGATCATTGTGTCCTATATTTCAAGAACAGGCACCTCTTCCATATAGCAAAATAGTCATTCATAGTATAAAATTTACTATTGTTATACATGACTTATTTTTATATTAGGTGCGCCTGTTTATCGGGTTTCGCGTATGAAAAAATGGTATCGATTAGGGGAATGGGTTAACGGTTATTATGAAACCATGGAGGAACTCAAAGCAGCCTTAAGTAATGGTGTAGAACAAGAAGATACCGTGTGTAAGCTTAATAGACAAGTAATCACCATATTTACCTTACTTGAAAAACCAGCCAAATGTGCTTCAGATTACCTTAAAGCAAGAAACCCATCCTTAAAGATACGTCTTTGCTTGGACGACCGATTGACAGATCGCGCAAAAGAATACGCACGTAACTCAGATATTTCGGTCGTGGTGACGACGCATATTTCCCATGCCTTGACCTATGGAACAGGAGATTACTTAACTTCAAGCCCGGTCTACCCACGTAGTTCTGGTGAATCAGCGATTATTGATGCTATCGAACAGTATGCAGAGAAATTGGCGGAAGAGAGCTTAATATCTTAGGCTTATTTAAGAAGATAAAAAGAGAATGGTATATGAGGAACAATATGAGGAACAAAAGCATTGACACATTCTGAAAGTTATGATAGATTTGGAAATGTTAGGTTGGGGTGGCGCATAAAACCTCAATGAACTAATGTTGGATAATTTAATAGTAATAGAGCCCGGGTGTGATCAACGGCTTTTAACGCGGAGTTATGGTGATGTTAGTTAACCATAACTCCGTTTTTATTTTGGTAAAATTATTTCTGAAGTCCCTTGCTTTACAGCCTTAAACTAGTGAAAAGGCCCTTTGGTCTGGTGTAATATTAGTTCCAAAGTAGCGAGATACGTTATAAACTTAGACAGGTACACAGCAGCTAGAATTGGTATATAAAGGTGGAGATGCTCATGGAGATCGGCATGTATGTACGGTGCCCTGTAGAATTTGAATACCCCGAAATGCCAAGACGGTTCGCAATAGGGCGAGTCGTTCGCGTTAATGCCATGCCAGATGAGGTCATGGTAGATTTCTTCTTTCCAATTGATTCGAGTTTGATGCATGAAGCATATCGGATTCCAAGGGTAGAAATCTTTTCAATTAATCGAATTAAAAGAAGCCAAATATTGCAGCAATCTCCGTTTCATCTTGTAATTTCACGTAAGAAGGGGACCATTTTATCGTTCTCCCATTCTGATTGGAAGGGTTACCACTATTACTTTGTCCAAATTGAAGGCGATAGTGAGATTAGCTGTATGTCTGAAGCGGAGTTAGTCGTTCCCATAACGCGTGGAGATATGGACGTATTGACTAGTTTCGAGAATTATGAATTCCATAATCCACAATGGTATCTTCATCGTCAAGTTGTGGCGGATTCCCTACATACGTTACGAAATGCGACGTTTGGATTTGAAACTTTGATCGGCTCCCGTGTGTTTTTGATGGAACATCAAATCGATACTATCGTGCGTGCCATATCGGAAGATCCATGTCGTTTTATGTTGGCTGACGAAGTTGGTCTTGGTAAAACCATTGAAGCGGCTGTTATTATGAAAGGATTACAGAAGCGGCTTGGTCAAATAAGTATTGTTCTTATTGTACCTGAATCCCTACTGTATCAATGGCGTAATGAATTAAGTTATAAATTCTGGACGGACTTTGAGGTGTATGACGGGAAGACCGAACAGTTGCATGAGAATCTGCTGCTCTTTCCACTCGAGAAGGTGAATTCCAGGGATGGTAAGCAATTGCTTCAAAGAAAGTGGGATCTATGTATTGTTGACGAAACCCACCGGTTGCTCACCATGGACAAAGAGTACGAGAGCATTTATAAGTTCAGTCGTACGGTACCCCATTTGTTATTAATAAGTGCGACACCTATTCAATCGAGGCAAGTTGAGTTTTTACGTCTTGTCCGTCTACTTGATCCTCAGAAGTATAGCAAAATGACCGAAAACCAGTTCGGACAATTGCTTGAAAAACAAGCGTTTTTACGTAGAAAGGTTCATCGCATGATGCAAGACCTTCCAGTCTATTATGAGGATGAACTGGCAGAAGATTTCGAAGAGGATCTCGACGATGTCGCCAAGGCATTGGAAGATTCAAATTTCCAAAAACTCGTGGATTCCATCGACATTCGAAGTGAAGACGAAGGATTGTCTCAAGTAAAACTTGCTCTTGCGTATTTAGGAGAGCATTATCAAATTGAACGCAAAATACTTCGCCATCGTCGGAAAGAAATAGAATTTCACTTGGGTGATCGGACACTTCGTGAAGATACATATGTAATGAAAGGCTCAGATGAACAGTATCACGAGAGTGATACGTACGATGCACTCATTGATTATTTGGAGTTTATCAAAGAGTCAGGTCCAAGTTTGAATGTTGGTGACTATCAGCGATGGTTACTCTCTGCCATGTTTAGCTCCCCCTGGGCACTTGAAGCGGCTATTGCCGCTCGAAAAAATGCCATTACAGATAAGGTTTATGGCAAGGGTAAGGGTAAGGGGATGGTAGAACAATTTCCGCTTCAAAACGGTGAAGAGGAATATCTGGATAGCCTTAAAGCAAACACGACTCGCTGGCGCCAGGCATCTGAGTCTGAACTTAAAAAGGTGAATGAATGCTATGATGATCCGGAATTGATTCAAGGTCGTCTCATGAAGGTGATGGATCATATTCTTCAGGAAACGGTAGACGAGAAAGTAGTAATTTTTGCTACATGGACCGAAACTCTACTACCACTTGAGAAAGCCTTAGCAGATCACTTCAATAAAAACGCCGTTCGGGGCTTCTACTCAGGGATGACAGATAAGGAACTACAGGCTGCAGTAGATGATTTTCAGAACGATCCAAACTGCAGGTTTATGTTGTGCAATCCTCTTGGAGGCGAAGGACGTAATTTCCAGATGGCAGACCGCATCATACATATTGATATGCCTTGGAACCCTTCTGAGCTCGAGCAGCGAATTGGTCGTCTAGATCGTATTGGTCGCACGGGGAATGTATTATCTATCGTGATGTACTCGGAAGGAACCATTGAAGAACAGCTATTCCAGATATGGCGTGATGGACTTCATATCTTTAACGAATCACTCAGTGGAATTGAAATTGCGATCCATGATATTCAAAGTGAAATGACATCGGCACTTGCTCGGGACTTGCGTTATGGTCTTCAAGACGTAATGCCTTCGATGAATGATATGTTAGGCAAAATGCGTGAGCGTGTACAGGAAGAACGATATTTTGATATGGCGCGGCAATTAGATCGTCACGTCCAAGAGCAGCTCTTAAATCTCATTACTAAATTTGATGCAGGCGGTGGTGTCAAGCTTGCAGATACGATGATGAAATGGGCAAACATGACAGGGCTACATGGGAATACGATTGAACGTGGTCAAGTGGTCTTGTTCGATAAAAGTAAGGCTGTTGCCAAATCTATGGTTCGTACCTTATTGCTACAACCGGATAATTCTGAACTACTGGATAAGGCAGGCAGAGTCGGCCAGATTCGCGGTACATTTATGCGTGAAGTGGCTGTATCTCGTGAAAAGCTTTCGTTTTTCGCCCCGGGCAATAGTATGTTTGATGCCATCGTCAATAATGCGCAAGAGACAGACTGGGGTCGATCAACCGCTCTGGAATTACCTCATGCCGATTTTGGTTGGGAAGGGATTGTTTACACCTGGTCCGTTTCGCTAAACCCTAATCATCTACTTGCTCTAAAGGAACCGTTGGAACATCTCGTGCATGCGCAAGGGTATACACCACTCGAGCACTTTATAACGGCCGAGGGACTTGTTCCCGGAGAAGAAGATGAACGAACTTCAGAGGTACTTAGCATGCTGTCTGGTACCATTAAAAAGCCGACTCATTTGGGCAAGCGTGATGGCAACAAGGTTAAGGAGTTCATTGAACAATATCCACCGGATATTTGGTCAGACCTTGTCAGTCGAACGAGTGAACAAAGCAAGCAAAAATTCGAACAGTACGTTGCACAGCGCGTTGATGTTTCTCGTGCTCAGGATGAATTCGGACGTAGACTCAATGCGATGCGAGCAGCAAACTTGTATTTTGGACAAGAGAAACACACGGATGCGTCAATTAGACGATTATCAAACATTTATCAAGCTCTACTGGAAGGGCTACGTCATCCGGTAATGCGATTGGAATCTATAGCTTATGTGAGGTTGGTGAAACGGAATGAATAGGTGTTATGAAATCGCTGAAGAAGCGCTTCAAGGTTGTTTAACACCAGAAACCGCGCTTAAGCAACTACAGAAAATTAGAAATGAAAAGACAGTATCGGCGGAACTTCGTTCCGCCACCTCCTGTGTGATTAGACTGCTTCAATCCATGGTAGGCATTGTATCCAATCAGGCAACGGTGATGGATTTCGCGAGTCATCTTCGTCAACTGATCTTAACGTTCCATCGAAAGATCGTGATGGGTGAAGAATGGATTAAACGCATTCAACCGGTTTCAGAGAAGTTCGGATTAGTGATGTACAGTGATGGGGAGACGGACGTAAATACACAAAGCAATGGGGGTTATCCAACTTGGATGAGATCACCTGAAGCCGTAAATGATGCTTATCAGTTAAAAGTACGGAAGCAACGGGACCAGGTTTTAGGTGACGGTGTTCTTCATAGTATGACAGGATTTACTCACTACCAATCCCCCTCGCAAAAGCAGTTAGTCCAATCGGCCATGCAGATGCTTCCGGGCGAAACACTAACAATCTGTTTACCGACAGGTGGTGGAAAGAGTCTAGTCAGTCTTCTTCCTACGTTTTTTGACACGGAGGGTGGAACGCTTAAAGGAGGCGTTCGTGAAACATCAGGAATCACCGTTGTTGTTGTACCTACAGTTGGGCTTGCTATTGATCAAAAAAATGCTGCCAGTAAATATTTCACTGCTAGGGAAGAGAAATATAGGCCCCAGGCTTATCGATCGAAAATGCCGCAAACTGAGAAGGATTTAATCTTTGAAGGGGTAAAAGAAGGAACAATTCCTCTCTTATTTACTTCTCCAGAGTCACTTGTGTTAGGTCCACTCGGTCAGATACTATTAACATCAGCATTTATGGGCCAAGTTAACCGGTTTGTTATTGATGAGGCTCATATTGTAGTGGACTGGGGAAACAGTTTTCGGACAGGATTCCAACTGCTATCAGCCTATCATAAACAGTTATTAGAGAGAAGTAGTGGGAAAGTAAAGACCATTTTAATGTCTGCCACACTGACACCTTGGACCTCAAAGGTATTGAAAGATCTTTTTGCCGTAAAAGGTAAATATACGGAAATTCGATGTGATAGCCTTCGATATGAGCCTGCCTATATGGTGGATAAAGCTATAAATGAAGAAGATCGATTTGCGAAAATAACAAGGGGAATAGGCTTCTTGCCTAGACCACTGATCTTATATGTCAATACCATTGAGCAAGCTACAAAATGGATCGAGCGTTTAAAGGAAGAAGGTTATTCGCGGGTTAATCAATTTACCGGCGATACCAAAGATAATGATCGTAGAGAGCTTCTTCGTCAATGGAATGAAAATAGCATTGATATTATGGTCGCTACAAGTGCCTTTGGCATGGGTGTAGATAAAGCAGATATTCGCACTATTGTTCATTGCGGTATTCCCGAGAGTTTAAATCGTTATTATCAAGAGGTAGGGCGTAGTGGACGTGATGGCTTTGCATCCGTTAGCTTAGTATGCTACATCAAAAATGATCTCGAAATCGTTCGAGGTCAAGTTTCTAAGCAATTTCTTACAGCGGAACTTCTCGTAGATCGGTGGATGGCTCTTTTTGAAAATGCAGAATTTGGAGAACGAGCAGATGAGATGTGGCTTAATATGGCCACTCAGCGAGAAAAACTCAAAGATACCGTTTCCGGTGTGAGAAATGAAAATTGGAACGTCGCCACGGTCTTACTTTTGGTGCGTAATGGATTACTCGAATTAGTTGATTTTGAACGTGCTGAAGTAGATACATCAAATGTTGTTCGCTTAAAAGTTCGTGTCTTAGTATATAACAGTTTGAACGATGCAAAAGCTCTATTAAATGAGATCACCCCAGAGCGTGAGAAAGAAAAAGATCGAGTTACAGAGGAACTTGAAGTTATAAAAGAATATTTGTTTCATCCAACGGATCGTTGTCTTTCCGACTATTTAGTTGAAACCTACCCGTATAGTGAGACGGTCTGTGGGGGATGTTCCTTTTGTGTGAATAATGGTCAATATTCGCGTTATAATGCGTCAAAGATAAAGTTCACGTTTCGTTCTGACTTTAAAAAAGAAACAGCTACTATTGGAGATACTTTATTTCCTTATTTAATTGGTTTTCGTCACCTCCTAATGACAACGTCGTTGCAGTATGTAAAAGGTGATGATTATCCAGTCATTATACAAGCCCTAATCAATACGAATGTGCGAACCATCGTATTACCACCACTTAATTCCAACGTTATTCGTACGATTATGGAGCAATCACCGAATGAGAGTGAGAAGAGGCATTATCTATTTCTCCAACAAGAGGAGTTACAATATCCATATGCAAAAGAGATAGATGGACCTGTAGCCATTATTTATCCTTCTGACCCAGCCAAAGCAAACCTTTTTTATAACTGGATGAAGAAGCTGTACCATCAATCCGAAGAGACAGTTTTTATTCATATAGTGGACCCTGATATGAACATTCTCGACGAAGGGAAGTCCATTCGTGATGTGCTTGATCATTTATCCTTGCCACTGGATGAGTTTCTTGCTAAGCATCAGCGTAAGGCAGATATCGCACTATATTAACTGTAAAAGGAGGGCTTTGAATGCCTTTTGATAATAATATAAAAAACATGCAAACACCAGAGCGTGTCAGAGCAATGTGTCAGTTGGTGGAGTATTCCTCCTATACGAAGAGTGAACTTCTTAAATTGCTACAACCGCCTGCCATGAACAAAAGTGATGATATAGCAACAGAATGTTATAGCTTTGCCTCAAAGGGAAATCTCATTGTTGAGAACACTGAACGCAAAGTGATCTCCAATATGGCTATTAACGCGGCAAAAGATCCTGTGACATTCCGCCGTGAAATCATTCGTAATGCCCATCAACAGCCAGATTTGGTGTTTCACCGCTTTACGGCTTGGGCTTTAGCAAAAGGGCAAGCAATTATGGCTTATAAATCAGAAAAACTAGTAAGTAGCTTCTTTCTTGATGTCACATCCAAGTCAAAAAGCGGCATTGGGTTAAGTAATGAAGATAGGAATCGTGAGTACAACACGACAAATACAAAAGGTTGGATGAACTGGGCTTCTTATTTAGGTTATGGATTTGAGCATAAAGGTAATTTTTTAGTCAATCCTGCACTTCGCTTGAAAGAGGAATTAATGTTCGATACTTCGCTTGATAAAAGGAAATTGCTACCTTTCCGAGCTTTTATGAGTTGGTTAGCTCTCGCAGTTCCTGAACTTGACGGAGGAATTTATAATGAGCAAGTTTATCTAGAGCTAAACGAATCCCAGCAACTGTCCTATGCGCTATCGACAGGGTTGAGATCACTCCATTCGCAAGGCGTCGTTGAGCTTGTTCAAACAAGGGATGCTGGAGATGTTTGGCATTTAACGCCGAGTAAATTACATGAGGTGTCTTCTGCCGTAACTGGTATTAAAATAGTAGGAGGTCTGAAAGCATGAAACATCTTGCTATTGCAAAGCGGTTAAACCAAGTCATTAAAGTAGAAGCGAAAGATACGAGTGAAGCGTATTTTTTAGCTACACATAAACCATTTGAAAAATTAAAATATGTTCCAATACATTTAAAAAAAGAAGAAGTAGATTTCGTA
The DNA here is from genome assembly GCF_059609455.1 of Paenibacillus liaoningensis. Taxonomy (NCBI): domain Bacteria; kingdom Bacillati; phylum Bacillota; class Bacilli; order Caryophanales; family Paenibacillaceae; genus Paenibacillus; species Paenibacillus liaoningensis. The sequence goes on from NZ_JCAALU010000017.1 coordinate 128,203, forward strand.
AATGAAGAGAAATTCTTTAGTTCCATATTTAATCACATGGATCAACATCACTTTGTAATGGTAACGGGTGATAACGGATCGGGTAAATCACATCTAATCCGGTGGGTTAAAGAGCAGCTCGCGTTTTCAGGTATGATTGATAAAGATAAAGAAACTGTATTATTTATTTCAAGAGCTCAAAGTACTCTTCGTGGTGCTTTAGAGCAGATCATTAATGCTAAGGCTTTCCAAGAGAGTGATATGACAGAGAAGTTGCGTAAATTAGTCCAAGCGAACGAGCATCTGAGCAAGGATGGTTTAAAACAACGCATTATTCATCATTTTGCAATTGCTGTAGAGGAAGATGGAGAGAACAGTACCATTGGTTCTCGAGATCGTAAAGATTTATATGCCTTCTTAGTAGACCAAGATACGCAAAGTTTTCTGATGGGAGAAAACGGACCTATCGAGCGTATTCAGAAGAAATTGGCCTCTGAAGCAAGAAATGAAGTGATGACAGATGTCACCCCTCGATTCGAGCTAAGTGATTTCAGCATCTCACTTTCTCAATTGGAAACGGTAAAGCGTTCTGACGTTGGGAAGCGAGCGCTTCGTTTTGTTGAATCTGTTGCAGACTCAACAAACTCGATGGAACAGCAAGTGATTCTCAGAAAACGGGAACGGTATGCTGCTTATTTGAACAATTTTCTGGATCGGGTCGTTCAAGAATGTACACAATTCCGTGGGACAGACTTGGCAGATATTTTCAAGTTACTTCGACAAGAATTAAAACGTAATGGTAAAAGTTTAACACTGCTTATTGAAGATATCACATCCTTTACAGGTATCGACAAAGCGCTTATGGATGTACTCGCTTATACGCATCAGGGAACGGAATATGACGAATCTCTTTGTAGGTTAATTTCTATCGTAGGTGTTACAAACTGGTATTATGATAACTCGATTAACGATAACTTTAAGGAACGTGTGACGGCCAATGTCTATGTAGATGATGCTTTTGGTGAAGTTTCAGATATCGTCGATATGACAATTCGTTACTTGAATGCTATCTATGTAGAACCTCAATTGGTGGATACTTGGCTGCTAAATGGGGCTAAGCAAGAGCAACTTCCCATTGCGGACGTGTTTAGCGAGCATCAATGGGCGCATGTGAAGATCGGCGAACATACGATGACTTTGTTCCCGTTTAACCAAACGGCATTAGGTAATTTCCATCAGAAAAAAGAACTAAGAACGCCGAGGCGTTTTCTACAAGATGTCATCTTAAAGTATGTTCACTCCATGATCATTCATGGACAAGAAATGTTTCCACCCGATTATACGTCATTTGGACTAGATGTTGCTTGGAAAGATTCAAATGATGATGCTGTATTAAAACGTGAATCTGCTCCAGATAACGTAAACCGGTATATGTCATTATTTCGGATCTGGGGGAATCGTACACTTGATTCTTTTACAATGGATGGGGTCAAAACGGTTGGTGGTCTTTCTGAGGATGTTTTTCTCTCGTTTGGTTTACCACTTCTAAGAGGGAATACGATCACAGCTCCTCCATCAAGTGAAAATGGGAATAAGGGGAACAATCAGGGACCAATAGCGATTGGGCAGGGAAAAAAATCAGGGTTTGGTAATGGAGTTGTTGTAAATCGTCCTGATCCTAAAGATATGCCAGGGGATGAACCTAAGCTTGATGATGGTGGCGGTGGTGGTATAACTAAACCAGTCGTTGAACCTAATAATCCTCGGGACGTTGAGGATCCGAAAGAGAAACGTTTCCGAGAAACCGAAGGTCAGATTGAAAGATGGATGCGAGGTGAAAAGCTAGTCTCGAAGTTACTAGAAGATTTGCTTGAAGCACTGAGTGAATTTATACGATGGGAAGATAATGATGTATCTGCTTTGCAAGTTAAGGAGTACTTTAATCCGAAACGCGTCGTCATTGAAGATTATTTTGGCCATGCTACCGCAGGAATTACGCTCGTTTTTGAAAGAAGCGATTCATTAAAATACGCATTGTTAGCAATAGCTGCATGGAAAGAACGAGGCGCAAAATCATGGGACTTTAATGGCGCTGAAGAGTATGCTCTAGCATTATTCGATTGGATGAGTGAGCAAGTGAATAAAGTAGTTGAATTCATCCGGGATCCTTTTAAAACGGGTACTTCCTCTGTACAGATGGATGAATATACGACATTGGGGCAACTCGTTGCCATTACATTAAGTGGCTCACTTACTGGAGCAGGTTTATCAGCAGAAGGGATGTATCATAAATTAACTCAATCGATTCTACCGATAAAAGTAGATAATTCACGTGATCCTAAATGGCAGGCTCTGCAAAAGTTACTTCCTAGTGACCTCAAAGAATTCAGTGAGCGATTTTTACGGTACTTCAATTTAGTTCAAGGTGAGATTATAAGAGGCACCAATACGAGCGTGTTTTACTTGCATGCTGCAAAAGTTTTGCCTGTGATAACGAAAGCTTTTGAAGATAACTGGACGTTTGAGCAACTTTCACTCCCAGAACGATCGAATTCAAAAAATGATGCATGGTATCAATCCATTCATTTGTTGCATGATATCGTGAGATCTTTACCTGAGGCGACTAGATCTGAGCATGCAAAGGCGGAACAGTTCTCCAAACATATGCAAAACCTACTCGGGGAGGATATTCATGATGTTGGTTTGCTCTTCGATGAGATAAAAGAGATGTTGAACTGGCTTACAGCACAGAGAGAGAACTATGATCCATCACCATTTAACTGGATGCAATCGAATCAATGTAATCCGAGTGTAATTGCACCTCATTTACAGGCAATTTATTTGCTTACGAAAAGAAATGGGGAGGTAGGTCAGTTTATTGGTTTATCCCAAGATCCAGTCGCGGCACTTCTACCTTACCAAGAGACTATTGTAAGTTTTAATCAACTTTTGGAGCGATTGCAGTCCACATATAAACAGCGCCTTGCTCAGACGAGTCAGGCATCAAGTGAAGCTAGCAATGTGGAAGAAGAAACCAAGAAAGCACTTAAAACTTGGTATGACGAACTTCAACTGTTGAATGAGGAGGTTCTCTATGCTAAGAGATAAAATAAAGACTACACAAGCATTGATTCAGCAGGCTAAAGAAGCACAACAAGTTCAGGACCGTCATAGGCGGAGTGAAGAATTCGGTCAATTTATTCAGGAAAAGCTTCCTCCAATCGTGAAAGAAGTAAGAGCGATTCGAATGGTCAACAAGAAGTATCCTGGACAATGGCATTTATCACAAGTAAACGAAACCATGCAAGGATTAAAAGATCTCATGCTTCATATTAGACATGAACCGAGAGCAACGTTCGGGAAAATTATGCGCTCTTTTGAGCCTCTTCAACGTGAGGCTAAGGCTCAATGGCCTGTAATTGCAAAAGAACAACATCAAGATAGTAAAAAAGCGTTGGAAGTATTCCGTCGCATTCGTCAAGAAAGCACAATTGATAGCCTTCTTCAGACTTTTACTAGTATAGAGAAAACATGGCCACTCTCCGAACAAAATATAAACCACTATCAAAATGTTCTTGAAGAGGCTAAACAATTTATTACATCGCTTGGGGCGAGCCCACAGATTCAGCATTTTCTTGAGAAGATGTCTGCTGGTACAGCAACTCTCGAAGATTTAAATGATGAAGTGTTGCAGTGGATTCGGGCTCAACGTTTAACGTCTAATGTTTTCATGACTTTTAAATGAGGTGAACAAGTTGACCCGTTCGCGGTTTGATCTATTATGTGAAGAGCTTTTATCTCAAATAGAACGTAAGGAAAATCATTTGTTAGAATGGGGCTTCATTGGCGGTTCAATAGACGCGTATGAAGTGATGGTACCCCTAATTGAACAACCGCCTTCAAAAGTGATAGCTGATTTGGTCGATGAACTAGGTATTGATACGTCATCCATTCCAGCTATCATTGAAAATCTTAAAGATCGTAAACTCATGTTTCCGCTTCAATTTAATCGCTTCCGTACGCGTTATGCGGAAGCGTTTCGGTTACTGTTACTTTTGAAGCAAAGATTTAGTCCGAAGGACTGGCAGTCTGGCCGTAATTTAGTAAGTCATGTAAAGCCGTTATTATCCTATCGGAAATACCCAAAACGAGACCAACAAATAACTGAGATCCTCTATGATCTCAGTTCGATTAAGATTGACAATCGTACGCAACAAGCAGTACGCGTTTTACTGCGTGAAGGTGCATTTGAACTTGCTTCCTTTCAAGTACGCTCTTTACGCCATCTCTTACAATGGACAAGACTGCCTAAAGATCAAGCTACGATTATTGGCGCAGGGACTGGATCAGGTAAAACGAAGGCCTTTTACCTCCCCGTGTTTAGTCATCTGGCAGCGCTCTTAGAGCGAGATCCACGTACATGGACGAAGGTCATAGGTATTTATCCTCGTGTCGAACTATTAAAAGACCAGTTCCGTGAAGCAGTTGCAGAAATAAAAGTGTTAGAAGATCACTTCACATCGTTGAGTATTCGGAGTCTCACGATAGGTGTTTATTATGGAGATACCCCGCAAACAGCCGATGATGTCATTCATAGTAAGTATCGGAAGTGGAAGAAACAAGACAAAGGCTATATTTGCCCGTCTCTTTCCTGTCCAACTTGCGGTTCGGCGATGCTTTGGGATGAGAAAGATGTGCAGTGGGAAATTAAATATGGTGGTACAGGAGAAAGAGAGCGTTTATCTTGTGAAGATCAAGCTTGCGGATTTCATATTGGATCCGGGCAAATTATCCTTACAAGAAAAAGGATGATTGCTCACCCTCCTGATGTTTTGTTTACATCGACCGAAATGTTGAACCGTAAATTGACGAATATCTCGGAACGTCGACTTTTTGGTGTGGGCTCTATTGAACCCCCTTTATTTGTGCTGATGGACGAAGTTCACATTTATGAAGGGGTGAGCGGTGCTCATGTCGCTTATTTGCTTCGCCGTTGGCGTAAACAAATGCGCCGAGCTACGCGCGGAACACACTTCGTCGGATTATCTGCAACACTTTCGAATCCAAAATCTTTCTTCTCCCAATTGACTGGGCTCAGTGAGGAATTAGTTACTTATGTTACACCAGATGAAGACGAAATGGTTTCTGAAGGTATGGAGTACAACCTTATCGTTCGAGGAGATCCGTTTTCAGCAACATCAATTTTATCGACATCTGTACAAACGTCCATGTTAATTGGCCGTATCTTAGATCCATTGGATGATGATGTATCGCGAGGGGCTATTGGTTCCAAGTTATTCGGTTTCACGGATAAACTAGATGTTATTAATCGTTGGTATCACATTGAAGTGGACGCTGAGAAGTATAAAACACTTAGTCAATATCGAGATTTAGATCTCTATCAAGATGTTTATGATGGGACTATTCCTGCCCAAGTAGCGCTAGGTCAACTATGGACCATTCCTAAATTGATTGATAAAAATAGTTTGCGTCAGCCACTGACACTGGATATTACCTCTTCACAGCATAAAGGGGTTAAAGATACAGCTAAACTGGTTATTGCTACAAGTACATTAGAAGTCGGTTATAACGACACTAAAGTTGGAGCTGTGATCCAGCACAAGGCACCACGGAACTTAGCCTCGTTCTTACAGCGTAAGGGCCGTGCGGGTCGTTCACGGGGGATGCGCCCATGGACAATTGTCGTCACGTCTGCCTATGGGCGAGATCGGTTTGTGTATGATTACCCTGAGCAACTCTTTCAACCAACACTAAACGATCTTTCTCTACCTTTGCGAAACTCCTATGTGCAACGCATTCAGCTAGCCTTTACCTTGCTCGAGTACCTAACGGATAAGTTGGCGGCAGCTAAAAGCACAGTAGATCTCCGGTATTTATTCACGGAAGAAGGCTCGCAGAGGCATCCAAGAGAGAGTCGACTCATCACGGATGAGTTGAAGCAACTACTGAATGGCGACGATGAAGAATGGATAGCTTACGCGACTGACGCGATACTAGTGACTGAAGCGGAATTAATGAGGCTGCTTTGGACACCGCCACGTTCATTTTGGTTTGAGTTACTACCGACCCTGTACTTACAACTGTCATCAAAATATGCTTTGGCAGATGACGAGCAAAAGCGAGAGCCGCTTCGTGGTTTTATCCCTCGGACGCTATTCACAGCATTGGATGTTTCTGAGTTAACGTTCCATGTACCTAGTGGGAAAGAAGAGTCATTAGGGCTCGTACCAGGTATGATTGAATTTGCACCGGGGAATGTATCCAAGCGCTTTGTAAATGCAGAATGGATTACAGAAGCACATTGGATTACCAGTGAAACGGGCATGATCGAGTTAGACGGGGAGGACCTGAAAGCAAAACGGATCACGGAAGTTCCAGTAATGGATACTGTATTGGGTCACGAAACGAACTTACCGATCTGTGAGCCTTACATGATAAAACTGCAGCAAATTCCAACGGATGTTTCGGATCGTTCGACGGGCTTTCATGACTGGGGCACGCATATCCAGCCGAGTACCGAAGCGGGCATCGATACTCGAATCACATGGCATACAGAAAGTGCGCTGGCTCCACTTTTAAAGCAAGCGATTTGTTATACAAGTGAAGAGAATAATTATGTGGTATTTACACGTTATTCAGCACGTGTAACTTCTGAGCTCAAGTATAAGAAGTCTGAGATGGGTTCTATTAGCCGTATTTTTGAATTCACTTACGAGCAAAAGCCCGCGGCACTTGGTTTCCAGCGATATGTAGATGCGTTGGCCTTTGAAATTCATGACTATGATTTGGCACCATTGTTTAACCATGAGCAATGGGAGCGAATTGCGGCAGAGTCTATACCAACCTTTTATGCGCATGTAGTGAGAACAAATCCTGGAATCGCAACTAGGTTAAATACGTTTGAAATTGAATGGTTGACTCAGATCATCCTATCTTCTGTAGTGGCCACAGCGGTTAGTAGGCAGGCAAGTCTAATAGAAGCCATTTGGGAGTTTAAAGAAAAGGCGGAAGCCATTAGTAAGCGAACACTACAAGTCATCTTCCATTCCACCATTGTGGATGCAGGAGATCAAGATCGAGATAGTGCAGAAGATAGTAAAGTACTCTTAAATCTGTACTCGCTCATTCAAGATAACGAATTGATGGAACATTTCTTGCAACTACTGGAGCCTTTAAGTGGAGATCTAAGGCAAAATGATACTTTTGCGGAGTGGGTAAATGCAACAACTACAACCACTTTAGCGGCGGCTATTTATCGGGCTTTAGGTGAGATGTTACCGGGTGTCAATGTTGAAGATCTATTAGTAGATATCCAAGGCAACTTGATTTACTTGTCTGAGACCGAGTCAGGTGGCTTAGGAATCATTAGTAAGTTGGCCAGTGTCATGCGACATTCGACAGGTAAGTTCGAAGAATACGTGTTAAAAAGTCTGCGTATGTGTGCAAGAAATAAAGTAACAACATCCTTAAAAGCGGTGCTTCCACTTTTAGATGAGTGGCCATTACAAGAGATTGTGGCACAGATTCGCGAGGAGCGTCGTGTAGAGCAGCAACAGGAGTTGCTTGAGCATCTATTAAATACTCTAGAACGTGCCGGGATCCCACCAAATCGCGAGTTTGTTGTGAGCCTTGTGAGTAAATATTTACGTAGTCACAACACAACGGAACTTGACCGTTTTATAAAGGAATTGCATGATCTTTGGCATGAGGAGAGTCGAAGAATAGGGTGTCACATCAGTGCTAATATTTTTGCTGTGACATGCCTGAGACTTGAACATATTGCGGAGCAGGTAGACTTACTCCTAGGCCTTGTTGGAAGCGATGAAGAACAACAGCAAAAGCAACGGTATTTATTTATTGAATCGCTGTTGCTCAGTGATTGCCACGAATCCTGTCCAGAATGTTTGGAGCTCTATTCGCCTTTCCAGAAATTCATGAAGCCATCTAGAATCATTACGGAACATCTCTTGAAACCCGTGTATACGACCATTCGCTATGAAGAGACCGATTGGAAAGCACGAGTTCAGGATGTGATGGGACGTGGAAGTCGAGTGAAGTTGATCGTGAGTTATGAAGAGAGAGTACATCTCCAGCAGGATATGCTGCAACTTCTGAACTCACCAATCGAGACGGAGTTTGAGATATTCTTCCCTTATATTGATTCCGTTCATAATCACGGGATGGACTGGTATTATGACTTGCGCGTACGAGAGGTGTCTTATGCTTAGAAGAACGTTAAGTGCCCGTACTGGACAAAAAGCTTTAAAAGATACAATAGCCTCATCCCTAGTGGCAGAACTAATGAGGCCAAGTAATGAAATTTACTTTGTCGTAAACCAGTTAAGTGATATCGCGCTTTTGGATAATCAACTCGAGTCTTACTCTGATCAGTTTCCGCGTGTACGGCGGAGATGGATCCATTTGTCTCATATCCTTCACGCGCTTGCTGCAAAAGGAGCACTTGTACGTATTATTTGTAATACTGAGCACTCACAGACCCAAAGAGCGGTTATGGAGTTTGATGAGAAAATCGAAATAAGGCATCAAATCATTGGATTGGAGCTCGAAGGGCTATTTACGGAACGACTGTCGCTAAATGGCACTTTGGTGTTTTCAGATCAAGGTTCCTATTCAGGTTCGGACCAGGTCATTCTGAATGTGGAATCTTCTGAGGTTTTGAAGCCTTGGAATGAAGCAAGGCAGTTGTGGGAGGTGGCTAAACCATTATGATGATTCGCAGTAATGATGATTCATTTGTGAATGTCTATATCGAGCACCATACCCTAAGCCACGCAAACGTTGTGTATCACCGTATGATTTCTCGTTTAACCAATGAACAGACTGCGGTCTTACCCATTCAAACAGGTAATGAAATAACCTGGATGATCCTTCAAAAGGGAAGTAAAAAAGCGGAGGATCATACTAAAGAAATTCAGCATTTTATTGGCCGATATTGCCGTCCGGCAATACCGAGAAAAGTGCTATTTACAGGTGAACAGAGCCCACTTGAAAAAGTAGGGGGTCAGCATTTTCCAGAGGGATACTTTGTATTTAGATCCCATCTTACCGTAAGCGAGAAAATCTGGGACATGCTCAACCTTTGGATTAAGCTTGATGAAAAACGTCCGACCATCATTTCTTCGGACACGGAACATAGTACATTTACGCTCCGAAATCAGTTCCAAGAACAAGTTGCGACTGAGCAATGGGAAGAAGCATATAGGACATTAGAGGCCATACGTCTTGGTAGTTATGTCAGCGAAGATAACTACTTATTCCTTAAAATGCAATGGCTAGCAGCCCAACATCGCTGGGATGATATTTGGTACTCCAAGGATTATGAAAGTATCACGCAGTTAAATTATATCCCGGCACGCATTCAACAAATGATGCTCCGAGCCGCTTACACGGTTATTGCTCCTTCTGATCTGGCCGAAAATTTTGAGAAGAGTCTTACCTTGTTTATGCAATCCAGTTATCGTCTAGGCGCATTAGTCCATAAGAGTGTAAGTAGCGGAGATGAGTCATTCAGTAGGCTTAAGGCATATAACGCTTATCTAGAGTCTGATCATGCTGGGCTTCAGCGCTTATTAAATCATGTCGAAGATAGCACTTCCATAGCGATTATCCAGTATCTATCAAGACAGTTAACGCCACAACCCGATGAACCTGAACTTACGTTAGAGAATAGGGTGCTTGCAGCCTTTCAACTTCAACATTTTGATCAGGCCTATGAGGAGCTAAAAGAAAGTCGTTTAACTACGTTCAAGACCAAGTACTTATGTAAAATCGCTACGATGACCGATGCGCCAATCGTGTATGAGGAAGCAAAGTTGGCATGGGATGCATTGCCAAGTGAAGAACAACAAGCATTATTACGTGACCCAGAGTGCCGGGCCGATGTGATGTTGGTTCAAGCTCGGATGAACGCCAAAGCGATTGCGCCAACTGCAACGAAGCCTTTGAACCAAAGTGCTTCAAGAAGCGATGAGGTGACCTGGCACAGATGGTTTGCGCAATTTTTATCAAACACAGATGACGTTGAACAGAGCCAATTATTGCTCAGAGAAATGGATACGACCAGAGGTGGTATGGTTTGGACTGATAGTGTCCTTACCTTACTGGCTGAACAATTTGCGGAACTTGCTATGATGCCTTTACATGGTAGTGCAAGAAGTTTATTAGAGACTGCATTATCCATGTTTTTGACCGAATTGATGGATCCAACTCATTTCCCAAAAGACGCCGCACTCAGTTTATATGACTATTGCTCTGAACTGATACTAGCTCATTCAAAGAAGAACCAAGCATCAATGACATACTTTCAGAAATTATCGGAAGGTATTGTTTATTTGGATTTCAATCTGGCGGATACCCAATTTGAACGCATGGTAGCCTGGTTTAATCTTTCCCCCAGTAAAGTGGTACTTCAGTTCCTTCAGGCGGCACTAGAGTTATATTTCGACTACGGCATTCCTCAGCAGAAGCTAGTTGATTTGTGGAATCATTGGTCAGGGGCACTAGGAGATTCGTTACTAACCCTTGAAACGGTGCAGCTAAATGGTTGGTATGAACTTGGACGTTTGATGGGGGCAGATTCGAACTTGCTGGTGAGGTTATCTCATGCACTTCAAATGAATGAAGAGCAAACGGCGGATTTACTTGCCTCTTTGCCACCGCAGAAAATAGCGATTTTCACTTTACGGGAGCATACAGCACGACGCGCAGTAGAGAAATTGGGTCCACGAAATCCGAGTCATCGATACGTTATCTGTACTGATGATGCACTAACAGCAGAAGCGAAATCACATGTAAAATCATCTGATATTGTTGTGATTGTTACGACATGTTTAAGTCATGCTATCTTCTATGGTATTCAACCTTACTTAAGGAATAACGTGGTTTACCCGCGTAGTTCTGGTACAACAGGGATTCTAGTAGCGGTAGAAGAATACTTGAGTAATAGGAACTAAAGTAAGAAGCGATGTGTTACCGCATCGCTTCTTGTTTTTGTTAATATAGTAGACAAGATTGAAATATTCGTTCGGAAGTATGTGTTCTTATTTTGTTCCCATTTCCAGAAAATCCCGTATGTGATACTATTGGCATAGGCCTTAGAGATTAATCTCGTGAGGCTATTATTTTGCCTAAAATTACGATCTGGAGGAATGGGATGCTTACCTTATATACCTATGAAAACCAACGTCCAGACCGCTCCCTTATTGAAGAGCATATTGTTAAGGAGCGTAACTATACTTATATCACAGCTACGAAAGCATTGGCTTCTGTTAGAGAACGGGAAGGTTTAATCCCGGAACATCAACGCCTGGAAAATGATCGAGGCGAAAAACGAAAAATGATCCTTTTTGCCAATATTGTTCGGGCATGGACGAAACAAAAATATGCGCTATCTTCAAGAGGCGAAGAGAAGACCATGCTTTATCGCGCTATGAATGAAGTATCAAAAGGCACCACACATCTTCGCGACTTGTTGCGTCATGATTTTGCTTCCTGGACTCGTATCTTATATGGTCTAGCAGCTCTGGGGATTGATCTTCGTCACGCCACACTTCCTGATGAAAAAAGGAAGCAGTTGGTCAATCTCATTATCGAGACACATCTGAAAGATATTCAATCTTCCTTCTACGTTCGTTTGGAGAAGGTAGGTAAACGATTGTTTGAAGCAGCAGCGAGGGACTATCTACAAGCTAAATCTTCCCCGACTGATCTCATCATTATGGAAGGCTTCACCTATTTTACGGACCTTCAACAGTGGTTTATCGAGCAATGCCGTAAACAAGGGAAGGAAATTGTGTTTATCGTCCCCTACAGGGAACGTCAAAAACAAGCTTTCTCCATCATTGAAGAGACCTATCAAATGGTAGCTTCTCATTGCCGTTTTACCTTGGACACGCCAGAAATTAGTGGGAATACAGACGTAGCATTTCTTCAAGGACACCTTCTACAGAATGTGAGTCAGGCTGTATTTCCGGATCCCGTTTCGAATGTGCGTTTAGCTCAATATCCGAATCGAGATAGGGAATTGCAAGGTTGTATCACTCAACTGAGACGTTGGTTCGACAGTGGATATGAACCTAAAGAAGTGGCCGTTGTGATGAGACGCTCTAAAGAATTTATTGATCGACTGCGGGATTATATGGCCATGAATCCCCTATACTATCGAGATCGTACAACGGGAAAAACGAGAAAAGTAGAATTGGTTACAAGTCCTCGATTACTCCTGCTTACTCCTGTAGGAAGGTTTATTTTAAACTTGTACCAAATCTGGAAAGAAAATAGTCTTCATCTCCAAGCCGATTTATTGGAGTCGATTTTATCATCCGGATGGTTAGGAGCAGGAGTTCAAGACTCAACACCTATTTTTAGAGCAGTGAAGTATCAATACTTTACGACCTGTAGATTGAAGGATGAATGGTTGTCTGTATTAAAGCAACTCGAGCAAGACAGTGAGAAAGACACCGTCTTTCGATTACCGGTTCAACTAGTGGATAAAGAAACGGTTAGAAAGTGGCGTGAGGTTATTGAATTACTCGATCGAATATGCAACCGTTTATTTAATCAAAAAGAAGTATCAGTAGCAAAGCATATCGAAATCTTGCAAGAAGAATTGAACCAAATGTTACCTAAGGCTCTTCGTAAAACTGAACGACTCGTGTTGGAGAAGATCCAGACAGTATTTCAGGAACTAAGTACTTATTTTTCGATTCCGCTTACCACTGAAGAGTTTGGAGATGCGATACACGCTCTTACTAAAGGGGAGAACACGGATGAAGAAGAAGAGAGTCAGGATGATGAAGAAGAATTAAGTTCCGACTTACTTCGTATTGTAACGCCTGAGACCTTAGATGGAATGGTTTATAAAGCGGTATTGTACGTAGGCTGTGATAATGTGCATGTACCTGTTCTATATCCTGAACCATGGCCGTTTTATGTGGATGGAAGAGGAAAACATCTCATGACCGAGCGGTTCATGTTCTTGACGGTTGTACGCGCTGCAGCAGAACAACTTGTGCTAAGTTACGCCCAAAAAGACGGAGACCGTTCCTATCAACCTAGTACCTATATGCAAGAAGTGGAACGATTGTTAGGTAGTAAAAGAGAAGTACAAGGCATTCTAGATACACTTGATTTAAGTCTTGCTCATGAAGGTGTTAAAGCGATAAAAGTAAAATCAGCAAAACGGAAATCCTATGATTTGAGTGAGTTAGCCCACTACGGTCTTTGCCCATTGCGATATCGATTAGAATTACTCCATCCCGAAGCTAGAATGTATCGAAATGAATGGCAATTGCAAATCTACGCTCAAAGCACATGGTTAAATCGTATCTATGGTCAGATTGAACAATCGAATTTAAAGTCTTCTAAAGAAGACACTTTTTATCAGTCACTACTTGTCTTTATGGAAGCGACACGAGGGGAAATTCGTAGGATGTTCCCAGCATTTAGCCCCATCATATGGCATGCAATTGAAATACAGGTGAAGGATCAATTAGCTTACCTTGCGAATCGGCAGCATAGCTATTTCCGTAGCGTTTTCAAAGGTTCTAAGGAGTCCTTTAGTGTTTTAGTTGATGGGGAAGTGGAAGAAAGAACGATTAAAATAACGTTTGAGATTCCTTATATGTTACAATCTGCCAAGTTTAATATTGCTATGTTTGGAGATTTTCTTTCAGGGGAGTGGCTCCTACCGGGTAAAGATGAGAGCGAGGGTAAAGATGGCCAACGGGAATTAGAAATAGATGGGGTCCAATTATTTAGTAACCAATATCAAGCCGTTTATTGGTGGCGAAAGACGATTAACTCCTTTTTTGCGATTGAAAAAGAGCAAGCGGTAACCGAGCATAACTACACTAAAAAGCTCAAAGAACACTTTGAAAGTTTACCAACAAAAGTGGGCCAATTGGTTAAAAATATTGAATCAAATAAATTTCCCATGCACTCTGGTGAGCATTGTTACTCATGCCCCGTACGCCAGGAGTGTTTGGGTATAAGTAGTCAATTGGGGGAGGTGGTTGAATGAATCTACGCGGGGGAATATCTCTATCACAAGAGCAGGCGGCAATTGTTGACAGTGTGATCGGACCAGAAACGATAACGGTGGTTTCGGCCGGTGCCGGTTCTGGTAAAACACGGACTATGGTTGCCTCCGTACTTCATCTTGTAAAAGAGGAGAAGGTGAACATCGATGATTTTGCCTTAATCACTTTTACCAATAAAGCAACCGATGAGATGCGAGAACGTTTAGAAAGTGGTGTGCAAGACAGAATACGAGATGCTGAAAAAACAGGTGATTGGGAAGAGAGAAGTCACTGGTTTGAACAAAAGGAAAGAATAGCATCTACGTTTATTGGTACGATACACCGTTTTTGTGCGATGTTGCTTCAAAACTTCGGATATACGGAATTAATTCCTCATGAAACTGAAATTGTGATGGCACGTCATCATTTTTTGAAAGCCCTCAAAGAGACGCTAGACGAGTCGCTAGATGACCAGGCGACTTCTATGTTATTCAGTAGCGATCACGTCCACTGGACCCCTCATGTGATGGCTCAGCACGTGGAGAAGTGGTATGAATATATAAGAGGTCACGGTCGTTCAATTAAGGCTGTAGTTCAAGAAACCCTGAATCAAAAAGAAGGGGACGAGGAACAGGATTATCGCAATGCAGTCGCTCACCTGCTAAATAAACTCGACGATAAGTATCAGGAATTAAAAAGGGAACTAGGTGGTGTAGATAGTAATGATCTTCTCCAAAAAAGTGCAGCGCTAGTGACACAATATAAGGATCAAATTAGCCCATTAGTGGCCTCAAGGTTTCGTTATCTCTTCGTAGATGAATTTCAGGATACCGACGAACTGCAGATGAATATTATCCAAACGCTATCGCCAAAATTGGAGCATGTCTTGGTAGTTGGGGACCGAAAACAAGCGATATATGGGTTTCGTGGAGCGGATCATTCCGTGCTTCAAAAGATTGCAGATCAGAACAACACAAAACCACTATCGCTTAGTGCTTCACGACGTCCTACGGCGCTTCTACACAAGGCACAAGAGGCTCTGTTTGATGAGATGGGCTTGAAATACGATTTCTTGAAAGAGAAATTAAACCAGGCAGATGACGCTCATATGCCAAAGGATAATCTCATCCCTTTTCAATACGAACATATTGATGTTTTTAAGGATAGGGAACAACCTATTTTTGAACGCGTCATTCAAAAAATAAGAGACTTTCTAGGTCAATCGATACATGACCGGCATACAGGTATGCGCCAAGTTACGTATCGGGATATTTGCATTCTATTCCGTTCGAACTATCAGCTGAGCAGTTATTTATCACGGTTTCCTTCCGATATACCTGTGATCAACGATACCAGCGGTCAGTTCTTCAGAAAACCAGAAATCATAGCTTGCTATCATATGCTTCAAGCCATTCTAAAGTATCCTGATGATGTCTCTTTGGACTTGGCACTAGGGACACCGTTCTTACCGTTTATCGCTCCAAACTCGATTTATAGGAGCGACGGTACAAATCAAGTACTGAGAGACTGGTTTGAGGATGAGGAAGATTGTAAGGAGTGGTTGAAGGGGATTGCGGAACTTCGCAAAAGAATGAAAGTGGATTTAGTTCCTCAACTCTTAACGTATATGTATGAATTTACTAGAGTCAGAGAGTATTATGGTAAACAAGGCAATTCCCAGGCTGTGGCTAACTTAGAAAAGCTCGTGATGTGGTCGCGTGGACTAATGGATGCTGAGGCCCAAACCCTCCAACAATTTTTCGATCGCTTTCAGTTAGCGCTCTTATCTGGTATGGAAATGGATGAGGCCGATACTGGTGAGGGTGATGAAAAGCCGGATGCTATACGATTCTCAACTGTACATTCAGCCAAAGGCTTAGAGTATCCTATCGTCATCATCCCAGACGTTGGGCGTAGATTACTTCCCAATGATCAACTTCCTACTTTTTATGATCGAGTGGGATGGGGGATAGATCTTGTCCTTCCAGGTGAGCATGGTCGCTCGTCGAAGTTTAAGGAATGGGAAAACGAGTATCGACAGGATTTCTATGAAGAAGAAGCACGTATTCTTTATGTTGCAGTCACACGTGCAGAGCATGTTGTTTGTATGATTGGTCACGGATCAAAGAAGTTGAACCCTCCAGGATCAGAGAATTGGTCTTGGAAAGATGAAATCCTTTCAGCAAGTTCTGCGTTGGCCAACCTTGGTGAAAAAATAGCAAAGATTTAATAAAACATAAATGATAACAGTCCCTCATAACACCGAAGATTGAATAATTCCTAGTGGAAGACTCAATCTTCGGTAATTTGTTATACTAAAGCGAGTATAGTGACTTACTTTAGGGAGGTTATTAATTTGAATGAGCTACTTAATATAGATAATTTTTATGAAGAATATAAGCTTTTTTTAATTAATTGCAGACGGATTTATCGGATGAAAGGTGAGCATGAATCAGCAGAGACCATAACGAGGGAGTTAGCCAAACTACTTCAAGAAAAGTTGAACTATATGCGAAGTTAGTACTCGTTGATGATGAACTTTCTGAGGTTATTAAATATTGGAGTGATTGCTTAATGCATAAACAACGATATGGGGCTCTAATGATAGAAATCTAAAAGACTCCAGGAAAAGTTGAGTTATATGCAAAGTTCAAACTGAATGTTTATGAACCTCAAGGAAGATCAGTTGCCTCATACGTAGGAGAAAAAGTAAGAAAGGTATCCTGGATCGAAAAAATAGATACGGTTAACCATAATTAGGGGGAAGTATCAGTGAACACTCAGGACGAGATTTATTTTGATCAATTATCAAAGCACCGAGAACACCTTGCTGATGTTCTTGATGACCCTGCTTTGCGCGGAGTGAAGATTAGTGTTGTCGAGAAATATTCCGACCAAGCACACTTTATTTACGAATTGCTCCAAAACGCCGATGATGCAAAAGCAACGTCGGCTCGCTTTGTATTGAATAAAGATAAATTAATTTTTGCGCATAATGGGACACGAAGGTTTACTGTATCCAATCCAAAAACTGAAGAAGTAGATTCGAAAAACGATTCCTTAGGCGATATTAACGCAATAACATCAATCGCCAACTCTAATAAACGTGAATCCTCAATTGGTAAATTCGGTGTCGGATTTAAGTCTGTCTTTCAATACACAGCAACACCACATATTTACGATCCAAACATCTATTTTAAAATAGATCGTTTTATTGTTCCATCTAGGATTAGCAAAGATATTCCTGGCAGGAAGGTAGAAGAAACACTATTTGTCTTTCCGTTTGACCACACATTCCGAGATGCAGCGGAAGCATATAAAGATATTTCAAAGAAACTTCGTTCATTAGTTTACCCACTTTTATTTCTGTCCTATCTTAAAGATATTTCGTTTGAAATCCCGGGTACTTTGGGGTTATATGGTAGATTCATTGAGCAAAAGCAGCAATTCGGCGACACAGTTGCTGAGCATATTTGTCTCAGGCAAAATGACGGTGATAAACTCTATGACTATGAACTGTGGTTGTTTTCACGGGAAGACAACAATGGACATACATATTCAGTAGGATTCTTTCTCGATGAAAAACAAAATCTGGCCACAAAAAAACATTCAGCCTTTTGCTTCTTCCCGACAAAAGTGGAAACTGGTTTGAACTTCGTTATTCACGCACCGTTCTTGCTTACTGACAGCCGTGAGGGTATCCGGGCAGGTGTTCAACATAATAAAGATCTGATTAAATTGCTGGCGGCCTTGGCAGCGGATAGTCTTGTTTATCTTAGAGAAATTGGTCATACAACTAGTAATTTGCTTATTAATGATGGGATAATTGACATTATTCCTTACAATGAAAGCTCGTTTCGCGATGTAAATGATAATGATGAGATTTCATTCATGCCATTTTATACAGCCATAAAAGAAAAAATGTGTAGTGAGGTATTAATACCTGTTTCTGATGGGAATACGTTAAAACAAAATGCGTATATGGTTGAATATTCTCAATGGGCAAATGACTGCTTAACTACCAACATATTCACAAACTCTCAATTAGCAATGCTAACGGGAAATGAAAATGCAAAATGGGCGTTCTCTTCATTGTCGAGGGCTGAAGTATTGCGTAATGACAGGCAACTTTCCTCGTATTTGGATTCAATTACAACTGATTGGTTTGGACAAGACAAAATTATTTCTCGAATAGACTCTGCATTCATTGAGAAACAAACCACAGAGTGGTTGCATGAATTTTATCAGTATATATCGGCATCTAAAGAACGTATTAAATTGGTACAAAAGAAGCCGATATTCCTCAATCAAGACAGAATGGCTGTCTCAGCATTTGATGCAAACGGTCAACCTATATTGTTCTTACCCTCTGAAGGTGTAAGCGGCTATGAAACTATCAATACATCTTTTTTGGATAATGAAGTCACAGTTGAGTTCGTTCGTAGTCTCGGTATTAAGGAGCCTTCGCTTAGAGACGAGATTTATAATATTATCTTGCCAAAGTATCAGAATGATGCTGATATTGGTACAGTTCCGCATTTTCGGAAGTTCTTTAAGTATTACAAAGAATGTCCGCAGTCAGAGATCGAGGATTATATTAACCTAATCAAGAATTGTGAATTTGTAAGCTATCGCTCCGCCGAAGAAGCTACGATTTATCGTGGGAAGGCCGGTAACCTTTATTTTCCCAGTGAATCTCTTTGCCAGTGGTTTCAATCAAAACCAGATACTAGATTCGTAGATTTAGATGAATATCTTCAACTTGTTGGCGAAAGTGATAAAAAAGAATTGATTAGTTTCTTAACTGAACTTGGTGCAATGGATGTGCCAAAGCTTCTTTCACGTGAAATCAACCATCAAGAGGCTATACAAATACGTCAAACATGGTCTCGTTCAACTCGGGGACAGAAATGGACTGTTCGGCATATTGATGGATGGCAAGAGCTAATGGAAAATGTCACACCAGATGATTCAATTGTTATCTGGTGTCAATTACTGAAGATTATTTCTTCAGTTTGTACTCGTTGGAATAGTTTCTACAGTGTTTTAAGTGGAACATATGAATATTTTTATCAATATTTACGCAGTTCAAGTTTTGAAACAAAGGCAATAGTACAACTGCGAACAATCCCGTGGCTTCTCAATACAGAGGGCAACCTCGTTTCTGCAAAAGATTTAACTTTACAAACTTTATCTCCGAAATATGACAACACTAGTAATGAAGCCAAAGAACTGTTGCAGTTTTTGGGCATTGAGGAAGAAGATGTGGTTTATGAAAATAGTGATTATTTAACCGATGAGCAACGTGCAAAAATTAAACTGGCCGAAGCTCTATCTGATATTCCACCAGAAGAAATTAAACGGTTTGCAGATCTCTATCGTGCAACTAAACACACTTCAACTCATCAGCCTGAAGGTGACGAAGATGATGAAGAAGAAAACGATTTTGCCTCAATAAAACCAATTGTTTCTCGTATAGCAAAAGAAATCAGTAAGCGAGCTATTGCTGCTCCAAAAGAAAAAGAAACTACCTATGATAACGAAGATGCAAGAGACTCTGAAGAGGATGAATACACAAAACCTTCTATTGATTACAGCAAAAAGATTGAGCAGGCAAAACAACGAAGTGCAAAAGAGATAGCAGAAATTGCCCACCTACATGAGCAAACAGAAAAAGCGTTAAATGCAGATAAATATTCATTTGGATGGTTCAAATCTCTTCTCGAACTTGAATCCCTAAATAGCAGAGAGAGCAATGCTAATAGCAGGGAGATTTCTATAACTTTCTCAAATGTAGAACGTGAAGAAGGTACGTCAAGAACCCTTATTTTGAAACACCCAAGCCGTTACATCCCTCAGTCTATGGAAGACCTTGCGGACATTCCGCTTGAATTACATTTTGCCAATCAACCAACGGTAAAAGTCGCAATTGAAGTTGTTAACGTAAAATCCTATACATTAAGGGCAAAATTAAGGACGAATGCGCTAATTGACGGAGTAGATCTATCACTCGTCACCGAGGCAAGGATCGAGGCTAAGAATCCTGTGTTTCTATTAGGGGAACAACGAAAAGCTTTCAATAAACTGGCTTTCGATGACAAATTTGATATGCAACTCAACCTCTGTGATAATATAGAATTTGTCTTCGGACCACCCGGTACCGGAAAAACAACGCATTTAGTGAAAGAAGTTATTCTTCCTTTTATGCAAGAGACTGAACCATTAAAAGTTCTTGTTCTAACTCCAACAAACAAATCGGCAGATGTCCTTGTCCGTCGCCTTATGGAAATGGACGCAGATCACAGTTACACTGATTGGTTGGTCCGTTTTGGTACTTCAAACGATAGCATTATCGAACAGAGTGGTGTTTTTCGTGATAAAACACTCGATATTCGTACCTTCTCAAGAAATGTAGTAGTTACGACAATAGCCCGCTTCCCATATGACTACTTTCTGCCAGACGAAAATACAAGGCTTCATTTAAGTGCGCTTAAGTGGGACTATATTATTATTGACGAGGCATCAATGATACCATTGGTAAACATTATTTTGCCACTTTATAAGAAGACACCTAAAAAGTTTATAATTGCAGGAGATCCATTCCAGATTGAGCCGATCACCTCTGTAGATATTTGGAAAAATGAAAACATTTACACAATGGTGGGACTCAAATCATTTACTGATCCTACAACGATACCTCATCCATACGGTGTTAAGCTTCTTACCACTCAATATAGAAGCATTCCAGAAATTGGCGAAGTGTTCAGCCAGTTTGCATACGGTGGAGTGTTACATCATAACCGTACTGCAAATAATAGACGACCATTAAATATTGAAAACTACATTGATATAAAATCATTAAATATTATTAAATTTCCTGTTAGTAAATATGAGAGCATTTATCGTCCGAAACGTTTACAAAGCAAAAGTAATTATCATGTGTATTCCGCACTTTTTACATTCGAGTTCGTAAAGTACATGTCTTCTATTATTGAAATGGCTAATGGAGATGAGTTTTTTCGCATAGGATTGATTGCACCATATCGTGCACAGTCTGACTTAATTGATAAGTTAATGGCCAATTTCACGCTTCCCAACAATATCGATGTTCAAGTAGGGACTATCCATGGATTCCAAGGTGACGAGTGCGATATTATTATTGCACTATTCAACCCGCCACCGTCTATATCAACTTCAAAGGATATGTTTCTCAATAAACTTAATATCGTAAATGTCTCTATTAGCCGAGCTAGAGATTATCTGTTTATAATTATGCCGGATGATGCTACAGAAAAAGTAGCTAATCTTACAATGATAAAGAGGGTTGAAAAACTATGCAAGGAACAACCAGATTGGATTGAGTGGGAATCGCATTATATTGAAGAAGTGATTTTTGGATCAAGTAGTTATCTTGAGGACAACTCATTTTCAACAAGTCACCAGTTGGTCAACGTGTACGGAAATCCTGAGAAACGATATGAGATTAGAAGTGAAGACAATGCTATCGATGTTCAAATTTATGAATAATGGCACATAAACATGTAAGTCATAAAATCGAAACGACAACTCCAAAGAAAGTATCGCCAAACAGAATATGAGAGGTGGAAGATCCGAAGGAAAGAATACCAGATTAAAATATATGATAAGACATCGAATTGGATAGGAGCGGGGACAGAGTGTAATCTACTCAATCGCTATTTAGAGGCGGCCCATCGTTTTGAACATGTCTCTGAGCGACGAAATTTAGCGCGAGATATGTATCGTAAAGCACTAGCCGAATGTAATGAGCAAGAGATCGAGAAGAGAAATATATGAGGAGAGATTAAAAGCATATCACTAGAGGATAATAAGCGGGGATAAATATATTAGAACGGTTGGCTATGGGAACCTAACAACAACCATGATTATCAATGGTCACGAACTGTAATTGGTTAATAAGTTTGATTGGAATTTCAAATATAAATAGAAGATCCCTAGATAAGGAGTCAGGTAGATGGAAATTGAAGAGTACTATGGTCAATACGTTCGAGTTGAACTGGATACCGGAGATGTTCACCAAGGCGTGATTAAAGAAGTTAATGATCTGGAAATAAACGGTTATATACGAATCAAGAGCAGCAATGAACTATTCTTGATCCCGGTCGAGGATATCGTAAAGATATCTGCAGTTCAACTGCATTAAACACATGTAAAAATATTATATTATAGTGGTTTGAATTAAAAAATAAGGTGGTTCTACTTAATGCAAATTAAAAATATTACCATTGGGAAAACCGTTAGAATGAACGATGAAGTTGAATTTACAATAGAGCACGAAGGACGATCAATTTGCATTAAATGTACACGGTCAACTAATGGATGGAACGTATATTATTACGCGGTCAACGAAGTATGGAGACCAAAAGAAGGTAAATTAAAAGACATCATTAATCGAGAACTTGGGACTGCATTCGTGGGTACGAGAGAAGAATTCATAGAAAATGCTTGGAAATTGGGCTTAAAGAAGAGTTGCTAAAACAGTAGAACGTCTGCAACGATGCAGACGTTCATTACGTTAAGGAGAAGGATGTATTCGTCCTCTGTCGATAAATTAGACACAACGAATGGAGAAATTACGTCGACTTTCGGAACATATGTGATAATCTATGATGGAGGTTTTATTAAATTGCTAATTGGTGAAAAATATGGTAAAATAAATTTTCTAAAATCACCATGATTGGAAGGAGAAATATATATGCCTACTATAAATCAATTGAAAAAGACGATTGCAAATGGTGACGATTCTGTTGACAATGTATTAATTTTAAAGCTTAGTGGTGACTATGAGTTAATTCAAGGTGCTGGTGCAGGGGCTGTTAGTCATTTGGACTATGTAACAAGATGGGGGACCTTTGATGCAGGTAATAAATACGTTGGAAAAGATGCGTCTGACGATAAGAAACACATGAAAAAAATAATGGATTGGGCAGAGAAAGCATGGGATAAATATTCTAAAGATGGTTATATCAAAATTTTAAACCCTACTTCTTAATAAAAAAATAAAGCTGATAAAGGTAAATATACCATTAGCGACAGTTATGCTTCAATCAAGGGATCACTATTTTCTTCAGTCCGGCTGATTTTCGACTTGGTGGCCGATTCAACAGTTCGAACTAATCTCTACAGGAATTCCAGAGAAACACTGGAGAGAGAATTCGGTATTCATAACAATATGATTTGGTCACATAATTTCTATTCTGAGTGCCGCAGAACACTCGAACTTAGTAACATTAAATTCAATGAGGGCCGTGTCCTATAAGGTTTTCTCCCACTACTTCATGAATCTAAAACAACCTGTCTCTCCACTGGCAGCATAGAGGTCAATTATCATACAAAAGGCAGAAGCATATAACTTCTGCCCTTCGTATTGCTAACATTTTTGCTAACATAAATCTGTCCGACATATCTCGGACTTAGAGGATGATGAATATAAAAAAGTGCCTCTAATCCGCATGGTTAAAGGATTAATGCTCGATATTACTATGGTTTTGAGAAAGAGTTCAAAAGGCCGTTTCAGGACTTAAAATCCTGCGGTAGGTGACTACCGTACCGGTTCGATCCCGGTCCTCGGCATCCTTGATTTATAAGGGTTTTTTCCGAAAAACCTTGGTTTTTAAAACATCTTTGGAGAGAACTTTTTAACGAGTTCTCTTCTGAAGTTCTCTCCTTTTTCCGAAGGAGAGAACGAAGAGAAGATCGCATGACTCTCATGAAACATTGAGGGCAGTGCGATCTTTTTTATTAAAAGACCAAAATACCACTCATTGTTGATGCTGAAGATACTTTGGAACTGTATTCCAAGTGAGAATAAATGTTGGCCGTTGTAGAATAGTTGCTGTGTCCCAGCCATTCCTGAATTTCTTTCATACTGACTCCATTAGCGAGTAGAAGGCTTGCACAACTATGACGCAGGTCGTGATAACGAATATGACGAAGACCATTTTTTTTAAGCGTTCTAGTGAAGTTCTGTGTGATATAGCCGGGTTTAATTCGTTGTCCCAACTTATCCAGATAGATATACTCCTCGTAATCAGTGCAGTAGGATTTACCACATATGGCTTTATTGAGAGCTTGAAGCTCACGAATACGCAGCAGTAATTCCTCAAAGGCTGGTACAAGAGTTAAGGTGCGGCGACTTGGTTTGTTTTTATCCCGGTCCTTTTCAATGATGTGTTCCTGACCTTCAAAATAAACCGGAGTTACAGTATGCCTAATACTAATCGTTTTGTTTTCAAAATTTATAGCTGTCCATTTCAACCCAACTACTTCACTTCGCCGCAATCCATAAAAAGCGGCAAGAATGACTGCTAGCTCTATCAGTTCGCCTTTAACTTTTTCAAACAGAATATTAGTCTCCTGCTTGTTGTAAAAACTGCCTACAAAATCATTTTTCTTTGGTCTTTCAATCTTATCTGCCGGATTAGTGTTAATTAAATCATTTTTGAGAGCATGCTTTAGAGCTTTGCGAATATTAGCGTGATAATGGAGAACCGTGTTGGTTGTTACTCCATTTTCTTCAAGCTCATATTGATAGTAATCTTGTATGTGACTTGGTAATAATTCTTTGAGAAATAACCCCTTTTCTTCGAAGTAAGGAACGATATGATAGCATTTAAAAGAAGAGTAAATTCCCTCCCACTATAAATTAATAAATTCTCTTGTTTACTCACTCATTCTTAGATTTTCAACCATTGACTTATTAAGAGTTGGAGAAGTCATGTAAGAATGACAATATTTTCTGGAGGAGCCGGTGGCGGGAATAGAGATTGGGGCATTTGTCCCCAGCTCATGGATTTTTCCGATGATCGCACCTTGGATATCCACACCTTCTTTTGACGGCTTACCCTCCCATGTCACTCGGGGTCTGTGCCCTTACATTCCTTCGTTCTGCCTCTCAAAAGGTGGACGCCGTTTCTTGCTCCTTTGCGGGGGCGTTGCCCTTATGGAATTCGATCCTACGGCTGCTCCGTGCTTCTTTTGTCTTTAGTCTTTCCCGTTTGGTGAGAAACGTGAATTCGGTTTTTCTTAAGCCACCATCTGTAACTGGGCTTGACGCACCTGCCCTAGCACGTCGTTTGCGTCATATGGCATTTGCTTGGTGCCGAGCGTATGCAGGACAAGTATGAGTTTCCCGCACAACGCCACAAGGGATTGTTTTCTTCAGTGGGTTCTGTGTTCGCTTGGTGAAGTACTGGTGCAAGGCCTTAAACTCCGCATTCTTTGCTACCATGGGCATGACCGCTCGAAACAGCAGGGCCCTTAATCTTGCACGTCCACGTTTGGTAATACTGGATTTTCCTTTTTTCTTTCCTGAGCTATTTTCTTTGAGATTTAGCCCAGCCAGCCGAATAATCTGCTGGCCATGCTCGTAACCGCTCAGATCTCCAACTTCCGCCAAGAATCCTGCCAAGGTGACCACTGCCACACCCGGCACGGTGAGCATTTCCTTCGTTCCTGGGATTTGTCCAAGTAGACGTTCGACCTCGACTAGAATCTCTTCGAGCTGTCTAGCGAACAGGTCGTACTGCTCCAGAAGCGCTTTAATCTCTATTTTTGCTGCGGGCAGCCCTTCGGTAAGCCCGATGGAGCTTCTCGCGGTTTCAACCAGCAGCTTGGCTCGTTTCGTCCCTACGGCTCGTTTCACGTCTTTCTTCCATCGCTTCACAATGGCTTCTGTACCAAGTGCTACGATCTCACTCGGCGTCGGAAACTCACCTAGCGTAAGGAAGCGAGGCTTTACCCTCCCAGTCTTTAAATACCTCTGTATATTCGGGGAAAAAGCGATCTTGCCAGTTCTGTATTCGTCTCTGTACCTGTCCGAGATTCACCATGATCTTCTCGAGAAGATTCATGAGAATCCGCAGATCGGCATAGACACGTGTCGGCAATTTCGGCTGGCTGTACTTCCCGTTTCGTACCAAGTCAGCAATGACTTTTGCATCTTTGTAGTCGTTTTTCGTCGGTGAGTTGTCTTCCAGTTCTTTGCTCTTGTGTACATGATGCGGATTGACAATGACCAAAGGAATACCTTGCTGTCCCAAATACTCGGCTAGGTTAAACCAGTAGTGTCCGGTAGGCTCAATGCCGAAGAGGATGTCACTCTTGACATGCTCCCGCTGAAGCTCCTTCATCCACTGAGCCAGTTGCTCCAGTCCGGTGCGGGTATTGGAAAACACGCAGTCCCTTCCCAGTTCAATCCCCCGAAAGTCGATGGCGCGGTCCACGTGAGTTTCTTTCGCAATATCTGCGCCAACCACCAACGTTTTTTCGGAAATGCGTGTAATCCGTTGATTCTGTTTCTTCGATTGTTTATACTTCATAGTGAGCGTCCTCCTTTTTATTCGGGCAGTGAATGACCATCATTCCATGACCCAGCATACAGGAGGCGCTTTTTTTGTTCAAACCTCAAATTAATTCATTACAGGAATGGCTCCTTTTATCGAAACTTCAATGGCAAAGAAGAGGTGTTAAAACAATATCTTCTCCGTTTGATTAAGGAATGGGGAACAGAATTTGAAAATAGCGAGAGCCCTAACATTGTTGCAAGTTTGTTCGGACATTACAAAAAGCATAAAGAGTCTTATTTAATGCTTTACCGCTCTGGGTTATCCTATTTGGTATTAGATAACATTAAGGCAGTATGCGGCCCGAAGCCTGATCAGGAGGATTTACCTGCTTATTTCAGTGACTGGTTTGCCGGAGCTTTGTTTGGTTGGATTGATGAATGGATTACACGGGGAATGAAGCAGGAACCGGAAGAAATGGCAAGGCTGCTGGAGGAAGTGGATCGTCGTTCTAAAGCAATGTCTTAATTTGATATGGGAATGAGAGGAAGGGGGAACTGCGGCCCCTTCCCGCCTGATTCTATTCTGCGCTACTGCCTTTTGTATACTTATCAATAAATTTCACTAATCTCCCGAAACCTTCCTGTGCGTTCTTGTCTGTTCTTATATTTGCTAAATAACCATGGGCGATTTTACCATGTGCCTTATCAAGGTAGAAATAGTCATTATCTATCTGATATGACGTAAGCTTATCGGATAAGGCCTTCATATCTTTAGGAAACCCATCTCCATTGGCGGCAGTTATAAAAGATGGTGGATAATCGCCAGTAACATGTAATATCGTGTTATATTGATCTGCAACTTTGCTGCTTTTGAATTCATTTGTACCTATACCTAGGTAATGACCGACTATTACTCTTGTAGCAAAATTAAGTTCGTCAGTCTTTATAGGCCCATCATCTATAACTAAGGCTTTTACTTCTTTAGTAGTGAGTAAGGGATGGATGTTGAAACTGTCCGCATAATCTTTGTTTGTAATGATTGCGCCATACTGACTGGTAAGTATGGCTCCTGCAGAACTACCCATAACAACAACATTTTCCATATCCAAGTTATACTTTTCGCTGTTATCTACCAAAAAGTTAATCGCTTGATTCATTTGGATAACAGGAACCGGGAATTTATAATCCGGCACTAAAGCATAATTGACGTTAACCAGGTTGTATCCATTTTCCACGAGCCTATTGAATAGCATATTGGCGTCATCATTTACTGCCATAGGATCTCCCATTGCCTTGTCTCCTCCGAAATATCCTCCACCATGAAAGTAAACGATCGTCGGTCTTTTAATTGTGGTATCCGTATTAGGATATGATATATCCAAATAACTATTAGGATATTCATCAGCATACTTGATGTCATTCACATAGAGTATGCCATTACTCTTAACAATTTTCCCTTGCGGATTAAAAGGTTCAAAGGAATTGATCGGATTTCCTTTGTATAATGCATCTTGAATAAAGCCAATAATAATTCCTGGATGCGAACGTACATATAAAAACATGCCGCTAAATATTAAAGCTAATGATAATAGAGCGATGCCTATAATCTTTAGAACTTTGTTCCTTTTTTTAGGTTTTTTATTCCTCATTTCAGAGATCGTTCCCTTGTTCTCGAGTTGTACGTTATCATTCGACTTGTCCATTTTGACTCCTCCTGGTGTTCATTAATCGTTTTTTTATCGCAGGGAATGCTAATCCTTTAAGACACTCTCATAATTTTCATTAATCTGACCCAACAGTTCTTTGTTTGGCACATTCATAATGCCTCTATCTATATTGCTGTATTTAGAGTCCATCTTATGATCTGGAATATCATTGTTATATTCATCGCTTCTTTCATCAGATTGGAATAATGCTGTCATTGCATCATTTTGGAGATACCGTGAAGTGAATAAGTGACTCCAAATTCCCGTTTACAACATTGAACTATTTATCCAATAAATCTAGTCCATAACTATTAATATTTCCATTTACTGCATTAACAATCCAGTCAGCTATACTTTTATCTTCTGAATATTTCTTACCATAAAAATTAGGAGAAGGTAAGATGGTATGCGGAGTTAAATTTTTTCCATCTTTATTTTTCTCTATCTCATTCCAAATATAAATTCCGACATTAGGAATGTTCTCTTGTAAATCAGCTACCATTTTTGCAAGGTCTTTTTCATAGATATCGCCATTTTCATTTGTTGTGGATAAAATTCCATTTCTAAAATAAGATTGGTATGTGCTTAATGCTTCATCTCTTAAAGAACTACCAAATAGAATTTTTATTTTATTACCATATTTTTTTGATAGGCTGGTTAAACTGTCTAAGGTAATATTATCACTTACTAATCTATCTGAAATCTCTTTTGGCGTTTGCCACATATTTTCAGCGACATCATGCCAAGTGTCCGTTAAAAGTAATGAACTATCTACAGCTACTGTTACATTATTTACTTGAGGAAAATACTGTGTAATAATATCATCTGCAAGTAATGAGGTACCAAATCCTCCTGCACTAAAACCTGCGATAAGTAGTGTATCTGGATTAGGTATATATTTCATCGCTTCTTTCATAAAAGAAGTGTAGTTAATATATCCATTATGATAAAGAATTTGTTTATTACCATTTAAGTCTGTATATTCATATTCGCCACTTCCTGCATGAAGATCTCCTGTTGAATAAGGTATTGCTAATATTGTCCAATCTTTGAAAGGATTTTCTTTATTATTACTTGCTATTCCAAATTTAACACCAAAGTCAACGTCAGCATAATCTGCATAAAAACCGCCGTCATCATTTAAAGGTCTTGCAGCTGTGTATTCATCTACTGCTAATCCACCACCAAAGAAATACACTATTACTTTGTTTTCTTTTCCTACTTTTATTAAACTATGCCAATCCTTTCCGTTTGCAGACTTAGTTCCTTCTGGAGTTATACGATACCATTCTCCTACTTTTGGTTCACCACTTAATTCTGGTGCTTTCCATTTTAGAAAATTTTGTAATCCTACATAACCGACAACACCAATAATTGCTATAATTACTAAAACTAATGCTGATATTTTCCATCTCTTTTTCATTTTTTTCTTTTTGATTTTATTACTCATTTTAATCTTCCTTTTCTGTAAGTTTATTTTTGAAATTGATTTGCTTCTTATATAGCTATAGCCGTATC
Organism: Paenibacillus liaoningensis; assembly: GCF_059609455.1. NCBI lineage: Bacteria > Bacillati > Bacillota > Bacilli > Caryophanales > Paenibacillaceae > Paenibacillus > Paenibacillus liaoningensis. The sequence continues at coordinate 157,791 of NZ_JCAALU010000017.1, forward strand.
TTTATCTTTTTCAATAAATAGCTTTCCTCCTTAAACTTTTCATCGGTCGCTATATGTGGCAACAGCTCTAGTGTAGCTGTACAATATAAACTGAAACTCAACTGCATATGTTTATTTTCAATTTACTTTTCAACGGTAAAATGAGACATCTTATTGATGATAGAAGGAGATTCTTTATATGTTAAATATATTAGTGGTTGAAGATGACGAAAGTACCAGGAAATTGATGTGTGTGGTCTTACAAACGAGAGGCTTTAAAACATGCTGGGCAGAAGACGGGATAACAGCGCTTGAGATTATAGAAAAACAGCACATTGATTTAGTTGTACTTGATTTAATGATGCCCAATATGGACGGCTATGAATTGACACGGCAGCTTCGGGTAATGTCGGAGCATTTGCCGATTCTGATGGTTACAGCCAAACAGGAGCCGAAAGATAAAAGACAGGGATTTCTTGCTGGTACGGATGACTATATGACAAAACCCGTAGACGAAGAGGAGCTGATACTCCGGATTAGAGCTCTTCTGCGCAGAGCGAGGATTGCCAATGAACACAAGCTGACCATCGGGAAAGTTGTACTGGATTATGATGCGCTGACGGCAACACGCGAAGAAGAAATTAACCTTCTTCCCACCAAGGAATTTTATTTGTTGTTTAAGTTACTATCTTATCCGAACCTGATCTTTACCCGTTTGCAGCTTATGGATGAAATCTGGGGGATGGATTCCGAAACGGATGATCACACACTTACTGTTCATATCAACCGTTTACGCAACCGTTTTCGAGAGTGGCCAGAGTTTGAGATTATTGTGATTAGAGGACTTGGCTATAAGGCGGTGCTGCATACCAAATGAAAGAATTTTTTCATAAGAGAATAAGTCTGGCGATAACTTTGGTATTGTTTGTTTTCGGTGTGCTGGTGGCGACATTTCTCCTGCTGTTCGGCTGTACTATTCTGCTACAGTATATCGGTGTTATTTCACTTACGCCTTCCCCGAGTCAAGGATTCGGTGAACGTCTGCTCTCGATTTTTTTTCTCTTTGGCTTATGTGTTTTAATAGGAACCGCACTTACTGCTTTTCTCAGCAAAAAAGCCTTGAATCCCATACGAAAGGTCATTGATTCGATCCATAGGGTTGCGGATGGCGATTTTAGCGTTAAGGTGAATTTGAAAGGTATTGGAGAGTTGGAAGAATTGTCGGAGAGCTTCAACAAAATGACTAAAGAACTGTCAGGTATTGAAACGCTGCGAAGTGATTTTATTAACAACTTTTCGCATGAATTCAAAACACCTATTGTCTCGGTTCGCGGTTTTGCCAAAATTCTTAAAGAAAATCCGCTATCTGAGGAAGAAAGGCAAGATTATCTGGATATTATCATTAAGGAATCCGAGCGTTTAGCCATGCTTTCCAGCAATGTTCTTACTTTGGCAAAATACGAGAATCTAGAGATTATGATGGATAAAGTCCCATTTAGGCTGGATGAACAGATCAGAAGGAGCATCATTTTATTGGAGCCCAAGTGGTCAGACAAAGACATCACCATAAATCTGGAGTTAGATAAAGTTATTTATAGTAGCAATGAAGAAATGCTACAGCAGATTTGGATCAATCTGGTGGATAATGCAATTAAATTTTCCCACAAAGCTGGTATGATCGAAATCACCCTTGCCATAGTTAATGAAGAAATTCATTTCAGTATCCAGGATTATGGGGTTGGCATGGATGAACATACGAAAGCCCATCTTTATGATAAGTTTTTTCAGGGGGATGCATCTCATTCCAAAAAAGGGTATGGACTGGGACTTCCTTTGGTAAAACGCATAGTAGAACTTTGCCAAGGCAATATTATCGTTCACAGCGAGCAAGGTAAGGGCAGTAAATTAACGGTTGTCCTTTATAAATAAATTTTCGTGAATATAATAAGGCTAGCTTCGGCATAAAACGGAGTTAGCCTATTCTTGTTTAACCTAAATAGCTGCTAAGAAAAAATTCGTCTGGTGCAGATACAACAAGGCATGATTCTGTTAAAAAGTAAGAAGAGAGAGGTTCTCTAGCATATCGGGAACCTCTTTTGTGGTGCTTGATGAGGACCGGTCCCCTTGTATTAATTACTTAAACAATTTTTGGACTGCCAAACTTTAGAATGCGATACATATGTTTAAATTCCTTTATTTCACCCTTAGGGCCCCTGTTCTATAATTAGGGAAAATAAGTCTACGCTAGCTTGTGTAGGTCACAAAACTACGGCAAAAGGATTGGAATGTGATAGGGAGCGATAAGGCCATGCTGATTGATACCAGCTATGGCCTGACCGACATGCCGCAGGCCATTCGGGAAATCACTGCTCTCCCGCTGCTGGTCGTCAATACACACGGCCATATCAACCATACTCACGGAAATAACTTGTTTGATACTGTATTTTTATCCCATTTAGACAATCGGGGAGACTTAGAACAAGCGTGCGACCGAATTCTGGCTGTAGAAATTCCTACATAGGACAAGAAACAGGGGCGGTTCGCATATAACAAGATAACCGTTACGTTTGAACTTAAAAAAATTAACGCAACGAGCCATAATGGATTGTGAATTCAAGGAGGATAGACGGGATGGTAAAAAGGCTTAAAATAGCTTTGATAAAATACGTATTAAGAAAAAAACGAAAGAAACTAATGAAAAAAAATCTTATTGGAGAGCGCTTTATTGTCCCAAGAGTTGGATTGGATGGAGTGGAGACGATTTTGTATCGTCCAAAGACAGCCGGCTCAGAAACAATTCCGGTTCTATTTAATGTACATGGCGGAGGATTTGTAGGCGGAGATGCTTCGCAGCTAGATTCTTATTGCAGTGAAATGGCAGAACGAATTCCTGCATTTATCGTCAATATAAATTATAAAAAGATTGATGTCCATCCCTTTCCCTATCCTCAAATGGAGTTGCATGATACGGTTCTATATTTTTCGGATCATGCAAATGACTATGGAATTGATCCATCAAAGTTTGTCTTAATTGGTTACAGTGCCGGCGGCCATTTATGTGCGGGGGCAGCAATGAAATTAAAAGAAAACGGGTTTTCTCTCGCTGGTCAAATTCTTGCATATCCATTTCTAGATTTTACTTTTGGTAGAACAGACGATGCAAAAATAGATAAAACGGGAAAGGTGATGGGATTGATTGAAGAAGTTCTCTTTCCCGATTTAAATGTAAGAGAAGCGTTAGTTTCGCCTGTATTGGCAAGAAATGAAGATTTGGCAGGCCTAGCACCTGCAACAATTATTGTATGTGAAGAGGATGAACTTCTTCCACAAGCAGTTCAATACGCAAAGCGGCTGGAAGAGGTTGGTGTTCCTGTTCGTTTCAAACAATATCCGGAGGCCAAGCATGGTTTTTTAGAAGTAAACCACCCTGAATATGCTGCTGAGAAGAGTATCGCTAGGTCCCCTGAGCAGGAAAAAATTATGTGTGAGTGTAAGGAGTATCTCATACAACAATTAGCCCAATATTTCAAGGCTTCGTCCGGACGGGAATGGAACATTTAAACGAAAATCCTCCGACTATTAGAACGAAAAAATTGTGAAAGCTGCACTAAGTATGTAGTAACCAATACAGAAACGACCGCAAACTAAAGCGAATGGGTTGTTGGAAAAGTGAGGAATAATATGGAATCAAAAAATCAATTGAACGCGTGGGCCAATCCGGCCCCGGCAGGATTAGTTGCATTGGCTGTTTCATGCTTCTGTTTTTTTGCTTTATTCACTAATCAAGTAACAGATGCCGCGAAACCTCTTTTGGGATGGTGGCTTATCGGAGGCTTTGTGGTCCAATTGGTGGTGGGGATCTTTGAACTGAAAGCTGGCAATACAGCGGGAGGCAATACGTTTCTCTATTTTAGTGCTTTCTTTATGTTAGTCGGAGGTTCTGAACAGCTCTTTAAATTTTATATGGCTCATAATCAGATTCTTTTGGACTCTCGTATCGATGGATGGGCATGGTTATGTCTTTCTATTTCTTTACTGCTCTGTACTCCAGCTTATTTTAAATCACCATTTTTTCTATGTCTTGTTATAGTTATTTTGGATGTTGCACTGCCGATACTGGCTTTAATGGACTTGGGAGTCTTATCGTATCGATTTTCCCATATCCCCGGCTGGCTATTATTGGCAGCTGGAACGTGTGGAATCTATCTGGCCTCAGCCATTGTAGTCAATGATTCGTTTGGACGAAAAATCTATCCGAACCCGGGACCACTAATTAAAGATAAGGAAGGTTCGATGCTGGGGGAGATGTGCATCGAAAATATTCCATTACTAAATGAAACTGATTTAAAATCAGCTATCAAGCCGACGCTGAAACGTGACGCTGCGGAAGCTTAACCGAAATAAGGCTCCCGAGGAACTCGCTATGAGTTTCTCGGGAGTTTTTCACATCGCTTCGTGTTTATATTGTCAAGAAATTCGATAACACGTTTGATCAATATGAATTGAATTGAAGTAGGTTCATATAGAAATGGTATTTGTAAATATAGATAGTTGGAGTAGGCTTTATGTCTTTCCTTCCTCAATTGTACCTATAAGAAGATGATGACAAGTGTGGTTCGGAAGGTTGAAGATGAAAGAGCGTTGCCCCTGAAGTAAGCGAGCGGGAAGCATCTCATGGAATCGGTAAGCCGGTTTGCAGAAGGAAAGCTAAAAGTGAAACGGGAGGAAAGTGCGGTAGCCAGACCCTGGCACCGGAAGTTCTTAGGGTTTAGTTTCCTGTGGCTATTTTCACCTAGCCTCGGCGAAGAGACAGTTCCAAAAACTGGACCAAGGGATTCGAAGGAGACTCTGAATGTGTCAATGAAAGCAATGGGAACGAGAACGCACACGAATCCTTGAACTCCGGGCACTTGTGGTGCCAGAGTGGGCAAGTTTCGCGATGGCTAACACGCGTTGAGGCGTATGGTAAATGTCCCGGAACACGAATAATGCCCTTTCACTTCCTATAGGGAAGTAAAAGGGCTGAAAAGCTCGCTTTCACGTTATCTAGAACTTTGTTCACCTTTTGGAACAAGAACTTGTACTATCGATCAGACAGATAGATGTTAGTGTTTATCTGAATAATAATTTAATTTGACTTTGAAAAGAATGAATTAAATACTTCAATCAAATCGTCCTCTGCTTGAAGCCCGAGTTGTTTTTGCTCTTCAGTTGTATATTTTAGTTCCTCATCATTTTCAGGTTTCATTACCTCTGACGTATCCATAAAAGGATGGAATGCCTTCTCGTAAGAGAATACCTGAGTCGGTATGCCTGCCTTATTCAAAACGTCTATATATGGCTTAGCAGTATTAGAAATCTCATCTTGACCGGCTAAGACAAAAGCAGTTGAGGCAAGAGGCACTTGTGAATCACTCTTGATCCCTTCCTCAATCAAATTTGGCGTAAGTATTGGAATAACATCAATTAGGTATGGAACTACTAGGACTTGTCCTGCCAATTTAAAATTTTCTGATTGCAGTAATAGGGAGGCATTTGCTACATGATAACTACCCGCACTAAAACCCATAGTCGCAAATTTACTGGAATCAATATTGTACTCATCCTCATGCTCAGCAAAATAATAGATGGTGTCTCTAATTTCTTCAGCAGGATAAGGAATAAATTTTTCATCCAGTTTTTTATAGTTAATCGAGACAATCATCGCCTGCCACTTTTCCATAACTCTAGCATTAAATGAATCTAGCATGTCTGCTGCCCCACCAAAAAATCCTCCACCATGCACCATGAATATAACAGGTAATTTTTTATCTTCACTACCCTTTGGACGATATAGAATGGTTTCTACATCATCAACCCCATCTCGTGGTACAGTAAATCGTGTTCCCAACAACTCATCATCAGACTTTACCCACTGGGCTCTATCTTCAGCCGCATCTCCCGCAACTAACCGAGCAAGTTGTACAGGATTTGTTACAAAAAAGATGGCTGTTCCAGCGACCAGGAGTATAAAAACCCCAAAACCAATGCCTAGTCTTTTCAACCATTTTCTATTTTTTTTATCTTCCTTCTTCATCAGTACAGTACTCCTTTTTTGTCTATTTGATAAATACATGTTGCACATATATCATTGATCGTAGTGTATGGTTTTGATTAGGTCAATTACTATAGAAAAAATGAAACAGAAAGGCAATTGTGTAACATGAAAAATAAGGATAAGGCTAGTTATGTAAAAGAAGAAATTGCACGAGCATTTTTTCGATTGTTTGAGGAAAAAGATTTTCCGGAAATATCTATCAAAGAAATCACCATAAAAGCTCAAGTTAGTCGGGTCTCATTTTACCGAAATTTCACAAGCAAAGAAGATATCTTGCGATATTATATCCAGCAAAAAATGAGTAAATGGAGACACACAACCGATTTAGTAAAGGCATCTAATTTTAAATTAGTTATTGCCGACCTTTTCGAACATTATAAGCAACATAGTGAATTTTATCTTCTTCTTTATAAAAGAGGTTTTTCATATTTAATTTTAGAAGATATTCAGGCCGTTTGGGGGGCAAGAGAGAACCAAACTAATAAGAATGCTTACGTCTACGCATATCTCACTTATGGTTTATTTGGTTGGATAAATGAGTGGTTTGCAAGAGGAATGCAAGAATCCACAGAAGGTATTCTAAGGCTCTTTGAGGAAAAAGACGAAAAATAATTTACATTTAATATCTTCAGATCATAAAGATATTTATGAAACGGTTAAAAGAAGGAGCAAGCACCTGCACCTATTCGTTTTAACTGATGACATTTCACATTCTGGTTAAACTATAAGAATAAATTTGTATATTAACTCGACCTTGTACCAAAAATAAAATGCGAGCTTCTGATCATCTTTCAGAGCTCGCATTTTATTTTATGAAAAGTGATTTAAATATAATTTTCCTGCACCAATACTACCTAATGAAGATGAAACTTTTTAACTTTGCACTTCGGTTCTAGCAAATCGTTACGTTACAGGTTAATACACGTTTAAAGACACACCAGCATTTTTTGCCAAGCTCTTAGTGAATTCTGGGTCCCAAGTAACGTGTTCGGAATCCTTGTTGGACGGAATGGAGCGGGGTAAACCACGATTCTCAAGATGATTTGCGGTTTGGTAACTCCAACTAGGGGAGAGTACTCGATTTACGGCAAGGTTGGCTCAAGTCAGCTGCTTCCATGAAGTCGCGAATAGGTACGCCCGATCGTTTTCATTTGCAGGGGGAACGATATGCAAAGATCTTGGAGAAAGTGGGCATTTATACGAATATTAAATACTTCGATACTAATCATGGGTATACGGTCGAGAAGACGGATGAAAACGGCAAGACTGTTAGTGTAGTTGATATCGAAAATACCGAAGCAGGTGAACAATATAAAATTGAGTTGCTCCAAAATATATTTAATAAATGACTAATTAGCCAAACAATGTGGTCGATGATTCGTTTGGACGAACACTATATCCGAACCCGGGACCCCTAATTAAAGATAGGAATGGTTCGACTTAGATGTACACCGAAATTATTCCATAACTAAAAGAAAATGATTTAATAACAGCTTTCAAGCCGGCGCTATAAGGTGACGGTGTTAACCAAAGTAAGGCTCCCGAGGAACTCGCTATGAGTTTATTGGGAGTTTTTTCACATCACTTCGTGTTTATATTGACAAGAAATTAGATAACACAAATGAATATAAATTAAAAGAGTTGCAGCTAGCACTTTCCGAATGGTTGTTTGGATTGAGATATCGAATGTTGCTTATCCGTTATTTCATGGCTGGTAATATGTTTCTATAATGAAAGCGTAATTAAAAATGGGAGTTTGAATGAAAGTGAAATCAAAATGGGTAGCTGCTGTTCTTTCTGTTGGGATGCTCACTACTGCTAATCAGTTGCAACAATGGAAATATCAGTAACGAGACCGAGAAGGGTGAGGCTAGACCAGATGCAACGAAGAAGCTGAATATCGTGAATGGAAAAATCGAGCCAGCAGCGTCTTTGCGTTCGATAATGCCTTACATGAGCTATGAGTCCGATTATCCGCTTGAATATTTCAAAGGTGTACGATGCGATGCTTCTGTCCATGGATGAAGAATCCTCGCGTGTAAAGGGAACATTACATGGTCCGGTAACGTCCACCTTGTCGTCCAGAAATAAGCTACTGCTTAAAAACAAGCATTTTTTGTGATAGGTCATTAGAAAAGCGAAGAGGCTCTTAAAATTAGATTGAAAAAGCGAGAGGGGGCATAGACATGTTAATTGAACACGAAGCAAGAGGGAAACTGGAATCCCTGATAATTAAAAATGGAGAAATTACAAAAATCGAATTTGTGCAAGCTGGTGTGCCGGATTTCGGTCTTAACTTGCCGTTGCAACCACTTCCAGAGTACTGTCGCGTTTGCGTTCGATTGAACCCGGAAGGCGAATCGAATATTTTGATCGAAGTATGGATGCCACTCACCGATTGGAACGGTAACTTCCTCGGGACTGGAAACGGGGGCCACGCAGGTACCATAGACCGATTTTCATTGATTAATGGAATCCGTCGCGGATATGCTACAGCCAATACAGATATGGGGACCTCCCCGGACCCGGATATGCTTATAGGTAAGCCGGAAAGATGGGTTGATTTCGGTTATCGGGCAACGCACCTTATGACAGTCGTTGCAAAGGAAATTATTAAAGCGTTTTATGGTAGAGCGCCTAAATTTTCTTATTTTACAGGAGGCTCCACTGGTGGTCAGCAAGGCCTTATGGAGGCACAACGGTATCCGGAAGATTACAATGGGATTCTGGCAACGGCACCAGCCAATAATCGTACTCATTTACACATTGCTTTCATATGGAATTGGCTGGCCTTAACACAGGATCCGGATGCCGGGTTTGACGAACAACAGGCTGCAACCGTTACGGAGCAGATCCTTGCGCATTACGGCGCCGAAGGCGGATGCATCCCTGGAGACCATTTTATGGCACAGCCTGATCAGATAACCGTTAATACGAATATTTTTAAAGACGGTAAACTGTTGAATGATACACAGATCCGTGCATTGGAAATCATCTATAACGGTCCTGTAAACCCAGTAACAGGAGAACGGATTTTTGCTCCGGTTAATGTACATGGCAGTGAGCGTTTTCCTTTGGGGCTTTCCGCTCAAAGCAATAAGGATGAGTTTGCTAAAGGTTTCCTTTATCTATTCCGCTGGATTTTCGGCAAAGACTTTGACTTCACGAAGTTTGATTTTAATCATGATGTAGATTTCGTTGACGAACAGTTGGCCCCGATTCTTAATGCAAATAGCACAGAATTGCAGGATTTTAAGAACGCCGGCGGAAAAATCATCATGCTGCACGGCACGGCCGACCCGATTATCCCGTACACGGACTCCCTACAATACTATGAGCGGGTGATCGAAGCGCAGAACGGTCTAGAGAATACGCAATCGTTCTTTCGGTATTTCATCATCCCGGGGCTTGCTCATGTCTTCGATGGTCCAGGCGTTCAGGACATTGGAATCGGATTCCGGGCAACGCCCAAGGATAGAGAGCATGACGCGCTTACCGCACTTTCCTTATGGGTAGAAGAGGGGATTGCTCCAGAACGGCTACTTCCTGTTGCCTTTAAAAATGGCTCTTTGCTGAATGGTTTTTTATTAGACGAATACGAATATGAAAGGCCTGTATACGCCTATCCGAACCAAGCGGTATATGAATCGGGAGATCCGAATAATCCGGAAAATTATAGGAAAGAGAAACGGATCTTTGGGAATTTTCCAAAACCTGCTCCCGAGTACCTGGCTTGATGGTACAACTCAGTTAAATGAGATAATTTATCATACAGGCAAAGATACTAGCTTTGCTGACGCCGAAATACAATGGCGTCAGCTTTTTTTATAATTGTGTACCGACAACTTAATAACGAGATATGTATGTTTATATTCCTCTATATCAACCGCTAAATACCCGGACCTATAATTATATTGTGACCGATGAAAATGAGGGGAGCAGTAGGATGGTTTACGAAAAAAGTGAAAGATATAAAATGTTAGGAAATAAGAACTTCATCCAAAGTGATGGATTAGGATTGGGGGAGTTACTTCTATGAAATATGGAGAAAAAGGGTGGTCACTGGTTAAGGAAGCTAATCCGGTTGTAGAGATTAATACCGGGAAAATCAAAGGGTTTAACCGGAATGGGAATGGTGTTTTTTTAGGGATTCCCTATGGTGACAACTGCGATGGAGAATACCGCTTCAAAGAGCCCCGTCCCGCTCTTCAATGGGACGGTATATGGGATTGCACGCGATACGGTCCTATTGCAATGCAAGAGCAGGGGTCACTTGAAGGAGTACCGGAACCAGTGAGAAAAATACTGCTGGATTATGGGAATCATTTTACCGGAGGCATTCCGTTTGACAAGAGTAAAGAATATTGCGATGAGAATTGCTTAGTACTGAACGTGGTAACTCCTGGAGTTGATGAGAAAAAACGGCCGGTCATGGTTTATATTCATGGCGGTGGTTATACATCCGGCTCGGGTGCAGTAACCGCAGCCATTTGTGATTCGTTGGTGGATGAAGAAGACGTAGTGATTGTGACCGTTAATCATAGATTAAATATTTTTGGCGGACTGTATCTTGGAGAGTTTGATGAGGCATACGCTAATTCTGGACTTGTAGGGCAGTTAGACCTGGTTATGGCTCTGCAGTGGGTCAAGAACAATATTCAAAAGTTTGGCGGTGATCCAGCTAATGTTACTTTAATTGGTGAATCCGGCGGCGGAATAAAAATCGGACACCTGATGGCGATGCCTGCTGCAAAAGGCCTTTTTTCAAAAGCAATTAATATTAGCGGATCCATTCCGATCGGAGCCAAAACAAAAGAACAAGGGACGGCAGAAACCTTGAAAGTTTTGGAACAATTGGGGATTGCAAAAGAGGACTGGAGAAAGCTTCTGGAATTACCTGCAGAAACGATAACGGATAGTCTTCGAGGGTTAAGGTTGATACAGGAAGACACTACTCCTTTTTATCCAACACCGGATGGGGTACATATTCCATTTAATGTTGAACGTGAGTATAAAGCCTATGCTGTTTCAGCAGAGGTGCCGCTTCTGGTAGGTGCTTCAGAGGAAGAACTGCATATGGACTTATTAAAGAATCCAAAGATGACTTGGGAAGATGTAAGAACAGAACTGCTTAATCAAGAATTTGCGGAGGTGCAATCCTTAAAAGGCCTGTCAGAAAGTAATGTAGACACGCTAATCCAGACCTTCCGGAATGCGTGCAACGACCAAAAACGTCCATGGCAGATTTTAGTGCAAATTGTTTCCATGCGTCATTTTCTAGGAGGGGGAGCCTATAAATCGGCCATTGCAAAAGCAGGGCAAAAGACTGCGCCGGTATGGCATTATATGACGACCTATGATACTCCGATACCTGGCATGGAAGGTTTGGCTTGTGCGTGGCATACAGCTGAATTACCATTGATTTTTCGTGCTGTTTATCATGAAGAAGCTGAGAAGCTTTCACGGCTCTTGGCCCATTCCTTTGCTTCTTTTGCCCGGACCGGTTCTCCGGAAACGGATGAGCTGGATTGGCCTGAATTCACCGTGGAAGATAAGAAAACAATGTTATTTGACGAGAAATGTACCTGGAAATATGATCCCTATAAAACTATTCACGATATTCTGGCACTCTTTTAAGTAGACAATATTATTTAGGGAGGATAGTTATGAGGAAATATGATGAATCCGATCTTAAACACTTGCAGGATAATTATGAAACTGTTGAGTTAAACGGAGTTACGATCCAGATCAAAAAGATTCCCGGCGAAGAGCGGGAGGGTTATATGGATCCATGGGTAATTGAAACCATTAATCCGGCAGCACTTACCCGGGCTGATGGAGCTATTACAGAGAACACAAACGCAACACTGGATGCAATGATGAGCCAAATGAGTCCAGAGCAATTTTTGGTTGCCCTTCGTAATGTGATGGAAGGTTCAGCTACTGATTCTACCTTCAAAGAGGAGTGGTTCGAACGCGATATCGACGTACAACTGGAGGAACTGATACTTAGCGGAAACCGGGTAGGACTCTGGCGGTATAGTGTGCCGGGTAATGAAAACAATTTAAGTCCCTGCTTCATTCATATTCACGGCGGAGGCTGGTTTGCGGGCCATCCCAGAGGGAACGATAATTTCTTGAGATACATTGCCGAAAAAGCGGATGCAGTAGTATTTGATATTGATTATTCCCTGTCACCGGAGTTCCAGTATCCAAATGGCCTGAATGATTGCTATAACGTCTTGAAGCACATTCACGAACATTCAGAAGTTTATGGTGTTGATAAGAACAGGATCGCTGTAGGAGGCGGAAGCGCGGGCGGCAATTATACCACTGCACTCGCGCTCCGGGCCCGGGACGAAGGTCTTCCCTTGATTGCATTGCAAATTCCGATGGTTCCTGCAGTTCTTTTAGCAAAGGATGGAGCTGCCGCTGGCTACACATGGGATCCGTCTCAATTTACAGTTGCACCTGAGACACAAAGGTTCGTCCCTGAGATTAAGGACCCCCAACATGATCCGCATATGGATATCATGATAGCTGGTTATCTGGGAGATGCCGATCCATCAGATCCGTATGCGTCACCCATGCTGGCAGAAAATTTTACGGGCCTGCCGCCGGCTCTGATCATAACCAGCGAATTTGACGCACTTCGCCTTCAAGGTGAATTTTACGGCAGCCAGCTGGCCAAGGCGAATGTTGCTGTGCGGATTATCCGTTATAAAGGTCAGACCCATAGCAGTGTTGGCAACAGTACATTCGGCATCGTTCCACAGAGTGAGGATTGCGCCTTCGAAATTGTCAAAGCAATTCGTGAGCTTTGATTCAAAATTGACTAAGCCCTCTATGACATTTGTTGTAAACAATTAGAATCTGGTACACAATTTAACAATTTGGTTCCTTCGGTTGGTAGCTAGACTCCCATTTCAGTTGAGATAACCCTCATTATAAGAATCCGTGAAACGGCTGGCGATGTCTATAGAATGGAAATCGGCTGCAACTTTCAAATACAATATGCATGTTTGGATTCCATTATTGGAAAGTAGTTGTATGGATGGGAGCGTTATCAGGAAAAGTGAGAGTGTAGTTAGAGCGGAATGACTAACTCTATTTTAGAGCCAATTATGAACACGCTTTTTTGTATTGGAGAATAACTTTAAAGGAGCGAAGCTTATGTTGGATAATAATATTGATGCATATAAAAAGTATCTGCAAGAGCATCAGTTACCAGTATTGGAGGGTGTACCAAATCCAGGAAAGTGGTATAGAGTCCCGGTTCCAGGAGCTACTTGTGCAGGAGGATCTCCTTACTGGGGATATCTGAGAAAAGGAACAGAGTCAGGCCTCATTGTGTTCTTCTTAGGTGGAGGCGTATCACTTAATGCATATACGGCAGCGCGGCCAACACGACTAAGTGTACCGGGTGAGAATTTTTATTTTGACGAGAATTCATTACCGTTTAACGATGTGGCATTTGACCGGGGAATATTTGATGATGCGCCGGAGAATCCTTTCCGGAACTGGAGCTGCATCTTTGTCAGCTATGCTACAGGTGATTTTCATGTGGGGAATGGCGATTATCACTATACAGCACCGGACGGATCTCCAGCTGTGCTGCATCATCATGGCTACACCAATTACAGCGGGCTTATGGAGCAAGCAGTAAAGCATCTTTCAACACCCGCAAAACTGCTAATTACCGGCACAAGCGGGGGCGCCTTCGGTGCTTCGGCTCTGGCCTCAGACGTCATGAGTTATTTTCCTAATTGCCGTGATGTAACTGTCTGCCCTGACAGTGCTTTGCTTCTTTATGACCAATGGAATACAATAGCCCAAAATGTCTGGCAGTCGAACGAAAAAATTTGGAAGCAGCTTCAGGGTCCAAATATTACTCTTGATTGGCTGCGCGCCCTCTATGCCGAGAAGGGGGATGATGTACGGTATCTATATGTTAATTCCATTAGAGATAGTGCTTTCGCAATGTATCAACACTATATTGATCGTGGCACTATGGAAATTACGAGGGAACACTGCCTGAAATTCCAGAAGGATCTCAAAGAGATGGTTGATACGCTGAAGAATGAGATCCCCGGCATTAGTTTTTTTCTGTTCGAGAACCCGACTGAGAATTTACAACCAGAGTTAATGGGGACAATGCATACGCTGATCCACGATCCCGAATTTTCCCGTCCAGTCAAAGGCGGCATCAGCCTGCGGGATTGGCTATGGAGTGCCGTGAATGATACGGTTTCCGATGTAGGTATGGAACTTCTTGACGCATAAATAATTTTTACGCCACCATACTTTTTAATAAAAGGAGAATGACGTTATTGGAATTATACCCCTATGAATTGGAGCACATCGATACCTTACGTAATCATGCATCAGAATGTATGGTTCTGTTGAAGACAAATGGCGATTTCCCACTTAGAAATATTGGTGAGATCGCCCTGTACGGCAGTGGCTCGCGCCAGACGATCAAAGGCGGTACCGGATCAGGTGACGTGAACTCTAGGTTCTATGTCACAGTGGAGCAAGGCTTGGAGAATGCTGGGTTTACTATCACCACCAAGGACTGGATGGATCGTTACGATCGTGTGCAGAAGCAGGCTCATCAGGAGTTTGTTGCTGGCATCAAGTCCAAGGCTCAGGCCACCGGCGTTCCAGCGATCATGCTGGGTATGGGCGCGGTGATGCAGGAACCGGAATATGAACTGCCGTTTGAGGCAGTGTGCGATACGGCGATTTACGTGCTTTCGCGCATTTCGGGGGAAGGATCGGATCGTAATGCTATAGACGGTGATTTGAAGCTGACCCGGACTGAGATTCGTGACATTTTGAATCTTGCAAAAACCTATAGTCACTTCATGCTGGTGCTGAATGTGGGCGGTGTGGTTGACCTGACACCAGTGCTAGAGGTGCCGAATATCCTGATTTTGTCCCAGTTGGGCGTGGTTACCGGCGATGCGCTCGCGGATGTGCTTCTCGGCCAAAGCTATCCCTCCGGCAAGCTGACTGCCACCTGGTCTGCCTGGGATGATTATTCCCAGATTGGAGATTTCGGCCAAGAGGACGATACCCGCTACCGCGAGGGCGTATATGTCGGCTACCGCTATTTTGACAGCGCAGCCAAAACACCGCTTTTCCCCTTTGGTTACGGTCTGGGCTATACGCAATTCAGTATTGTTGAGTCAGTTGTCTCATTGGACGGCAGCCATGTCAATGTGACCGTAACTGTTAAAAACATGGGTTCTACTTCTGGTAAGGAGGTAGTTCAACTGTACGTCTCGGTTCCTTCAGGCAAACTGGACCAACCATTCCAGACGCTCGCGGCCTTTGCCAAGACCGAAGAGCTGGCTGCAGCGCAGTCTCAGCAGGTTACCTTGAGCTTTGCAATGGAAGAGTTGTCCTCATTCGACACAGAGCGGGCCGTTGATGTGCTGGAAGCGGGTGATTATCTGCTGCGCGTAGGAAACAGCAGCCGGGACACCCGTATTTGCGGCATCATTCGGATGGACCAAGAGTTAATTATACGGCAACTGTCCCACGCAGGCGGCACGCCGGATTTCGACGACTGGAAGCCGGAAGCGCAGCAATGGACTTATGCCGGGGAAGCCGATGAAAGAGCCAATGCTCCGGTATTGGATCTTAGTGCAAATGCTTTTGCCGCAGTGTTGAAGCCTGTTGTGCCGGAAATCGACTCAGCCGTACGGGATCTGGTCGAAGGCCTATCAGACAGTGAATTGGCCTGGCTCTGTGTAGGGCATTATCGCTCCGGCAACGAGAGCGGCAGCGTCATCGGCAATGCAGCCTTTGCGGTAGCAGGTGCGGCTGGGGAGACCACCACGCGGCTGAAAGAAAAGGGCGTTCCTTCTCTTGTCATGTCAGATGGTCCGGCTGGTCTGCGGCTCAGCCGTCAGTACGGTGTGGATGAATCGGGCGTTTATGCCGTAGGAGATTCAATTCCGTCGGCACTTCTTGATTTTATGGATGATACGGTGATGCAGGCTCTCGGATTGCAAAAATCGGGCGGAGCGGAGCGTAGTGGCAGGATTTTAGACCAGTATTGTACCGCGCTGCCTATCGGTACGGCTCTAGCTCAAAGCTGGAATCTGGATTTCTGCCGAGCCTGCGGTGATATCGTAGGTGATGAGATGGAGCGCTTTGGTGTGCATTTGTGGCTTGCTCCGGCATTTAACATACACCGTAGTCCACTATGCGGCCGGAATTATGAATATTTCTCCGAAGACCCGCTTATCAGTGGCAGAGTGGCTGCAGCCATTACGCTGGGTGTGCAGCGTCATCCCGGCTGTGGTGTAACAATTAAGCACTACGTAGCTAACAATCAGGAAACCAACCGTTTCCGCTCCAACAGTGTCGTCAGCGAGCGAGCTCTGCGGGACATCTATATGCGTGGGTTCAAAATCTGCATCGAAGAATCACAGCCCCACACCTTAATGACCTCCTACAATTTACTCAACGGGGTTCACACCTCTGAGCGTAAAGACATTATCGACGGTGTTTTACGCGAGGAATGGGGCTTTGACGGGATAGTCATGTCGGACTGGGTCGTTGGCGGTGTTCAACATGGGGTTAAAAAGTATCCTTACTCTACGGCAGCAAAGAGCATTAAGGCTGGCAACGATGTGATGATGCCCGGTGGCGAAACGGATTACACGGATGTGCTGACGGCCCTTGCTGGCACGAACAAAGCTGTCACACTAACACGTAAGGAAGTTCAGGATTGTGCCGCACGCATTATCCAAATAGCGCTCCGACTGACGGAAGCCCAAACAGAGCCATCTATCATTATTGGAAAGGGAGTCTGAATGTTATGAAAATGCATGAATTGATTTTGAATGAATCGCGAAATGTGAAATTTTCGGCCTGGATTCAAGATGTAGGCGGCGAATTTGGCAAGCTGGAGAAGCGCCCAGCCATTCTGATTCTGCCTGGCGGTGGATATAGCTTCTGCTCTGACCGGGAAGCAGAGGTTGTCGCTGCTCCTTATATGAAGGCCGGATTTCAAGCCTTCATTCTTCGTTATTCTACGGGAGAGCACAAGGATTGGCCCAATCCACTCAATGATTACGAGCAGGCTATGGAGCTGATCCTTAGCAAGGCGGATGAATGGCATGTGCAGACGGACAAGATCGCGGTGCTCGGATTTTCGGCTGGCGGACATCTGGCCGCTTGTGCAGCCACTAAAGGTAAGCACCGGCCGAATGCGGCTATCCTCGGTTACGCGGCTCTATCACAAGAAACAGCAGATATGTGCCAGCCGGGAATGCCTTCGCCGATTAATGATGTCGACAAAGATACCTGTCCCTTTTTCCTGTTCGCCACTCGGGATGACAGTATTGTGCCAGTGCAGGATACGGTGGACTTTGAAAAGGCGCTGCTTGACAATGGAATTATGTTTGAGTCTCATATCTATGCCTATGGTATGCATGGATTTAGCACCGGTGAAAGCTACTTGAATCCTAATAAAAATTGCAATCGTGTCTCGCATTGGGTACAGGACAGCATTGAATGGCTGAAAGATGTGTTCGGCACACTGCAGGCGGACGGCCTCGGTGCCCCTGCTTGTTCTGGTAAAGTTAGCGGAGACTGGGATGAGATGTTGTCTGCAGACTGCACCATGGCCCATTTGCGGAAGCAGCCGGTTGAAGTGCAGCAGCTGCTGACCGAGGTCATTGCGGTTCTGGACGTGATTGTAGCGCAGAAAACGGAAAAAGGGTCGAATATGACCCCGTTTTTCAAGAGTATCAAGCTTAGGGATTTGATGACAATGATCGGCCAGCCGGAAAGTGCCATTGAACAGATAGATGCAGCGCTGACGCAATTCTCCAATGTGCGATAATCTGCTGGACAGAGGAAGGACTTTATATTTGTCCAGTAGGAGCGCTGGCACATGATTGAAAACTTCACTGAATACATTCGAGCCGGATTTAAAGCAAGTAGCGTGGTGTGAAGGGCAAGTCAACAAATATAAGCAGCTTTCACGTGTTATTACTGAATTATATAAGTCAAGATATGCTAAAGCGCCGGGAAACCGGCGCTTTTACTTCCGACATCACTTGGAGGCAACGCCTCTTTATCGTATGTGAAATTTGGTCAATGCTTTTTTTGTTTAAGATAAACTTATCAGTTGATTTTCGGTTTATTTTATATAGCTATACTAGAGCCGTTGCAACATATAACGAATAAAGACAAGAAAAAAACATGAGGAAGCAAATGAAAATGAGGGGGAAACTTTTCATTGTATCAAAAAATGGCGTTAGCATTTTTATGGCGGCGGTGTATATTACTAGAAATTTAGGAGGCAATTATGAATGCAGAAGATAAAAAAAAGAAAAAACATAAAGGTTTGAAAATAACAGCTATAATTTTTCTGATAATTGTTGCAATAGGTGTTAGTGGTTTTTTTGTAATCAAACATTATTTCACAGCTCAATTTCCAGAGTTACCGGAGAATCCTGAGGTTGGAAAATGGTATAATATTTATCCAGATGACGCTAAGTCTGCTTTGGGTGAACAGTGGCACGGAAATATTAGAATTGGAAAAGAAAATAAAGTCTTAATTGAGTTCTATGGTGGCGGAGTTAGTATAGATGAGTACACGGAACAAAGACCAAATATAAAAGGTATTAAAAATGGCTTTTATAATGTAGCTAGCGAAGACGGAGATGTCATGGCCAAATGGGGTATTAGTGGAACTCAAAATAAAAATCCTTTTAAAGATTGGACTGTAATTGTAGTACCCTATTCAACAGGAGACTTTCATGCTGGAACTGGAGCATATGAATATGTAAAAGAAGACGGTACAAAAGATGTAAAATATCATTATGGTTATAGTAACTATACAAAAATGCTGAATATGGCATTGAAGTACATCAATAATGATCCGGAAGCTTTAGTAATTACCGGTTCTTCTGCTGGCGGATTTGGCACAGCACTGCTTGCTGATGATATCATTGGTCATTTTCCTAATACTGATAATATAACTGTTGCCGTAGATAGTTCACTTCTTTTATATGATAAATGGCATGAAACGGCTGAGAAGTTATGGCATGCTCCACAAGAAATATCTGATAGATTAACAACAGACAATATTACTCTAGATAGCTTAGTTGCTTTAAAAGAAAATTATAATGATAGAGTCAAAATTTTATTTGATTGTTCTGTAAGAGACTCAATGCTTTCTAAATATCAAGGCTATGTAAGTGACGGAACTCTTGCAACTTCCAAGGAAAGAGGAGATATTTTTCAAAGTGATTTAAAAGAAATGGTTAAGGATCTTCAAGAAAAAATACCAGGTGTTGGAGTGTTTATTTTTGAAGGAGCGATCGAGAAAGATACACAATTAACTCAACATACCATATTAGTTGTGCCTCAAGTGTTTAAAGAAATAACGGATGATAAGAGTATTGCTGAATGGATGTATGATGCTGTAAACGGCAATGTAAAAAGTTATGGGTTAAATCTATTAGATAAACAATATTAGTTTAATGATTCGTTATGCAGCACTCTGTTAACATACAACAGGGTGCTGCATTTTTTTACAGCAACTATGTTATGAGAGACAAGTTTATCATTATCCTGAGATTGCAATATATGAACCGGAGATCCGAACAATCCGAAGAACTACAGAAGAGGTAAGCATAAAGTGAGTATACAAAGACCTGCTGGAAAAATAAAGAATCTGCTGTATTTTTTCCGTGAAGCTTAAGATAACGATGTTATTGTTTCAATTCCTTTATATCTGCTTCCTAGCCTTTAGTTTACTATTTAATTGACACATATATAAATGACGGAAAAGGAGTCATAGAAGATGCAGACTGAGCTTAAAGTAAGACCGCAAAAGATGAAATTGAAATGAAAAAGTGACAACTGGGAATTGTACCTAATGATGGCGGGACATCCTTTCTTGGAAGCGGTAAATATAATTTTGGAGGGGCATTATGATAAGAAAATATAATGAGCAAGATATTATTCAACTGCAAAACGCGCATGAAACAGTCGAGCAATATGGTATAGAGATCGTTGTGAAAAAGAGCCCCGGAGAAGACAGGGCAGGTTATATGGATCCCTGGGTTATCGAAACGATGAATCCAACCGCACTGACACGTGAAGACGGAGCCATCACAGCCAATACAAATGATACTTTGAACGCCATGATGCAGCAAATGAGTCCTGATCAATTGTTGATTGCTCTTCGCACCATGATGAAAAAAGAAGCAGATGGTCAAATCAACACATTTCTGGAGGACCGTTTTGAGAAGGATATAGATGTGCAGTTTGAGGAACTGGAACTTGGAGGGAACAAGGTGGGACTTTGGCGCTACAGTGTGCCTGGGGTGAAAGAGCTTCGTCCTGCTTTCTTCCATATTCATGGTGGTGGTTGGTTCGCTGGAAGCCCGCTTCCAAATGACAATGTGCTTAGATTAATTGCTGAGAAAGCAGATGCTGTGGTGTTTGATATTGATTACTCATTATCCCCAGAGTTTAAGTTTCCTAATGGTCTGAATGATTGCTACAATGCTTTAAAGCATATATACGATAATGCTGATACTTATGGCATTGACAAGACAAAAATCGCGGTAGGCGGAGGCAGTGGGGGGGGCAATTTCACTACCGTCCTTGCATTAAAAGCCCGGGATGAAGGACTTTCTTTAATTGCATTGCAAGTTCCGATTGTACCGGTAGTCTTTTGTGCCAAAAAGGGAGCGCCAGGGTACAAATGGGACCCATCACAGTTTTATGTTGCTCCTGAAACGAAAAAATATGTTCCGGAAGTGAAAGATCCAAATAATGATACCTATATGGACATCATGATTAACGCATACATAGGTGATGCGGATCCGACCCATCCTTATATTTCGCCGATGATGGCGGAGAGCTTTGAAGGTTTACCGAAAGCGCTAATTATTACGAACGAGTTTGATGCTTTACGCCTGCAAGGTGAATTTTACGGCAGCCAGCTGGCTAAAGCGGGTGTACCTGTACGGATGATACGTTATCAGGGACAAACTCACAGCAGTAATGGAGGTGCTGCCTTCGGTGTTGTTCCTCAGAGTGAAGACCTTGCGTTAGAGATTATTAATGAGATCAAACAGCTTTAGTATTTGTTAAGAGGAAGGTGTTGTGATGAAAAAAATACTTAAGATACCCTAGATCCAATCTATTCAGATTTGATCTATCCGTTCATGAAGGAATTGTGCAGGAAGCTCATAGGCGGGAAATTGAGCTTATTGATGAGTTTGCTATATTGCATTCTCTGCAGAGGCTGCGAATTTAATATGTTAAGCGGTTACATGAATTTTTGCTAACCAAGCTTATGAAAAGCAAGGTACTTATTCCAAGCTCTTTAACAGTCTGTTTGAGGAGCCGGTAGCAGAATCGTTTTTTTCACCAGCCTTAAGAATGCGATACTGATGTTTATATTGCTGTATATCAAGATGAAATGAATCGAAACTATAATGAGGGTAAGGTTGGGTGTTCTCAACAGTAGAGACGAGGGTTTCCTGCAGCACGATACTTGAAATTTAATGCGGTCAAAGGCACGGTTACTAAGGAGGGGGTATTATGTTTAATAGTATTGAAGAATTTCTGGTATTTGCTAAAGCAAATAAATTTCCGGTATTAGAGGGCGACCCAGAGATTGGACAATGGTATCGGGTACCGATTCCTGGAGCGGTATCGGCAAATGGCTCTCCTTATTGGGGGTACTATAGAAAAGGCACAGAGCCCAATCTAATCGTCAGCTTTTCTGGTGGCGGAGTTTCAATCAATGAGTATACTGCAGCTAGGCCAACTGTACTTGATATCTCTGCAGGAGAAGTGGAGAATTTTTATTCTAGTGTTGATCTGCTGCCAGCAATTGATTTGATATTAAATAAAGGAATCTTCGACCAGGCAATAGATAATCCGTATCGAAATTGGAATTGTATTTTCGTCGGCTATGTGACTGGTGACTTTCATGTGGGAAATGGGGATTTTCATTATACCGCTCCGGATGGCTCTCCTGCGGTGGTACATCATCATGGATACAGGAATTATCGAATGCTTCTGGATGAAGTTATACAGCACGTGGTCTCCCCGGAAAAACTTTTAATTATCGGAACAAGTGCAGGAGCCTTTGGAGCTTCAGCGTTAGCTTCGGACATAATGAGCTATTTTCCGGAATGTGAAGATGTAACCTGCTGCCCTGATTCTTCATTGTTGTTACATGACGAGTGGAAACATATCGCTCAAAATATTTGGCATGCTGATGAAGCGATATGGAAGCTGTTGAATAGCCATAACATATGTCTGGATTGGTTACGTGGACTATATGCCGATAAGGGAGATAAAGTTAAATATCTTTATATCTGTTCCGTAAGAGATAATGAATTAGCTAGATATCAGCATTATGTGGATCAAGGACAGTTAAAGTTCGATAGAGATAAAGCTATCCAGTTCCAAAAGGATCTGAAGGATATGGTTCAGGAGCTTAAGGTTGGAATTGCAAATATCGGTATCTTCTTGTTTGATACTCCAGCTCCAGGTGCAGACCCTGAGCAGTTGGGTACGCAGCATTGTTTAATACAAGATGAAAGTTTCTCTAAACCTCTATCACATGGCTATTGCTTGAGAGATTGGTTGTGGAATGCAATGAATGGCAATATACAAGATGTTGGCCTTGAATTACTTGATAAGAAATAATACTGAAACGAGGGATATGTTATGCAAAACGATGGAACTTTTGAACTATTGGCGGGATTGCAAAAGAAAGAGCAGGCACTAATGTCCCTTTTTACAGCACCCGATTATAATATCGACGATATGGACCGCCGGGAATCTATGATTTCACTGGTCTATTCCGGCTGTTACTGTATCAAATCCTCCATGACCATTGATCCGGAGCGGCCTGGAATGATCTATATTGATGGAATAATGACAGAAGCTCCAATCATTGAAAAGCCAACGAATATGTTTGGACAACTTGTAGGTATCGTCGTGCGCAAGTATTTATTTGTCTATGACAAAGAATATGAGATTCGTTATGCAGGAGCCTATGACACGGAAGGCAATGAAATTCCAGAGTATACCTTTAAATTGAAAACTTTGCCACGGATAGAGCCAGGAATGCGCTACCCCGAACATGATGCCATTGTCCTTCAGGCTGCGCGTGAAGGAGCAGTGCTGCTTAAAAATGACAACGATGCTCTTCCTTTAGCATCTGGCAGCTATGTTAACGTTTTTGGTTCAGGAGCTATCGTATTCCGATTGGGTTGTCTGGGAGCAGGCAAAATTAATCCCCGATACGGAATCAGAGTAAAGGAAGGCATCGACAAATACTCATCGTTAGTACTTAATCAGGAGCTGTATGACTTTTTTACGGACGAAAAGGATATTTTCCCTCCTGAAAGTATAATCGAAGAAGCCAAAACACGTAGTCAAACTGCTGTAATTTTTCTAACTCGTGGCAGTAGTGAGGCACATGAATCTCCAAAGGACAAAGGCGGTTATTATCTGACCGATGATGAAAGGAATTTGATCAAACAGGTAACTTCTGCTTTTGAAAAAACAGTTGCAGTTCTGAACGTAGCCTATCCGATCGAGTCAAGCTGGATTGACCAGTATGGAGTGGACGCTGTTCTGCTGACTGGTCTTTCTGGTATGGCTGGAGGCCGCGCCCTCGCAGAAATTCTGGAGGGAACGGTTAATCCATCAGGTAAGCTGCCCAATACATGGGCATACGACTACCATGATTACCCTAGTTCACGGAACTTTCTGACCAAGGAAGAGATCGTTCATAAATACGACGGGCAGTCCTTGAGCTATATTACAACCGTATATGAAGAAGGTCTTTATGTAGGCTATCGTTACTTTGATAGTTTTAACAAGCCTGCAGCCTTTCTATTTGGACATGGCCTTAGCTATACAACATTTGATATGAGTTTGAAATCCGCGGTAACCACGGGGGAATGCAGCTCAAGTCTGGAGATCGAAGTGAAAAACACAGGTGTCAGAGCCGGCCGGGAAGTGGTTCTGGTGTATGCACACTACGAAGGCGGAAGACTGGAGCAGCCTGACAAGCGTCTGGTTGCATTCGCTAAAAGTAAGGAGCTTCTCCCAGGTGAATCTGAAACCGTTCGTTTAGAGATAAATGAATACCGTCTTAAATCCTATGACGAATCAGAGGCTGCTTGGGTCATTGAGGCGGGAACGATTCATTTCTTCCTTGGAGGAGCACCGAATAGGGCTACAGCCATCTGGTCTATAGATATGGATGAAAAAATTATAGTTTCAAAGACAAAGAACAGGTTGGTTCCTCCTTTTCCTATTAAAGAGCTGTCTGTCAAAGATCTCGCTGGAACCTATCCAAAAGGTGAGCTGACGAAGGCTTACCGTGCTGATGAAGCAAACGGGACTCTTCCATTCAAAACTGCACGTTTGGTGGAAAGAGGCAATGAAGTTCCTCTGGAGCATAACAGTAAAGATTTGATTAAGTTTTCTGACGTTGTCAAGGATCCAAAACTCGTGGTGCCTTTCGTAGCCCAGATGAATGAATATGAGCTGGCGCGCCTGGCAGTTGGAGGCCGCACGGGCTGGGGAATGGAGGATAACGGTTTTGCCGGAACTCTTTACAGTGAAGGGGCTTTGGCTAAATATGAAATTCCGGAATACTTCTTTGCCGATGGGAATAATGGACTGAATATGTTTGAACCTAACATCGGGTTTCCAGTCTCCACTACGATTTGTGCCAGCTTCAACGAGGAGTTATCCTACGCAGAAGGGCTGGCCATAGCGCATGAGGCAAAAGGTATGAATTTACACTGTATTTTGGCTCCAGCTCTTAATCTTCAGAGAAATCCTCTCTGCGGGCGGCATACGGAATATTTTAGTGAAGATCCGTTTCTGGCAGGACGTATGGCTGGTCAAGAGAGCCGTGGCTTAGAAGCTGGCGGGATTGCAAGCTGTATGAAACATTTTTTTGCCAACAATGCCGAGATGATGCGAAATATGAATCACAGCCTTATGAGCGAAAGGACGGCACGAGAGCTGTATCTGGCTGCGTTTGAGGCTGCTTTTGAAGTAAATAAGCCGGACACGGTTATGACGGGTTACAATGCTGCAAACGGTGCATATTGCTCGAACGACGAGGATTTGCTTCAGGGCATTCTGCGTGATGAATTCGGGTTTACTGGCTATGTCATGACAGACTGGAACGGCTATGGCGATGAAGGAATGCCTGCTTTGGTTAACGCGGGTGTCAGCTGGATCGCACCCGGGAGACCTGATGACAGCTTTGTCACTCCGATCGAACAAGCCATTAAGACTGGCGAGCTATCAAAGGGACGGATACAGATGAATCTAGTAAATCTGATAAATATAATCCGGAAACGGTAGATCCATTAAATTAGGACGATCGAAGCTTATGACTAACCTGCCGGAGCATGATTCATGTGCTAATTCTGCTCCGGCTTATTTTAAATCATCGTTACTCGAGAGAAGATCCTCATTCAGCTCGCCAATTCAGTATCAAACAAGAGGAGGATTACATTTGCTTCTGGGGTGAAAAAGAAGGAATCATGGTCTTTAAGTCTTGCATCCTTAAAAGCAACAATAGAGTTTGTATCGTAAGAAATCATACGATCTACCTTTGGGAAATCCAGCCAACATATCTTCACCCTAAACGGAAATTACAAAATGGGTCTTGAGAGAATTAAACAGTCAGCCTGATAGCGTTATTGAGCAGATGGATGCTGCGCTCCAGCAGTTCTCCACGTGAGGGTTCCACATTGAGAAATGATTAGCAAAGCATAGGACTGTAAGATAGAACGGCAGTAGGAGTTGGATACAATCCCGCTCCTACTGCCGTTCCTCTTTTCAGGATTTTCGTTCATCGTCAATCATTAGTTGATAACCGTACTTCTTACTTGTGAATTTTCAGTTTATATTGCTGCCTTATGCTTATTACTGCAATGAATAATTTTGAAAGGGGAAGAATTTCAATATGACTCAAACAAAATAATATAGGAGAACAATTGAAATGGTTGCTTTCCTGTTGGTATGCTATTTTATTCCAACTTTAAAGCCGCAGAATCTTACGTACGCCAACAAACAGGCTTTATTCCTCCGATGGGTTGCTGTTATCCCAGATCAGCTCAATGCGAATTCCACCTAGCTTACTCTGAGCAATATTCAAGCTCGCTTTGGAGCCTAGCTGAATAAGCATTCGTTGCCGTATGTTCCATAAGGCGCAGCCCATTGTCTCATCCAGCGGTTGTTCAATTCGGTGCAGCAGGCTCTGGATCTCTTCCGGCTGCATGCCTCTCCCGTCGTCTTCTACGACCAAAGAGTACCGGTCTCCAACGTCAGTACCGGATATGTGGATAAGCCCGGCACTTTGCTTCTTCTCAATTCCGTGAATTACGCTGTTCTCTACCAACGGTTGAATAAGCAGCTTGGGAACAAGCAAGGACATCATGGATTCCGGAATATTGATTTGCGTATGCAGGCGGTTGATTCGCAAACTCTGGATATTAAGATAATTACGGACAACGCCAATTTCTTTTTCAAGGGTGGTAAGCGGATCGTTGATCCGCGTTGTATATCTGAAATATTCAGCC
The DNA here is from genome assembly GCF_059609455.1 of Paenibacillus liaoningensis. Lineage (NCBI taxonomy): Bacteria > Bacillati > Bacillota > Bacilli > Caryophanales > Paenibacillaceae > Paenibacillus > Paenibacillus liaoningensis. The sequence goes on from NZ_JCAALU010000017.1 coordinate 184,488, forward strand.
AGGTTCTGGGTCATGGCATTCACAGCTTCGTCATTTCCCATACGGTTCATATTGTTGATAAAGAACAGGCAATTATATAAAAAATGCGGGTTAATTTGAGCCTGCAGTTGTTTAACCAATGCTTCTCTTGAAATGATTTTTTCTTTGTATACATTTTCAATCAAGTCTTCGATTTGCTGTGCCATATGGTTGAAATTGTGATAAAGAATAGCAAACTCAGCATTGGACGTTCTGCTGATCCGGTGCGAGAAGTCACCCTTTTGTAGATGACGGACACCTTTCAGCAAGGTGAGAATGGGGACTTGTACTTTCCGGTAGAAAAAAATAACCGTTACCATTCCGGACAAAAATAACAGAACACAGGTGATGTAAAAGAAGACTTGTGTCCTTACAATGGGTTGGAGCGCTTTGTCCAGAGGAACATAATCCACCATGTACCAACCTAATGTTTCCGCTTTCAAAAAACTGACCATATAATCTATATTACCGGCTGTTATTAACTCGGTTCCTTCGTTTTTATCCCGCATCTTTGGTGACATTTTGGAGACCAGTTCCTGGACTTGAGTGGTATGAAAGGAACGGTTTGCTATGATGATGGAATCAGAGTAATAAAAAAAGGGATCATTATTTTCTAACTTGGCCGAGTCTAGCATATTTTCCAAATTAGCCTTAGGAAAGGTTACCCGAACCGTAAACTGATCATATTTCCTGTACATGGAGAATAACTTTTGTGACCTATCCAATATCCATTGCCCTTCTGCCAAGTCAGCTGGTGGGGGTGACTGGTTTTGAGATGAACCTACCCATTTGTTCAGCAGGGTTGAGTAAATGTCAATTTGGACATTCCAGCCCTGTGTAAAGCTTTGCAGTTTCATTTTGTCCGAGAGATCAAGCATAAGCTGATCCTGATCGTAATTATCCATCAGGTCCACAGATTTCAGCAGCCCCATTTTGGAGTCCGCATTTAGAGCAACAGACAGCATGTCAAGCTGCTCAACATTGTAATCTAAGGAATTGACCAAGATACGCAGTCGGTTCAGGTTGTTCGTTTCAATATCCTTTTTCACAGTGCCTAAACTAGTCTCCACGGTGTAAGAATACATCGTCAAGACAACTATTGTTGAAAATAAAATAATAATTACCGCGCTGAGAAAGGTTCGATATTGCTTTAACATGACAACAATCCTTTGCAAAGAGGTAACCCCATTATATGAATTTGTGCTTCCAATGGCAATGCGTATCACTTGGAATATGAACATAACTTTGGAATGCGATATTGATGTTTAAATTCCTCTATCACGCCTGTTTAGAATACGATATGTGATGTTGCGAAAGCGTTATTTAATAACCGTGTGCAAATTTTTATAATTAAAGTGAATTCAAAAAACATCATCAGGGGGTTCTACATGAACATGAAAACGAGAGTGCTGACCACAGCACTTACTGCAACGCTGCTAACGACAGGGATATTGGGTTGCAGTAATACCAATAATCAGGGCAGCGGCGAAAATAAAAAGGCGAACATGGAAACAAAAACACTAAATGTCGTGAATGGAAAAATTGAACCGGCAGCGTCGTTTACCACAATTATGGGAGTAAATCCGGGCTTTAAATATAGAGAAGGAGAGTCCGTTACGGATAATGTGTTCACCCGCTGGGCCGAGGACAAGTTTGGCGTACAGATTAAAACTTTATGGACAGGCGGCGCTACGGATGGTTCGTATGATACGAAATTGAAACTCATGCTCTCTGCGAATGACGAATTGCCAGATATCGTAATGTCGGGCAGTCCCGCTAACACCAATCTTCTCATCGATTCGGGCAAGTTTATGGAAGTGGAAGAAGTGTTCGAGAAATATGCCTCTCCAGCTTGGAAAAGTGCGTTAGCCGATATAAAAGATCCCTGGTTATCGGTCACTCGAGACGGTAAAAAGATGGCGATTCCAGGAACTTCTACAGATTACGGGCAATCAAACAACGTTTTATGGATCCGTCAGGACTGGCTGGACAAGCTCAAGTTGAAAGCACCTACTACAATAGAAGAGCTGGAAACGGTCATGGATGCCTTCATCAATCAGGATCCAGACGGTAATGGGCAGAAGGATACGTTTGCCCTGGATTTTGCCATGAAGGATAAGATGACTGGCAGCACCCTTGGAGACGGAGCCTGGATCTTTGGACTTTACGGGGCCATGCCGGAAAGATGGTATCCAGGAGAAGACGGCAAGCTTCAAAATGGTTCGATTCTACCGGGGGTCAAGCA
>NZ_JCAALU010000018.1:0-160355 GCF_059609455.1 Paenibacillus liaoningensis
TTTACGCTTGAAATATAAGAATGAATGAGGCATGTCGCTCATCATAATGCTTATATTTCTTCGCGAAACGAGCTTTTGTCACTAAGTTGACAAAGCCGTTTACGCTTGAAAGGGGCGGTAATATTGCGTATGGCTAGGCCTTATTTGCTGTCGCTGGTTTTTGTGCTTGCTGTAATGGCGGGACTTTCCCTGCTGCCGGATATGCGAAAATCCGAGTCGGGGACGGAAGTGGCTGTATTTCGGCCATCTGCTGCAACAAGGCTGACGAACAGCAATCTTGTTGATCTGCTGATTGGCTTGCAGCTGGCTACGCCTATATTACGGGTGGAGTGGGAGAATTCACTGCTTACGGTGGAGTTTAAAGTGAACGCAGCAAAAGGGCTGCCAGTCGAATGGACTCGCGATGTAGAGCAACTGCTGCGGCTTTCTTTTGTGAAGATGGAAAATGTGAACCGGGTGCTGATCCGCTACGCTGTGCCAGCAGATAAGGTCGCTTTGCCGAGCAATGCCGGCAAAGCAAGGGAAGGGCAATCTGAGCTTGCAGACAGCTCAGTGAAATCACGGCTGCTGCTTGCGGCGGATATTCGGCGCACAGACAGCTGGCTTGCAAGCCTTGGGGAGCTTGGCAGCGCTGATCCGCTGCATGATGAAATATGGCGGGAGAGGCTGCGCATGAGCAGCACATCGGAGTGGAAGAAATGGTATGGGCCGGTGCCTACTTATTCTACTAGACCTGCTGCGGAGTAAAGGTTAATGGCCTGCTCCGCCTTTCTGCTTGAAAAAATGCCAATCCTGTGGGCAGCTTCATATGCGTCTTACATAAAGTTGTGCTATAATAGTTTAGATTATTGAGCGGCAATATCTGCTTCTCTGTTCGGAGGCTTACCCCATGAAACCGTATCGTGTACCACAATTAGCGAAGAAGTACGTCGATTATGACATGATTCAAAACCATACGCAGCTTCCTGCTTTTCCCGATTCGCGTCTGCACCTGCTTCAAGCATTCCTTAGCGAAACCCGCTTCTATGCCGAGAAGGCCGAGCTATTTGCGCTCGTGCTGTCTTTATTGCAGCTAGGGCTGGATACGCATGATGAAATTGATGTAGAGGATGGAAGTCGCTCGGAGCGCGAAATGCGTTCAAGGCAGCTCAAGGTGCTGGCCGGCGATTATTTCAGCGGCCGATTCTATCAACTGCTCGCACAAGCAGGCGAAATAGCAATGATAGCCAAGATTAGCCAGGCGGTATGCGAAGTCAACGGGCTGAAAATAACCCTTTATTTACGTATGCAGCAGGCTGTCATGCAGGCTGACGATTATTTGAGCAGCATGGTGCAGCTGAAAAGCGGATTGTTTCTTGCCTTTCAGGATTTGCTGGAAGGTGCAGCGGCCCTTTATTGGACGGAGCTGCTCCACGCTTTAAGCCGCTGCGAGATTGTACTGGAGGAGCTTGCGCGCAGCAAGGTGCCTGCACTTTTTCACCAGAGCTGGGCTTACTGGCATGTTCTGCAGGTGGGTACGTTGGAAGAGCAACAAACGCTGGAAGGTCAGCAGATTGAGGCTGGTTTCATTAGCGGTCTTTATAACAAATATGATATTCATGCCAAGCTTGCTGCGCTGCTGCAGCAGGCTGTGGAAGATGTCCAGATGATTGCGGCCAAGCTGGAGTCAGACAAGCTGGTTCAGGAGCTGCAGCATATTACGGATGCAGTGCTTTACAAGATTGCGGGATTTGCTCCCGCTCTCAACGAGACGAGGTGACCTTAGACGAATGGATGCAAACTCCAAGGGGCATGTACACGCTGTATTTGAAAACATTGCTCCCAAATATGATTTAATGAATGACCTGCTAAGCTTTCGGCGTCATAAGGCATGGCGGAAATTCACCATGCGCAAAATGAATGTACAGCGTGGCCAGACTGCGCTTGACTTGTGCTGCGGCACCTGTGACTGGACAATATCACTAGCTCAGGCCAGCGGGAGCGGGGCAATCAGTGGCCTTGATTTCAGCCAAAATATGCTGAATGTCGGCCACGAGAAAGTGAAGCAGCTGTCGCTCGACAAGCAAATTACGCTCGTGCAGGGCAATGCGATGCAATTGCCTTATGAGGATAATTCGTTTGATTATGTAACGATTGGCTTCGGCCTGCGCAACGTACCCGACTATTTGCAGGTGCTTAAGGAAATGCACCGCGTCGTGAAGCCGGGTGGACAGGTCGTATGCTTGGAGCTTTCAAAGCCGGGCTGGCAGCCATTCAAGGCCTTATATTATTTATATTTTGAACGGATTTTGCCAATGATCGGCAAGCTGGTAGCCAAGCGATTCCAAGAATACAAATGGCTGCCGGACTCATTAAAGCTTTTTCCTGACCTAAAGCAGCTGTCCGCCTTGTTTGAAGAAGCAGGGCTCGAGCAGGTAAAAGGCTACCCGCTGACTGGAGGCATTGCTGCGCTGCATATAGGCATAAAGGAGAAGAAGCCAACATGATTCGCAAAATACGCATTATTCTTGAAATGATCAAATTTGAGCATACGATATTTGCGCTTCCCTTCGCCTTTATGGGAGCGATTCTGGGCGCTGTTGTTATGGAGCAGCGTCTTCCTTCTTGGGCGGAAATCGGTTGGGTTACATTAGCCATGGTTGGCGCGCGAAGCGCAGCGATGTGCCTCAATCGACTCATTGATGCGGCGATCGATCTGCGCAATCCTCGCACAAGCAACCGCGCCATTCCGGCAGGCTTGTTGAAGTCAGCGGAGGTGCTTTTGTTTACGATTGTATCCTTCGTCCTGTTGTTCATTGCTGCGGCTAATCTGGCTCCGCTTGCGATGAAGCTGCTACCAATTGCTGTCGTATTAGTGGTGCTCTACTCTTATACGAAGCGTTTCACTTGGTTGTGCCATGTTTTTCTCGGTTTGACGATCGGGCTGTCGCCGCTTGGCGGCTGGGTAGCCGTTACGGGCGGTTTTAACACGGCAGCATGGGTTTTCTATGTGACGATTGCGCTGTGGATTGCCGGTTTCGATATCGTCTATGCAACGCAGGATTACGAGTTTGACCGCAAGGAAGGCTTAAACTCCATTCCTGCCCGGTTTGGCGTAGCGAAGGCGCTGTGGATTGCCCGCAGTTTCCATATAGTGACGGCAGTCGGTTTTATTACGTTATTTATTTTGACAAATTTGAGCTGGGTTTATTTGCTTGGAACGATGCTTGCCATCGTTATGCTGTTCTATCAGCACTGGCTGGTGCGTCCAAACGATCTTTCCCGCGTTCAGCTTTCGTTTTTCGGAATGAATGGCACATTAAGCGTCGTTCTGTTTTTGTTTGCCATTGTTGATTTGATGGTATTGCACAAATGGTAGGGGGCGGAACTGCTAGCGCGGCAGGCAGATGGGTTGTCGGCATTACCGGGGCGAGCGGCTCGATCTACGGCATTCGGCTGGCAGAGGAACTGCTTAGAACGGGCTTTGACGTCCATCTCGTGGTGACCGAGGCTGGCTGGCGGGTGCTTAAGGAAGAGCTGGGCTGGATGACGAGCCGCAGACAAGCTGCTGTCGAGCTGCATTTTGCAGAGGCAGTGCAGGCGAAGCGGCTTGTTTTGCATCCGAATTCAGATATTGGAGCAAGCATTGCCAGCGGCTCTTTCCGGGTACAGGGAATGGTCGTTGCGCCATGCTCTATGGGGACGCTCGCTTCCATCGCTCACGGCATATCCGATGATTTGCTATCCAGGGCAGCGGATGTAATGCTGAAGGAAGGACGCAAGCTGCTGCTGCTGCCTCGGGAGACACCGCTGCATGCGATTCATCTGGAAAACATGCTGAAGCTTGCAAAACTGGGCGTAACGATTGTTCCAGCTATGCCGGCCTTTTATTATAAGCCGCAATCGATGGAAGACATGATTGATTTTCTGGTTGGCAAATTATTAGACTGCATGGGAATTGAGCATGCTTTGTTTACAAGATGGGGGGATGGGCCTGATGCTGACTAAAGACAGCTTGCCCCTAATGATTGGAGAAATTGATTACGCGAATGCATGGCCGCTCTTTGTTGGCCTTGATCAGCGACTTGACGCTTCTGAGCTGGGGCTGTGCTCCCGCATTCCGGCAGAGCTAAACCGCAAGCTGCGCGAAGGAGAGCTTCAGGCTTCGGCTGTCTCATCCTATGCTTACGGCTTAAACAGCAAAGACTATTTGCTGCTGCCGGAGCTTTGCGTAGGATCGGAGGGCCGGGTTAATTCGGTTCTGCTGTTCCTTAAGCAGCCGATTGAGCAAGTGCGTCCACAGCGAATTGCGGTAACAACCGCTTCAGCCACTTCCGTTAATTTGCTCAAAATTGTGATGAAGCTTTATTACGATCTTGATGCGGAATATATCGCTGCTGAACCGATGCTTGATCAGATGCTTGAAAGTGCGGATGGGGCGCTTATCATTGGCGACCCAGCTATTCATGCCTCGTGGAGAAGTGAAGAACTGCACATCATCGATCTTGGTGAGCTATGGAATCGCTGGACGGGCCTTGGGATGACCTTTGCGGTTGTGGCGGTTCATAAGGAGGCGGCAGCTGCCTTTCCTCGGGAAATTCATGAGCTGCATCAGGCGATGCTTGCGACTAAGCGCCACAATCTTGCCGACTTGTCACCGCTTGTGGACAAGGCTTGCGAGGAGCTTGGCGGCGAACGCGCGTATTGGTTGGACTATTTTACATGTCTGCAATATGATTTCGGACAGAAGCTGCGCGAGGGACTGGCGCTGTATTTCCGTTATGCGACACAATTAGGTCTGCTGGACCATGAGGTTCAGCTGGCGTTCTACGAAGACAATTCTGCCGAATAGGTGAAAGAATGAAACTATTAGATATGTACGCAAAATTAAAAGGCGATATAACGCAAATAGAGAAGGAGCTTGAACGCAGCGTCACTTTCGAGCATAAGCTGCTGAGCGAGGCATCCCTTCATCTGCTCAAGGCAGGCGGCAAAAGGCTGCGTCCTGTTTTTGTGCTGCTTGCCGGCAAGTTTGGGCGCTACAATCTGGAGGTCATGAAAAAAATCGCCGTGCCTCTTGAACTGATCCATATGGCCTCGCTTGTCCATGACGATGTGATAGATGACGCGGCTACCAGACGGGGCCAGCCAACGGTCAAGGCTAAATGGGATAATCGGGTTGCGATGTATACCGGAGATTATATTTTCGGAAGAGCGCTCGTTATCGCTACTGAACTGGGCAACCCGCAAATTCATCAGGTGCTGTCCAAAGCAATTGTGCAAATGGGCATTGGTGAAATGGAGCAAATCCGATATTTTTTCAATACGGACCAAACCATCCGCCATTATTTGCTGCGCATCAGGCGCAAAACCGCATTGCTCATTGCAGTAAGCTGCCAGCTTGGAGCGATTGCAGCAGATGGGGACAGAGAGACGGCAAACCGGCTTTATGAATATGGCTACAATGTGGGAATGGCGTTTCAAATCCGCGATGATTTGCTTGATTTGTTCGGAACCGAGAAGCAGATCGGCAAGCCGCCAGGCTCTGACATAAGACAGGGAAACATTACATTGCCCGTTATTTTGGCTTTGCAGGATGAGGCGACCCGCGAGCGGCTGCTTGTGGAAATCGCCCGTATTCGCGAGCATAATGGCAATGTAGATACGCGAGAAGCGATCGATTTGATCAAAAATAGCAAAGGCATTCATGTCGCTGAGCAGCTCGCTGCAAAGTATGTAGAGAAAGCGCTCGCTGCCTTGAAGGATTTGCCATCCCTTCCGGCGAAGAAGAACTTATCCGATATCGCACATTTTGTCGGCAAACGCAATTATTAATCAAGATGCGAAAAGGAGCTGCTACTAGTGGAAAGAACTTTTTTGATGATTAAGCCTGACGGTGTTCAACGTGGCCTCATTGGAGAAATTATGTCTCGCTTTGAGCGTAAAGGGCTTCAATTGGTTGCAGCCAAGTTTATGACCGTGAGCAACGAGCTGGCACAAAAGCATTACGAGGAGCATGAAGGCAAGCCTTTTTATGAGCCGCTTCTGGATTTTATTACGTCTGGCCCCGTATTTGCGATGGTGTGGCAAGGCGATAACGTCATTGCGCTAACCCGCGCTTTAATTGGCAAGACGAATGCAGTGGATGCGCTTCCAGGCACCATTCGCTCTGATTTTGCTGTACATACGAATTATAATTTGATTCATGGCTCCGATTCTCCCGAAAATGCCGTGCGGGAAATTTCCATTTTCTTCACTCCTGAACAGCTTGTGGAATACGAACAAACGATGCAGCGCTGGGTTTAGCCAGCTGCAATACAAACGGAGGCTGAAGGTTTTATGACGGACGATCGGGATTTTGCAACGTTTATCCAGAAGATGAGAGATAAGACCAACATTGATTTATCGCAATATAAGGAAGCGCAAATGAAACGCAGGCTCACGACGCTGCGTATGAAGCATGGATTCCAGACATTCGATGAATACTGGAGAAAGCTGGAGAATGACCGTACTTTGATGAATGAATTTCTCGACCGGATGACGATTAACGTCTCGGAGTTTTGGCGTAACCCGAACCGGTGGGAAGTGCTGAAAAATCAGTTTTTTCCGGAAATGCTGAAAAACAACAGCCGGTTGAAAATTTGGAGCGCAGCGTGTTCGACGGGCGAGGAGCCTTATACGCTGGCGATGATTTTGACGGAGATTGGTGCCATTGGCAAATCGTCGATTTTGGCGACGGATCTTGATAATATCGTGCTGCAGAAGGCGCAGGAAGGCATTTATTTAGAGCGTTCGCTTAAGGATGTGCCGCCAGCGTTCCGTCAAAAATATTTTGCTCCAGATCATGGGGCTTTTGCCGTCTCGAACGATTTGAAAAAATCGATCCAATTCAAGCAGCAAAATATGCTGCATGATACGTTTGACAGCGGATTCGACCTCATTGTTTGCCGCAATGTTATGATTTATTTTACCGAGGATGCGAAGCGCATTTTGTACCACAAGTTTGCAAAAGCATTGAAGCCGGGCGGCATTTTGTTCGTCGGCAGCACGGAGCAGATTTTTTCGCCAGCCCAGTATGGCTTTGATACGGCGGATACGTTCTTTTACAGAAAAACGAGCAATTAATGTATATCGTCTTCCTTGTTCTCCTATACTAGTGGTAGTCAACACCATTTGGAGGCGGAACGAAAGATGGATAAACGCAAAGTGATTCAAGCCTATAAGCTTGGCATTATATCGATTCAGGAGTGCGCGCAGATTTTGGGACTGGACAGCGGGCAATTGCCTGGATTATTGAAAGCCCAACAATTCGCTTCCGACTATGCGGATTCGCAGAGCAAGCGCACGGTGAATAGCTAAGGGAAGGCCCATAGAAGGCCATCGTTTGAAAAAAAGCAGGATCAGGTGCCATACCAGGCATCTGATCCTGCTTTTTTTAAACATATTAGGAAAGGATATGATTTTTCGATCCTTTCTCTATATTCCACCCTCGAAACGGTAGCTTTGCCGCCAGAGGACGGCGACAGCCGTTTACGCTTGAGATAAAAATGGCGTTTGAGCGCGGATTGGCGGTGCGCATTTCTTGTCAAACCCGCAAGGCTGTACTATAATGAGCAAAGATGTTTAGGGTAGCTGATGATAGCATGCGCCTAATAATCGGCCAAATGCGCACGCTTGCAGCGCCCCAGGCCATATTAGGTTGTTTGCGTTGAAGGAGGAGCTTTAGGTTGAGTTTACGTTATTTGACAGCGGGGGAAACACATGGTCCCCAATTGACCGCCATTATTGAGGGTCTTCCTAGCAATTTAACTATTGATTTTGAGGAAATTAATTTTCAGCTTCACCGTCGCCAGAAAGGCCATGGCCGGGGTCGTCGCATGCAAATTGAGAAGGATACGGCGAACATTGTCGGCGGCGTTCGTCATGGTCGGACGACTGGCGCTCCTGTAGCGCTAATCGTTGAGAACAATGACTGGAAGCATTGGACGAGCGTAATGAACATCGCCCCGATTGAAGGCGGAGATGAAGAGAAGCGCCGGGTACACCGTCCGCGTCCTGGGCATGCGGATTTGAACGGCGGTTTGAAATATAATTTGAAGGATCTTCGCAACGTACTGGAGCGCTCCAGTGCCCGCGAGACAGCAGCACGCGTAGCGGTAGGCGCGGTTGCACGCCAGCTTCTTGCTGAATTCGGCATTAAAGTGGGCGGACAGGTTATCCGTATTGGCGAAATCGAAGCGCCGGCGAACCAATTGCCGCTGGATGAGCTTATTCGCATTACGGAAGAATCGCCTGTACGCGTTGTTGATAAAGAAACCGAAGAAAAAATGACCGCGTACATTGACCAAATTAAAGCCGAAGGCGATTCTATCGGCGGCGTAGTCGAGTGCATTATTGAAGGCGTGCCAATTGGGCTTGGAAGCCATGTGCAATGGGACCGCAAGCTGGATGCGCGCATCGCGGGCGCTGTCGTTTCGATTAATGCCTTCAAAGGCTGTGAAATCGGCATTGGCTTTGAAGCGGCGAAGCTGCGCGGCTCGCAGGTGCATGACGAGATTTTGTACACAGCGCAGGAAGGTTATACGAGAGCGACGAACCGTCTGGGCGGATTCGAGGGCGGTATGACCAATGGCGAGCAAATCGTCGTCCGCGGCGTAATGAAGCCGATTCCAACGCTTTACAAGCCGCTTCGCAGCGTGGACATTGACACGAAGGAGCCGTTCACGGCGCAAGTCGAACGTTCCGATAGCTGTGCAGTTCCGGCAGCGAGCGTTGTGATGGAGCATGTTGTGGCTTTTGAAGTAGCGAAAGCATTTCTTGAGAAGTTCGGCGGCGATTCCATTGAGGAAATCCGCTCGAACCTGAGTCAATACCTTGAGCAAATAGGCAGGTACTAAGGGATGAGAGAGCTAACGGTTGATTTAGGCGAACGCTCTTATCCGATCTATATTGGGGAGGGTCTCCTGCAGGAGGCTCCCTCTTTTTTCGAAAAGCACGGCATTAGCAAAAAATCGCCGCTACTGATCATCTCCGATGACAAAGTGGCACCCCATTATTTGGAGCCGCTTGCAAACACGCTAAGCGCAGCGGGCTTCCAGCCGTCGACAGCAATCGTTCCGTCAGGTGAAAGCTCGAAGTCTTTAGCGATGCTGGAAGATTTGGTCACGCATGCGCTTAAGGCAGGGCTTGACCGCAAATCGGCGATCGTAGCCCTTGGCGGCGGCGTAGTTGGCGATTTGGCTGGATTCGTAGCAGCGTCTTATATGCGCGGCGTGAAGTTTATTCAAATTCCGACGACGATTTTGGCGCATGACAGCAGCGTTGGCGGCAAAGTGGCAGTCAATCACCCGCTGGCGAAAAATATTATCGGCGCTTTCCATCAACCGGAAATGGTGCTGTATGATCTTAATACGCTTCAGACGCTGCCGCCGCGCGACGTTCGTGCAGGCTTGTCAGAAGTGGTCAAACACGGCTTCATCTGGGACGACGCTTTCGTGCAGTGGTGCGATGAAAACTCTGAGCGTCTGCTGGCGCTTGAACCAGAAGCACTCGGCTATGCCTTGTATAAGGGCTGCAGTGTAAAAGCGGCTGTCGTATCCAAGGATGAGCGCGAAAATGACCTGCGTGCGATTTTGAATTTGGGCCATACGATTGGACATGCGCTGGAGGCTGTAGCTGGCTATGGGGAGCTGCTTCATGGCGAGGCGATTTCGATAGGCATGATTGGCTCGGCCAAGCTAGGACTGCGTTATGGATTGCCTGAGGACGTCTATACAACAACGAAACGAGTGCTTGCTAAATGCGGGCTTCCGGTGAAGCTGCCGGAGCACTTTGACGTGGACGCGATTATGGATGCGATGATGCATGACAAAAAGTTCAGCGAAAGCACAATGATTTTCGTGGTTCCGACGGCGATCGGCAAAGTGGAAATCAAGAAGGATGTACCGGCGTCATGGGTTCGGGAAATCGTGGAGGAATTGAAACAGGAGGCCGAGTAATATGAGCGTTAGGGGAATTCGCGGGGCAATTACCGTTGATACAAACGAGAAAGAGCCTATTTTAAAAGCAACACTTGAAATGCTGCATGCCATTGTCGCAGACAATGACGTTCAGCCTGACGATATTTGCAGCGTATTTATTACGGTGACGAATGATTTGGACGATGCTTTTCCGGCCGTGGCTATTCGCCAAATGAGCGGGTGGGAGCTTGTTCCACTGATGTGCGCGCTGGAAGTGCCCGTCAAGGGAAGCCTTGCTCGCTGCATTAGGCTGATGGTTACTGTAAATACGGACAAAACGCAAGCCGAGATTAAACATGTGTACTTGGGAGGAGCCCAAGTGCTTCGTCCAGATTTATCGCAATCCTAATCTAATTGACGATCAGGCACAAGATGTTGTATATTGGATGAAGTGAATGAGACTAGTTGAGTAGCAAGTGAGCAGGTTTTAGTTGAAATTAGATGAGCAGAGCAGAGACGAGCATAGCCAAGTTACGAATATAAAGACTATAGAGCAGAGTGCGTGATGATGAAATATAGATGATGTATAAGTTTAGCGCTTATAATCATATTCTATTTCGTTGCGGGAAGAGCCTATCCATCTTTTCAGATGGCGACAGCTGTTTTCCATTGCGTATGTTTGTACAAGATGCTGCTATAGGTTTATTTGTTGGCTAGCCTTTACTTTTTTGTCCTCATCTTAAATCAACGCCCCTGCCTTGGCAGGGGCTTTTTATTTTGAATGTGACTACACATATCGAGAAGGGGGACGTAACGATGAATAGTGAATTACAGCAAGTGGTCAAGCTCTCTGAGGAATACAATCTCATTCCAATCGTTCGTTATATGATGGCGGATACGGAGACGCCGATTCGGCTGTTTCAGCATTTTGCCAAGGAAAAGCATGCATTTCTGCTTGAAAGTGTAGAGGGCGGCGTGAAATGGGCGCGTTATTCGTTTATTGGAACTGATCCGTTTATGATGCTGTACGGTAAAAACGGCGAAATGATTTTTGAGAAAAATGGTGAAAAAATCAGCTTCGACGATAAGCCGCTAAGCTTGCTGAAGGATCATCTTCGTTACTATCGCAGTCCGGCGATGTCCCATCTTCCACCATTTACGGGCGGGGCCATCGGGTTTTTCGGCTATGATTTGCTGCAATATTACGAGAAGCTCCCACCCCACCGCATTGATGATTTGGAAATGAATGATTTGCAGTTTATGTTCTGCGATCAAGTCATCGTCTTCGACCACTTCAAGCAGCAGCTGCAAATTATCGGCAATGTGCATGTGCCGAAGGAGACGACGCAGACGGGCATTGTTCAGTCTTACGGCGTCGAGGAGGCATACAACGCAGCAGTTGCCAAAATCGAAGCGACGGTCGAGCGCCTGCAGCAGCAGGTGAAAATTCCGGTGCCAATCGGTGCTGGCGTGCCGACGATGCCCGAGGTTGGCGATGTGCAGTCCAATTTGACGAAGGAGCAGTTCATTGCCAATGTCGACAAAGCGAAGGAGTATATTCGCGCCGGCGATATTTTCCAGGTGGTGCTGTCCCAGCGCTTCAGCATTGAGACGGATGTTGATCCGCTGCATGTGTACCGCGTACTGCGCACGATGAACCCTTCACCATACATGTATTATTTGAAAATGGGTGAAGAGGTGATTGTGGGAACGTCGCCGGAGGCGCTCGTTAAAGTAGATGGCAGCAAGGTGGAAACCCGCCCAATCGCCGGAACGCGCCCTCGCGGCAAAACGCCGGAGGAGGATCTAGCGCTGGAGCAGGATTTGCTGGCAGACGAGAAGGAGCGCGCGGAGCATCTGATGCTCGTTGACTTAGGCCGCAACGACATCGGCCGTGTATCCGAGTTCGGCTCGGTGAAATGCGATTCCTTCATGGAAATCGAGCGTTATTCCCACGTTATGCATATCGTCTCGAATGTGACGGGCAAGCTGCGGGAGGACAAAGATTTTTACGATGCGTTCCTCTCCTGTCTGCCTGCTGGAACCGTATCCGGCGCACCGAAGCTGCGGGCGATGGAAATTATTGCGGAGCTTGAAAATGAAGCTCGCGGCGCCTACGCTGGAGCCATTGGTTACTTAGGCTTTGGCGGTACGCTCGACACCTGCATCACGATTCGCACGATCATTTTCAAAAATGGCAAAGCCTACGTGCAGAGCGGGGCAGGCATCGTCTGGGATTCTGTTCCGGAAAGCGAATATACCGAAACGGTGAATAAAGCGAAAGCGCTGCTGACGGCCATTCGGGCCGCTGAGCAGCTGTTCGGCAAGCCTGGAGACGCTCGCGACCAGAGCTTCAATGCCATCAATAGCGATTATTACATTAAAGCAGGGGAGGGTTTCGTACAATGACAAACAGCCTAACACCGATTACGATGCAAAGCGCGTTAACCAAATTAATCGGCAGCGAGCATTTGTCACGGGAAGAAGCCCGCTCCGTCATGGATATTATTATGAGCGGGGAAGCGACGCCAGTTCAAATTGCAGGCGTCGTGACCGCGCTGCGCATGAAAGGCGAGACGAAGGACGAAATTACAGGCTTTGCCCAGGCGATGCGTGCGCATTCGAGCCATGTGCAGACCGAGCAGGAAGGGCTGCTTGATACGTGCGGCACAGGCGGCTCCGGCATTCATAAGTTCAATATTTCAACGTCATCGGCAATTATTGCGGCTGCGGCTGGCATTCGCGTAGCCAAGCATGGCAATCGCGCAATGTCCGGCAAAGCGGGAAGCGCTGATGTGCTGGAGGCGCTGGGCGTCCAAATTACGCTTACGCCTGAGCAAGCGGAGGAATGCTTGCAGCAAGTGGGCATCTGCTTCATGTTCGCGCAGCTGTACCATCCATCGCTTCGCCATGCTTCTGTTCCGCGTAAAGAGCTGGGCATCCGCACGATTTTTAATATGCTGGGCCCGCTGACGAATCCTGCTGGTGCTGATCGCCAGCTAATCGG
Source organism: Paenibacillus liaoningensis (assembly GCF_059609455.1). NCBI lineage: Bacteria > Bacillati > Bacillota > Bacilli > Caryophanales > Paenibacillaceae > Paenibacillus > Paenibacillus liaoningensis. The sequence continues at coordinate 12,946 of NZ_JCAALU010000018.1, forward strand.
CTTGTATGATTATAAGAAAACGGACACCGTCGCTTCGGTGCTGGCAGAGCTTGGCGTCAAACGCGCGATGGTCGTCAGCAGCAATGACGGGCTGGACGAAATCAGCATTTCGGCGCCGACTAGAGTGTCGGAGCTGCGAAGTGGCGAGGTTCGCACGTATGAAATTACGCCGGAGGAGCTGGGCTTGACCCGCTATCCGATCAGCGAGGTGCTGGGCGGTGATCCTGCGGCCAATGCGGCGATTATTCGCGGCATATTCAGCGGCGAGCAGCGCGGTGCTTATCGCGATATCGTGCTTGCGAATGCAGGGGCTTGCATTTATGTGGGCGGAGCTGCTGCGAGCTTGACAGATGGTGTTAAAATTGCGGCGGATATGATTGATTCCGGATTAGCCGAGCAAAAGCTGCTGGGCCTGATTCAAACGACAGGAGAGCTGACCCATGTTTTTGGATAAAATCGTAGTAACGAAGCGCGAAGAGGTAGAAGCGTTGTCCGCCACTTTCCAATTAGCGGAATATGAGCGGACGATTGCCGAGCTTGCTCCGTGTCGCGGCTTTGAGCGCGCATTGACTGCGGGCCGCAAGCGCACGGTTGGACTCATTGCCGAGGTGAAAAAAGCTTCGCCGTCTAAAGGTCTGATTCGCCCTGAATTTCATCCGGCGGAACTGGCAGCTGCATATGAGCAGGCCGGCGCGGATTGTATTTCTGTGCTGACGGACCAGCAATATTTTCAAGGGGCCAATGCGTATTTGACGCTCGTGAAGGATACGGTCGGCATTCCGCTGCTTCGCAAGGACTTCATTATTGATTACCGCCAAGTGTATGAGGCGAGAGTCATTGGCGCGGATGCGATTTTGCTCATTGCGGCGATATTGACGAAGCAGCAAATGGCGGAGCTGTATGATACGGCAACGGCGCTTGGCATGGATGTGCTGGTCGAGGTGCATAACCGCGAGGAACTGGAGACGGTGCTTGAGCTGAATAAAGCGACGCTTATCGGGGTGAACAATCGCGATCTGAAAAGCTTTGTCACCGATTTGCGTACGACGGAGCAGCTGATCGGCCTGATGCCGCAAGGTGTGACCGTTATTAGCGAGAGCGGCATTGCTGGCCCGGCAGATATGGATTATTTGCAAGGCGTTGGTGCGCAGGGCGTTCTCATTGGCGAACATTTTATGCGCCAACCCGATGCTGGCCAGGCTATTATCGATCTGATGGGGCCGGTGAGCCGCTAGTGCAGACGCAGACGACACCTCGGATCAAAATTTGCGGCCTGAAGATTGCCGAGACGATTCAGCAAATGGACGGGCTGCCGTTCCATGACATTGGATTTGTATTTGCACCTAGCAAGCGTCAAGTGCTGCCTGCGCAAGCAGCGGAGCTGATTGAGGCTGTACACGCCTTGAAGGCGGCAGATGGGCAGCGTCCCCAAACCGTCGGCGTATTCGTAAATCCTGAGCTGGAGGAACTGCGCGAGACGCTCGCTATCGCTCCGCTTGATGTGGTGCAGCTGCATGGCAGCGAAACGCCTGCTTTTTGCCAAACGGTGCGTGAGCAATTTGCGGTGAAGGTGTGGAAGGTATTTTCTATACGCAATGAAACGGTTGTTCAGTCTGAGGAGGACACAGGCACGGGAGCCGACAAGGGTACGGGCGATCATGCTAGTGCGAATGAGGCAGCAGCCCGCCTTGCTCCATATAGCGGCAAAGTTGATGCTGTGCTGATCGACACGGCCGGGGGCGGAACGGGCAAAGCGTTCAACTGGCAAGTTATTGATGACTACCAGGCTGCGGCAGCGCAGCTGAATGTGCCACTTTATGTAGCGGGCGGTCTGAACCCGGACAATGTACATGAATTGTTAGCTGCGCATGCTCCCAGTGGCCTTGATGTGTCCAGCGGAGTAGAGACGGACGGCGTTAAAGATATCGAGAAAATTAGATTATTCGTCAGAAAGGTGATGCAACGATGAACCGAGTACCGGATGAAAATGGTCGTTTCGGCAAGTTTGGCGGCCGTTATGTTCCCGAGACGTTGATGAACGCACTGCTTGAGCTGGAGGAAGCGTACAACCACTATTCCAAGGATGAATCATTCCAAGAGGAAATCCGCAATCTACTGCATAAATATTCGGGAAGACCTACATCGCTCTATTATGCAGAGCGCCTGAGCGAGCAGCTTGGCGGCGCTAAAATTTATTTGAAGCGCGAGGATTTGAACCATACGGGCGCCCACAAAATCAACAACACAATTGGTCAGGGCGTCCTGGCGAAGCGCATGGGCAAAACGAAAATTATTGCTGAAACGGGCGCAGGCCAGCACGGCGTTGCTTCGGCAACGATTGCAGCTTTGCTTGGACTGGAATGCAAAGTATTTATGGGCGAGGAAGATATGAAGCGCCAGCAGCTCAACGTATTCCGCATGCAGCTGCTTGGGGCGGAAGTCGTGCCCGTTCTTTCGGGAACGCGCACGCTTAAGGATGCCTGTAATGAAACGCTCCGCTACTGGGTTAGCCATGTAGACGATACGTATTATATTTTGGGTTCGGCGACAGGGCCGCATCCATATCCGATGATCGTCCGCGATTTTCAGCGGATTATCGGTGACGAATCGCGCAAGCAAATTGTGGCAGAAGAAGGACGTCTGCCGGATTATGTAGTAGCAGCGGTTGGCGGCGGCAGCAATGCGATCGGTATTTTCTACCCGTTCATTGAAGATGCGGATGTGCGTTTAATTGGTGTAGAAGCAGCGGGACGTGGAGTAGAGACAGAGGAGCATGCGGCTACAATGACGAAAGGCCGCCATGGCGTATTCCAAGGCTCGCTGAGCTATGTGCTGCAGGATGATAACGGACAAGTGCTGCCTGCGCATTCGATTTCGGCTGGTCTTGACTATCCGGGCATTGGCCCTGAGCATTCCTATTTGAAGGATTCGGGCCGTGCAGAATATTTCCCGATTACCGATGACGAGGCGATGGATGCCTTGCAATTGCTGTCGCGGACAGAAGGCATCATTCCGGCGCTTGAGTCGGCACATGCGATTGCCCAGACGGTCAAGCTGGCTCCAACGCTTGCTAAAGATAAAATTATCGTTGTCAGCCTGTCGGGACGCGGCGATAAAGATGTAGAGACGATTATGAGCAAGCTGGGAGGCGCAGTCGATGAATCTCATTGATACGGTATTTGCAAAGCTACGGGAGGAGAAGCGTACCGCGCTGATCCCTTTTTTAACAGTGGGCGATCCTGACTTGAACACGTCGCTGGCCATTATTAAGCAGCTAGAGGAGTCTGGCGCCGATCTAATCGAGCTGGGCGTTCCTTATTCTGATCCGCTTGCCGATGGTCCCGTTATTCAACGGGCATCCGAGCGTGCTTTGAGAAGCAGCATTACGCTGCGCGACTGCATTGAAGCTGCGGCGCAAGCGCGCGAAGCTGGCGTGAAGCTGCCATTCATTTTGTTTACTTATTTCAATCCGGTGCTCCAATTCGGTCTGGAAGCTTTTATGGAGCTGGTCAAAAATAAAGAAATCAGCGGTCTAATCATTCCCGACCTGCCGATCGAAGAGGATGCCGAGGTTCGCCAGTTGGCGGAAGCGGCAGGCATTCATCTCATTCCGCTCGTAGCTCCGACCTCCAAGGATCGCGTCGTACGTATTTCGCAAAAAGCTAAAGGCTTCGTGTATTGCGTCTCCTCGCTGGGCGTAACGGGCGTGCGGGCTGAATTCCACAGTGGGATCGACGATTTCCTCGCTACCGTGCGGGAAGCGACCGATCTGCCGATCGCAGTTGGCTTCGGCATTTCGAGCCGCGAGCAAGTAGAGCGTTTCTCCAAGCAATGCGACGGGGTTGTCGTTGGCAGCGCGATCGTACGCAAAATTGAAGAATCCATTCCGCTGCTCGAAGAGGAGAGCACTCGCGCAGCAGGCTTGAAGCAGATCGGCGAGTTTGTAGCCGCGCTGAAAGGCTAGGGCATACTTAACCTCTTATCGGGAGGCATAGTTTAAGAGGTGCAGAATACGAACGTATTCTGCATCTCTTTTTTTAAATATAGGAAAGGATATGAATGTTCTCATCCTTTCTCTATACGTATCGCCAAAACGATGGCGTCTAATAGAAAGGATGCCGCCAGGCGTTTTTCTTAAAATATAAGAAATTATAAGTTTCACTCTTATAATCGGCTTATATTCCACCCTCGAAACGGAAGCTTTGCCGCCAGAGGACGGCGAAAGCCGTTTACGCTTGTGTCATCTCAAAAATAACATTGATTATGCTCAAAAAATGGCATATACTACACATAGACCGACCGACGGTCTATAGAAGGGAGCGACTAAGCGGACGATGCGTATACTGAAAGACCCGGAAGAGCGCAAAAATGAAATTTTAGATACAGCAGAAATGCTTTTTTATACGAAGGGCTACAATAAAACGACGATCAATGACATCCTTCAGGAGATTGGCATTGCGAAGGGGACGTTTTATTATTACTTTAAATCCAAAGAGGAAGTTATGGATGCGATCATTATGCGGATCGTCGCAGCGGATGTTGCCGCTGCAAGGGGGATAGCCTCTAACCCGGAGCTGCCGACCTTGGTCAAATTATTTCAAATTTTGATGGCTCAGAAGCCTAAGCATGGTGACCGTAAGGAACAGCTGCTGGAGCAATTCCATCAGGTCGGCAATGCAGAAATGCATCAGAAAAGCCTTGTGCAGACAATTATTCACTTGACGCCAGTGTTAACAGCAGTCATTGAGCAAGGCATAGAGGAGCATATTTTTCAAACCGAATTTCCACAGGAGACAGTGGAATTTTTAATCGTATCCTCCACTTTTCTGTTCGATGAAGGTTTATTCGAATGGCAGCCTGCGGAAATCATCCAGAAGGCGAAAGCTTTTATTCATGTGATGGAAACGACGCTAGGCGCGAAAAAAGGCAGCTTTGATTTTATATATGAAATGCTGACGAACGGGGAATGACCTGATTTTTTGCCGCACCCGAGTCCCACCTTGCAGGTGAGCTGTTAGCGTGCCCAGTATTCCGAAACCGTCAAATGGCGGGGGACGTTTGGATGCTGGCTTATTTTTTCGAACTTTATAGACTGACGGTCAGTCTATAATGCGAATCCATTTATTTTTCCTAAGGAGGAGCTGAAAAATGATACAAAATAACGTAAAAAGGGTGCCGTTCACGCGAAGCTTTCAGCTGCTTATTTTAGGGCAAATGATTTCCATTCTGGGCAGCGCGCTGCTGCGCTTTGGGCTGTCGCTGTATGCGCTAGACCTTACAGGGCGAGCAGATATTTATGGGACTCTTTATGCGGTGTCCAGCATCCCGCTGCTGCTGTCGCCAATTGGCGGGGCCATCGCTGACCGCTTCAATCGCCGTAATTTAATCGTTCTATTCGATTTTGGAGGCGGCATCGTCGTTCTGGGCTTTATGCTCCTATTGGCAGCAGGGGACGCGCCTGTTGTTGTTATTGGTATTGTGATGGTGCTGCTTTCACTGATCAGCGCGATGTACCAGCCTGCTGTGCAGGCGAGCATCCCGCAGCTGGTGCAGGAGAGCCAGCTGGAGCAGGCCAATGGAATGGTGAATGGCATCGGCGCTTTGGCCCAAATGGCTGCCCCGGTGCTTGGCGGCATTCTGTATGGTGTTCTTGGCCTGCACACATTGATGATCGGAAGCGGTATCGCTTTTTTGCTGTCAGCTCTCATGCAGCTATTTATTAAAATCCCGTTTGTGAAACGCGAGCAGAAGGGAAATATCGTCGCAACGCTTGCAGCCGATATGAAAGCAGGGATGGCCTATGTAGTCCAGCGGCGCCCGATCTTGAAAGCGATGGTATTAGCGGCGCTGCTCAATTTTATTTTAACGCCGTTTTTCGTTGTGGGCGGGCCGATTATTTTGCGGGTTACGATGCAAAGCAGCGATACGCTTTACGGAGTTGGCATGGGCATTGTGGAATGCAGCACGATTTTGGGCGCACTGACGATTGGCTTTTTCGCGAGAAAAATGCAAATGAGCACCTTATACCGGTGGCTGCTCGTCATAGCCGCATGGCTGCTGCCAATGTCATTGTCGCTGACGCCATGGATGCTGGGGCTCGGCTTTTATCCCGCTTATATGCTGTTTATGGCAAGCGTTGTTCCCATCGCGATGGCGTTGACGATGATTTCAATTTTTGTGCTGACCCGGGTGCAAAAGCAGACACCTAATGAGCTGCTTGGCAAGGTGATGGCCATTATTATGGCGGTTGCCCAAATAGCAGCTCCTGTTGGGCAAATCGTATACGGAGAGCTGTTTGAAATATTCAGCTTACAGGTGTATATTCCTGCCCTGCTTATGTTCGCAGCCCTGCTTTTAACAGCTTGGTTGACAAAGAGGTTTTATCAAAATCAAATAGGGGAGGAAGAGCAAGATGCTAGGAACGATGTGGAGAAAAGATATCGCTAACAATAAGCTGATTACCGCTATTTTATTTATATTTATTATGATTTCCTCGCTGCTGGTGGCAAGCAGTGCAAGCATGCTGCTGGAGCTGTTCCGTTCGGTGGATGACTGGTTTGAGAAAGCGGCTGTCCCCCATTTTGTCCAAATGCATGCCGGGGAAATCGACCAGCGGGAAATAGAGGCTTTTGCAAACGGCAGTAAGCTAGTGAAGGATCAGCAAACGGTCGAGATGATTTCTATTGAGCCGGCTCATGTTTATTTTGGCGCGAGCGGTGAGTCAGAGGCAGGCAGCGTCATGGAAATGAGCATTGTAAAGCAAAATAAAGCGTTTGATTTTTTACTTGATTTAACCAATAACAGGCTGGATGTGCTTCCAGGCGAAATAGCGGTGCCGATTTATTTTAAGCAGCAGCAGGGACTGGAAATCGGGGATACGATGCGGATTGCCAAAGGTTCCTTTAGCATGACTTTTACGATAGCGGATTTTGTTAGGGATGCCCAGATGAATCCGTCTATTGTCAGCTCGAAGCGTATCGTTGTGAGCGATTCGGATTGGGAGACGCTTAAGGGCTACTTTGCCGAAAAAGAATATTTGATCGAATTTCTGCTGCATGATGGGGAGCGAACTAGCGAATTTGAACAGCTTTATCAATCATCTGGACTTCCCCACCAAGGACCCGCCATTACATCCGCCCAATTTCGGCTATTGAATGCGCTGACCGACGGCGTTGCGGCCGTTGTTATTCTTTTAGCCAGCTTACTGCTGATTGCGATCGCCTTTCTCTGCCTGCGGTTCACGATGCTTGCTACGATGGAGGAGGATTTTTATGAGATTGGCGTTATGAAGGCGATTGGGATGGCTGGAGAGCATATCCGCCGGCTATATTTAATGAAATATCGGATGATCGCTTTGCTGGCTAGTTTGGCAGGGTATGTGCTGTCCCTATTTACAGAGCGGGCTTTCATAGCGAATCGGAGCCTATATATGGGCACAGCTGAAAAAAATGCGCTTAGCTACACCGTCCCCTTGCTGGGAGCGGTCTGTATTTTTCTACTAGTGATGATGTTCTGCCGCTTCGTTTTGCGGAGATTTAAGCGAATATCGGCCGTTGAAGCTCTGCGTTCAGGTAGCATTCCGTCCAAAGGAGGGATGTCAGGACTGTTGAAGCTCCATCGCAGCCGGGTTATCCCTGTCCATCTATTTGTCGGCATGCAGGATGTGTTCGTCCGGATTAGAACCTTCGGCTTGCTGGGCCTCGTGTTTACGCTTTGTTTCTTCCTTATCATTGTGCCGGCAAATTTTTTGAATACGATGAAATCGCCTGATTTTATAACATATATGGGAGCCGGGAGGAGTGATATTCAAATCGATATGCGGCAGACAAGCGACGCAGCGCAGCGGTACAACGATATGCTCGCCTATATACAAAACGACAGCGATGTAGAAAAGTATTCGCCGCTCGTAACGAGCTCTTATAAGCTGCGCAGCGAGGATGGCGTCTATGAAAATGTGAGCGTGCAAACGGGCGATTTTTCGCTGTTCCCGCTAGCCTATTTAAGCGGGGCTGCGCCTGCTCAAAATGATGAAATGGCTCTTTCTTATCTCCATGCGAAGGAGCGCGGCAAGCAGCTTGGCGACACGCTAACGCTCCTCGCAGCCGGGAAAGAACGAGAGCTGAAGATTACGGGCATTTATCAGGATGTGACCAATGGCGGCAAGACGGCGAAGGCGCTGCTGCCTTACGAAGCACAGTCCGTTCTCTGGTACATGGTCAGCCTGAATGTAAAGCCGGGCGTGGCCATTGGTGAGAAAACAGCGGAATACGCAGCGGCCTTTCATCCGGCAAAGGTGACGCTTATGGAAGATTATTTGTCCCAGACGTTAAGCTCCACCATAAGCCAGCTGCAAAAAATAACGGTGCTCACCTCGACAGCAGCTCTCGTGATCGCGATACTGATTACCGCCTTATTTTTCAACATGCTAATCGTGAAAGACGCTTCCGACATCGTCATTATGAGAAGCCTTGGATTTTCCTTGAAACAGATCAGACTGCAATACATCATCCGCTCGCTGGTCGTATTACTGGCGGGAATGGTGTTAGGCACCGCAGCAGCGGCAACCCTTGGGCAGGGCGCAGTCAGCGTGCTGATGTCCTTTATGGGCGCAGCCCGCGTCGCGTTTGTCGTAAATCCGCTTGTGGCTTACATATGGATTCCGCTGGCACTTATCGTTGTCGTAATTATAACGACGTTATTCAGCAGTTTAGCTGTAACGGGAGCTGGCAAAGGCGCTGGCGCAGCAAAATCATTTTCGAAATGAGGGCATTGTGATGACAAATGTGTTAGAGGCGAAAAAGGTTAGCAAAAGCTACTCCTTAGGCAAAAATAACGAACAGCCTGTGCTGAAAAATGTGAATTTGGAATTGCAGGCAGGTGAGTTCGTATCTATAATGGGGCCTTCTGGCTGCGGCAAGTCGACCCTGCTGCAGATTATTAGCGGGATGGATAAAATGACGTCCGGCAGCGTCGCCATACAAGGGCAAGAGATCGGCAGTCTATCCGAAGAGCGGTTGGCCCAGCTTCGCTTGAGCAAAATGGGATTTATTTTTCAGCAGAGCGGTTTTTTGAAAAATCTCAGTCTGCTTGACAATATTATTTTGCCCGCTTATATGGCGAAAGAAGAGAGCCGCGCTGCTATCAACAGGCGTGCCAGCGAGCTGATGAAGCGGACAGGCATTGCGCAGCTGGCCCATGTGGACAAGTCGCAAGTATCAGGTGGACAGCTCCAGCGGGCGGCCATTTGCCGGGCGCTCATCAACAGGCCGCAATTGGTGTTTGGCGATGAGCCGACGGGGGCGCTTAATTCCAAGGCGAGCGATGAGGTCATGGATATTTTAGCGGAAATGAATGCTGCAGGGACGACGATTATGCTGGTAACCCATGATGCGAAGGTAGCTGCCAAAACACAGCGTGTGCTATTTATGTTGGACGGATGCATCGTTGGCGAACGCCGGCTCGGTCAGCTCGGACAGGCCGAATTGAAGGAGCGGGAGGCAAAATTGTCATCCTGGCTTGCTGAGATGGGATTTTAGATTTTTTCTTTGGGGCTGGCTCGATCAATTGCAATAGAACATCTTTTAAAGCGGGACAAGATGTGAGACAATAAGCTTTATGCAATTGATATTTATATATCAATTAATGTGTTGATATATTAAGAAGAGGTGATCGGCAGCATGCAGCCAAAAAACAATATTTTACATCTCCCTGTCTATCAGCCTGGCAAGCCGGTTGAAGATGTGAAGAGAGAGCTTGGGCTAACTGAAGTTACGAAGCTGGCTTCCAATGAAAATCCACATGGTTGTTCCGAGCAGGCTAAAGCGGCAATGTTGGAAGAAATAAACCAAACGAATATTTATCCTGATGGCGCCAGCATTGAGCTTGCAGCAGCACTTGCAAACCATCTTAACGTAAAGCCGGAGCAGCTGATTTTCGGCACAGGCTCCAGTGAAATTATTTTAATGCTGGCCCGCGCATTTCTTGTTGCCGGCGACGAAACGATTATGGCGGACGAGACCTTCCCGCAGTATAAGCATAACGCCGAAATTGAGAACGCTCGCATCATCGAGGTGCCGCTGAAGGAGGGCAAGCATGATCTTCCTGCTATGCTGGCGAAGGTAACAGAGCGTACGAAAATCATCTGGATTTGCAACCCGAACAACCCGACTGGCACGATTGTGACGAAGGATGAGCTGACTTCCTTTTTACAGCAGGTACCGAGCCATGTGCTCGTTGTGCTGGATGAGGCGTATTGCGAGCTAGTAACAGATCCTGCTTTCCCGAACGGCATTGAACTGCTAAGCAGCTACCGGAATCTGATCGTATTGCGCACGTTCTCGAAGGTGTATGGCTTGGCAGCGCTGCGTATCGGCTATGGCGTTGGCGACGCGGACGTGCTTCGCTTCATTAATCAGGTGCGGGAGCCGTTTAATACGTCAAGAATCGCACAGGCAGCGGCGAAGGCGGCCGTGTCCGATCAAGCTTTTATTCAGCATGTTGTGCAGCAAAATGCAGCGGGCATCGCTTATTTTGCTGCGCAGTTTGACCGGCTTGGCCTTGCTTATTATCCGGCGCATGGCAATTTTATTATGGTCGATGTCAAGCGTCCTTCTCCGGAAGTATTTGATGCGCTGCTGCGCAAAGGCTTTATTATTCGTTCCCGTTGGACGTATTACCCGACCTATATTCGGGTCAGCGTAGGCACAAAGCAGCAAAATGAGCAGTTTATAGCTGCTTTGGAGCAGGTTTTGCAGGAAGTGGCGGTGCAGTCATAAGGTTATGGTGAAAATAGCGATTTTTGGCGTAGGATTAATTGGCGGATCGCTTGCCCTTTGTTTTAAGGGGAAGCCGGACGTAACGGTTGTCGGTTATTCAAACCGGGCGTTCTCCGCAGAGAAATATGTCAATCGTGGCGTCGTAGATTCAGCAACGACGTCTGTTCGGGAGGCGGCTGTTGACGCTGATTTTATATTCCTCTGCGTGCCTGTAGGCAAGCTGGAGGAGTATGTAGATGAGCTGAGCCAGCTGCCGCTGAAGCCGGGCTGTATTGTGACGGATGTCGGCAGCACGAAAGCTTCCGTTGCTTTATGCGGACGCAGGCTGGAAAGCCAGCCGGGCGTTTCGTTTATCGGCGGCCATCCGATGGCGGGATCGGAGCGCTCGGGTGTTGAAGCGGCATCGACCCATTTGTTCGAAAATGCGTTTTACGTCCTCACGCCCGACGCGTCGACGCCGCAGGGACAGCTGGACAAGCTCATTGAACTGCTTGCGCTGACGAAAGCGCACATTGTCAGTGTGGACGCGAAGTCGCATGATGAAATCGTGGGCGCGATCAGCCATCTGCCGCATATGATTGCAGTTGCACTGGTCAACCAGATTCGCGGCTACAATGAGCAGGATCAGCTGTATGCTTCGCTTGCAGCAGGGGGGTTCCGCGATATTACCCGTATCGCCTCAGGCGACCCGGTCGTATGGCGCGACATTTTGGTTAATAATAAAGGCGTGCTGCTAAAGCTGCTGAAAGATTGGAATGCAGAAATCGCAACATTCGCGGACCTGCTGGAGCGGGAAGATGGCGAAGGCATAGAGGAAGCGTTCCGTACAGCGGGCGAATTCCGCAGCAAGCTGCCTGAGCGCCGCAAGGGCATGCTGCATTCGATTTATGATTGTTATGTAGACGTACCCGATCATCCCGGCATTATTGGTAAAATCGCCAGCGACCTTGGCAAGGAGCGCATCAATTTGAGCAACATCCATATTATCGAGAGCAGGGAGGATGTTCCGGGCGTTCTGAGGCTGTCCTTCCGCACGCAGGAGGATTTGGATCAGGCTCAGCTTGTGCTTGCGGATGCCGGCTTCGCGGTTCATCAGTAACATATAGCAATGCCCCGAGCAGCTTTTGAGCTGCTGCGGGGCTTTTTGATTTAGGGACATTAGTTCAACTTGTATAGCTAAGGAAATAAATACAGAAACAATGTATATTCAAACTAAGCAAGGGCAAAAAAAAGACCGCCATAGAGGCGGTCCATGTTCATTCTCAGAACATAAGTTTTGGATAGGAGTGGAGAGAAACCATACTGTACTTTTATTATATGTATACGCTTCCAATATGTCAATAAGCGTTTTCATTTTTTCGAAATTAAATTTGAGAGCGCTTAACCGCTTCCCAAGACGTAGCGTTTCTCGACAATCTGGGACCGCCTATATGGCGAAGTTTTTTTTTCTATTTCCAAAGTGCTTCATAAAAAGGCTGTCACCAGCAGCCATTACGAATGACAGCTGGTGACAGCCCCGAAGAGCGAACAAGATTATGCTAGTTTTTCAATGACAATTGATGCGCTCACGGTTGGTGTTCCGCCGCCGATAGCGTTTTGCAATACCAGATTGCCCATGTTATCAATACGATTTAAAGTCAATACGCCGCCAGCGGTTAATTGAGCAACGACTTGACCTTGGTAAGGATTGTTGCCTGCGCCTGTACCGTAGTTGCTGCAATCCACAAGTGTTGCTAGAGCTGGACCTGCACCGTCTGGATCGAAGAATAAACCAAATGCAGAGTTTCCAGGTGTTGGGAACACTTCCCAGCTAATGTTATAAAAGCCGTTTTCGTTAATGATAATATTGCTTGGTGGGGAGAAAGTAAGCGCAGTTGCGCTAATCACCATATCGTTAAAGGTCACTGCGCCGCCTTGCCCTCCTGGTGCCGCTGCTTGCGCAACATTTTGTGCTTCCGTGCTGCATAGGAAGGCGAAGGAAGATATGCCGCCAGCCGGCCCTTGAGGCCCTGTTGGTCCAGTTGGACCTGTTAGTCCAGTTAGTCCTGTGGCTCCAACCGGCCCTTGTGGTCCTGTTAGCCCTGTTAGTCCTGTGGCGCCAGCCGGCCCTTGTGGACCTGTTAGTCCTGTAGCTCCAGCTGGCCCTTGTGGTCCTGTTAGCCCAGCAGTTCCTGCTGGCCCTTGTGGACCCGTCAGCCCTGTAGCACCAGCCGGCCCTTGTGGTCCTTGTGGGCCAGGTGTAGGGGTAACATTAACTTTAACTTTAGGGGCAGGACACGTTACTTTAACGATTTTTTTCTTTATAATAACATTCTTTTTTCGTTTAGGTTTACATACAGTAATGATTTTTTTATGACAGTTTTTCTTTTTCTTGTTTTTATTAATAATACAACTCAATGAATACACCTCCTAAGATTTGAGATATCATACGTTGGACTTGGAAATTTGGAAGGGTAAAAACCCAAGTTTTACTAGACTGATATCTATTTTTGTGCAAGAAGGGCGAATAACGATAGATGATAGCCCTTTTTTTAATAGAATGGATTGTCAAGGGGGTAATAATGGAGGCCTTGCTAACTGTATTAGGCGATTTGATAAACGAACGATTCGGATTTTTTATTATACGTACCGCAATTTTTTGCTTCCGGCTCGGTACAAATTAATGATAACAGGTCCGGGAAGATGAATTCGCAGGTGGGGGGGGGCCTGTCATGACTGATTCCCAATTAATAAGGGAAATTAAAGATGGCAACATTGCTTTATTGTAATGGGGTTTCCTTGATACTCGTCATCCCACTTGACAATATTGGGTTGTACCAAAATGTCACCAAAAAAGCTTGTTTGAGGAAAAAACACAGTGTTGTTATAGTACCGCTTTTTCAAAAGTAATATGTACCCTGAATGATGAAAGTAGCGCCTCATAAAAATAAAAAAGCGCCCTTGTCTTTGGTAGAACAGGGTTCGACTGAACACCATCAACCAAAGAAAGGAGCACCTTTAAGGGGAAACCTATAACAAAAAAAAGAATCGACCATCTTACCAGCATTAGTCCATATGGTGCAATCTTGCGTTTTATCAAAAGCTAGATTGACAACACGTTATATTATGCCTGCACATTAGTGATTAATAATAGATTATGTAATTCCCAAATGCTCACGCAATGTGCTTCCCGTATATTCGCTTCGGAACAAGCCTCTTTCAACCAACTCCGGCACCAGCTGTTCAAAAAATATTTCCATAGATTTTTCTGAACCGCCTGGAAGGGCTATAAATCCATCTATAGCTCCAGCCTCAAATCGTTCAATAATATCGTTTAGCACCGTTTCAACCGTTCCAACAGATACCCAATGGGCAGATCCTACAATCTCCGGCCTTGCGAGTACCTCTTCCACTGTAGGCTGATATTTTGTAATGTAACGGCGCAGCAGCTCAGCATGTGTCCGGCTGCGGACGGCCTGATTAGGATCGGGAAGCATCTCGGCAGTTACACGTTGCTCCAAAGGCAAATCGCTTAAATCAAGACCTAGCACCGATTTCAGAGAGGCATGTCTGCGTGCAATACTTAAATTCGCATGCGCAGTCTTATGCAATTCCAGCGCTTCTTCGTGTGTATCGGCTAGGAAAAAATATAAGCCTGGCAATACTCGGATGGCGTTCGGATCGCGACCATGCTCTGCGGCTCTTCTTCTCAGATCATTTCTTAATTCCACTCCTGATTCAACATCCGGCATAGCCGCAAAAATAGCATTAGCTACAGAAGAGGCGAAATTCCGCCCAATATCGGAAGCGCCAGCTTGAAATAAAGGGATCGTTCCCGATTTATGAGAAGGTAAAGTAAGAGGACCTTTTACACTGAAAAATTCACTGGAATGATTAATGGCAGTCACTTTATCCTTATCAGAAAACATGCCGGACTTGCGGTCAATAACAATGGCTTCTTGCGGAAAGCTGTCCCATAGCTTGCGTACAACATCCGTAAACTCCACTGCCTTTGCATATCTTTCTTGTGGGGAAGGCATTGGGGAATCGCCAAAATTTTCTGCCCCTTCAATAGAAGTTACAATATTCCAGCCTGCGCGCCCATTGCTCAGCCAATGCAAAGACTGAAGCTGCCTGGCAACAACATATGGCGGATTAAAAGTCGTAGAAATGGTTGTAACGAGACCGATTCGCTCGGTTTCACGGGCAATGGCAGCAAACATCATAGTAGGGTCAGGACTGCCAAAACTAGCGGTATTGCCAATCATCTGCGGGCTGACATAAAGATAATCCGCCCTGAAAAGAAAATCGAGTTTTGACTTCTCCGCCATCTTTGCCCAATTAATGTAATAATCAATGGATCCCATTCTTTCTACTTTGCTATCTGGTTGCCGCCAGCCCTCGCCTTTCGTCCATGTTGCATTTAAGCATAATCCAATACATAATGGTCTATTTGCAGTCAATTCAACCAACCTTTCTTATAAAAAAAGAATGACTCCTAAAAAAGCACTCCGGTCTCACTTAGGCTCTTGAGGATGTTATTATAATAATGATTCTCATTATCGAATTTTAGTTTAGCAAGGATTTTAACAGATTCAAATACACAAATGACAAATTCAATATGCATAATTATCTAATTCATGCTTCATGCTTAATGATTTAGCTGCTATTTTTCTATAGTTTAATTTGATCTGGTTTTATAAAAAACAAAGCAATTAAGCAGCACACGCCAGCAATTGCTACAAAAATATAAAACAACCAATCGATGTGACGTAAAAGCATGGAAGCGACTAATGGTCCACAGGCAACGCCTATAAACCTTGTACTGCTGTAAAAAGAAGTGATAGTCCCACGTTGTTTTTTGTCTATTCCTTCCGTAATTAACGCATCTAAGCTGGGCAGAACAAGACCGATGCCTAATCCGCTAATAAACATGAGAGATATTAGGAAAAATAAGCTCTTTGTATTGGCTAATCCACAAATCAGCATGGCTGAGGCGATAAATACAAATCCGACCACGGTAAACCATTTCATTTTCAATTTATTTTTTCCAATCCATTTCCCCGAGGCGAAAGAAGCGATGCAAATAGCGCTGAGCGGGATTGCCAGCAGTGCACCTTTCCAAATACCTTCTATATGATAGCTTTCCTCAAGAACGGATGATAAATAATAAAGAAAACCGAACATCATAAACATGGCACTTCCGCCGAGTGCAAATATGACATACAGCCATTTCCCATTTTCGGAGAAAATGCTTTTAAGGGAAGCAAGAAAATTTTTAAAATTTAGCTTTGTTTTATTTTGCTGTTTTGGTGCTTTAACGAGAAAAATAACGGCTACAATAGATACGGTTGAAATGAAGGGTATGACAGCCAAAGGTAGAAACCAAATAATTAGCGCCAATGCAGAACCTAGAATGGGACTTAAAACCTTGCCTAAAGTATTAGAGGTTTCAATAATGCCAAGTCCATTGCTAACCTCTTCCTCGCTTTTATACATATCGCCAACCAATGGCATAACGATCGGGAATGCGCCAGCGGCTCCAATCCCTTGAATGAGTCTGCCTGTTAAAATGAATGCGTAAACATGATCATGCAATAACCATGCTGCTAAACCTGAGATTAAACCACCGACAGCTGCAATACATAGCCCGATGACGATAATTCGTTTTCTTCCGAAACGATCGGAAAGATAACCGGCCAAAGGGATACATAAGATGGATATCGCAGCGTAAACTGTAATAATGAGGCTGGATTGAAGAGAAGAGATATGCAATTTTTTTTGAATAAGAGGAAGGATAGGAATGAGCATGGAATTCGCAAGCGTCATAATAAGCGGGATAGTCGCGAGAGCCGATAAATCCCATTTTTTTTTCTCATTCATATATATTCCTCACTTCACTAAAATTTAATAGTAATACAAGAGCAAAAACACCACCTTGCATGTAAGCGTGATAAGTGGAATTTTTTATATTAAGGGCTTACAGGCGGTGAAACATAAATATCATAACCTTGAGCTGCCGTCGTTATACGTTATTTTCGCCCTTTGAGCATGACCTGAAGGAGGATGAAGAATAGGCAAACGGGATAGTGGCTGAGCAGGATTAGTTGCCTGCTTAACCACTTTTCTTTTGTTCTATAGGATAAAAGGAGGGGGATTTATCAATAGCAAGCACCTTTTTCTAAAAAATTCCTCATTTATCCTTTTGTCGAATAAAGCAGGATTTTGATTATGCGGCGCGAATTTATGTTGTTAGACTAGCGATTCATAATTTTTATTATACATACCGCAACTTTTTGCTTCCGGCTTGGTACAATTTAATGATAACAGGGCCGGGAAGATGAATTCGCAGGTGGGGAGGTTCGCCTGTCATGACTGATTCCCAATTAATAAGGGAAATTAAAGATGGCAACATTGAGCTTTATTCAGAGCTAATGAGCCGTTATCAGCGCAAAATATTATCTTTTATTTTTCATATGCTCAAAAGCGCGAAGCTTGAGCTGCTGGCAGAGGATTTATGCTCGGAAACGTTTTATAAAGCCTATCGCAGCCTGCACTCGTTTCGTGAGGTGGATGCTTCTTTTTCCACGTGGCTTTATACGATTGCCCGCAATACCGTGCTTAGCGAGCTGCGCAAGCAGAAAGCTGCAAATTTGTCTCTAGATGAATCGGGTATTGTGCCTGTAACGGCCCCTGATGCAGGTCCGGAGCAGCTCGTGCTTCGAAATGAGCGAATGGCGATGGTTCGCGAAGCTATTAATAATTTGCCTGAAAAACAACGGTCCGCACTTATCCTTAGAGAATATGACCAGATGGACTACCAGGAAATTGCCAGCATTTTAGGGCAGACGGTCAGTTCTGTGAAATCCTTGTTATTCAGAGCCAGAGCCAGTGTGAAGGTGCAATTGGAGCCTTATTTTGGCGAAGCTCTCGGAGTGGAAGAATTTGAAGGGATGAAAACGCGATGAAATGCGAAGACGTTCAACACAAACTCCATATTTGCTGGGAGCTGCCGGAGGAAGATCCGCAGCGGCAGGAGATAGAGGCCCATCTGCTTGATTGTGAGCATTGCATGGAGCAGCTCCGTTTGTGGGAAGAGAGCGAGGAGCTGATTCGCTGCATTGCCGAGGATGATTCTGTACAATTGCCGCCAATGGATCATGTGACGCGCGGAGTCATGGATCGCATTTATGCAGAGGATTCCTGGCTTATGCCGGTTACACACAAAAGCTATCAGTTTTCTCCTTCCTTTCGTCGCAATGTGGCCCTTATTGTGGCAGGCTGCATGGCGATGTTCGTTTGTGCGCTCGTATTTTTCGTCGTGGGCAACGAAACGAGTACAAGTCCGGATCAATTGGCCCAGTTGACTGGTTTTATGGACACAGCTAATGCTTCTGGCAGCGGGCTCGTCATTAGCGCTGAATATGAAGTGCCGGTTGCGAGCATCAGCGATCCTTTCGTGCTTAAGGTCGTTCCGGCTTTTCCACAGTATTGGGTAGCGCTGTCGCTGCTTGGCATGGTCATGACGCTGCTTATGCTGAATTGGTTATCAAGAACACGCAGCTAATGCGAAGGGCTCCTTGACAGGAGCCCTTGTTTTGCGTTACGTTGCGGTAATAGATTGCAACTAAGCTGGGGAGGCTGGCGGGATGATAATAGGTCTGGTACGTCACGGCAATACGGATTGGAATAAGCTTGGGAAAATACAAGGGCAGACCGATATTCCCTTGAATGAGCGGGGAGTCGCGCAAGCTGCTGCGCTCGCTAACCGTCTAAGCGAAGATCAGAAGCTGTGGGATGCTGTCATTTCCAGTGATTTGCAGCGTGCCCGTGAGACAGCCCGAATTGTCGCGGATAAGCTGGGTATTCCGCTGCTTGCGCCGGATGAGCGGCTGCGTGAACGTTTTTATGGCGACATAGAAGGAACGACGGAGCAGGAGCGAATAGCACGCTGGGGTGAGCAATGGCGCCAAGCTGAAGTTGGACAGGAGTCTGACAAGACTGTGCGCGGGCGTGGGCGTTCTTTTGTAGAGGAATGGCGGCGAGGCAATCCCCAGGGGCGCTTGCTTGTCGTCACGCATGGGAGCTTTCTTGCCCAGCTGCTGGACGAGCTCTGCTCGGGACTTGATAAGCAGTTTCTCGATAATATGTCCTACTCGATTCTCCAATTCAACGAAAATGAATGGGAATCCTTGCTGTACAATTGCAGCCGGCATTTGCAACAACTTGATCAAGTCGGCGTTTAAAATAAGCGTGAAAGCTGCTTTAACAATTGCAGGGGCAGCTGGGTTCAATTGATGGCAGCGCCATTTCTCCTACTGGAGGAATGGCGTTTTTTTATGGTTGCTGTTAGAGGTGCTTTTTCCGAAAAAGAAGCATAAAAACTATTTTTTCCGGAACTGCGGTTATAAAATCTGAGTTTCTTCCCATAATGGTAATAAAAAAAGGCTGCTCTACAATCATGAGTGCAAGCAAACTGTTCATTAAAGCAGCAGTTAAGCGCAAAGGAGGAGAGACTATGAATTTATCGGATATGCTCGGCTGCGCAGATATCGGGCAGCTCAGCCGCATTGCCTCCGTCTATCAATGCGAGTGCAATAGCAACTCCAAAAATGAATTGATTCAGTCGATTCTTGGCGCAGTAAGCAGAAATGATGTTTTCGAGCAACAGATCAGCAGCATGGCAATTGAGGATTTGCGTTTTTTAAACTCGCTGCTGTTCGAGACGAGAGACGCTTTTAGTCTGGAGGAGCTTCTGGCTCGTGCGCAGCAGAGCAAGTTCAGCAGCCCGGAGACGGCGAGCGTTGCCCAGAAGGAAGCGAAGGTGCAGCAGCAGGTTTCTGGAGAGAAAGCTTCTTCTATTCAGAAGCCGGCCAAAGCAACACAACCGAAGCGCCGTTCTAAGAAAACGCCTGTCATGAAAGAGAGCAGCCCCCGGGATACAATCGTCAAATTCAAGCATCAGGGCTGGCTGTTTAACGGCTTCACTGGGCCGAACCGTTATTTGTTTCAGGTGCCAGAGGATTTGAAGCAGCGGTTTCGTGAAACGTTGAAGCGCAAATTTGCAGCACAGCTTGTGTATACAGACGAGCCTCATGTGTATCGTGATGAGCAGGAGCTGCTGCAAGCCGATATTCGTCAATTGCTGCATTACATCCATCACAACGAAGTGACGATGGCGGCTGACGGCTCCTTATACAAGCGCTTCAGCTTGCAACTGCTTGATATGTTTTCGATCAAGGAGGAGCTGCCGGGCAAGGGAGAATGGCGATTCGGCTACGGCAAATATTTTCACCATTATCCGAATCGAATGTCGCTGCTGTATGACTACTGTGTGCAAATGAACTATTTTCTAGAGGAGCCTCTGGGCCTCAGGCTTACCCCAGGTGGGCAGGAAAGGCTGCTTAGCGCTCCGGCAAATGAATTGCAGCAGCTGTACAAATGCTGGCTTAAGCAGTATAAAGGGCCCATTCCGAACATTTTAGCGCTCGTACAATGGATTGGCGGACTGTCGGATCAGTGGGTAACGGCACAATCGCTCAGCCAAGTGCTCGTCCCGCTCATTAAACCTTTCTATTATGATGATGCGGAGCGGATTTTTCAGCACAGATTGCTTGGCATGCTCGTCCATCTTGGTTTAATACGCCTGGGAGAGCATGAGCAACACGGTATGGTCATCAAAACGACGAAAGCGGGCAAAGCGGTAATGCTAGGCATCAGTCTGGAAGAGCAGAACCGATTGTTCATGTATTGACAATGGTTGCGGCAGTTGATAGAATCACCCCACGTTAATGTAAAGGAATGGATGCATAGCAACTGAATGCTGATTTCCAGTGCAAATGAGAGGGGAATTTACGAGATGCTGCTGCCTTATTTGGGAGTAAGACCAACGATTCATTCCAGTGTTTATATCGGGGAAGGAGCGAAGCTGATTGGTGATGTAACAATCGGCCACAGCAGCACGGTATGGTTTAACGCTGTGCTTCGCGGAGATTTGGCTCCGATACACATTGGACATAGCTGCAACATACAAGATGGAGTTGTCGGTCATGTGAATACGAACCAGCCGCTCATTTTGGAAGATGAAGTTTCCATTGGGCACGCGGCTATTATCCATGGCTGTACGATAGGCAAAGGCACATTAATTGGAATGGGGGCAATCGTACTTAACGGCGCGCAGCTTGGTGAATATGCTTTAGTAGGAGCCGGTTCGATTGTTACGGAGAATAAGAAGATACCACCCTATACGCTTTCTCTTGGTTCACCTGCTAAAGTCGTTAGAGAGCTTACAGAGGACGATTTGCTGCGAATGAAACGAACGATGGAAAGCTACGTGAAGAAAGGCGAAGAATATAGGATCTCTTAACGCCGGTGTGGAGGTGTATCCTATGGATAAAATGAAAGTAACGTATGAAGCGATGCTGTCGCTTGCAGCAGAAATGGCCTTGGATGAAGCGGTGCGAAAATTCCGTGCGGAACGTATTTACCGCGAAATTGACCAGTCGCTTGCGGCTGGCGATGAGGATACGTTTTATCGCTTAGCTAAAGAATTGAACGAAATGAAGTGAAGGCATAACGTGGAAAGCAAGGAGAAGGGCTAAATAAGCTTCCATCACAGGCTCTGGCGAGAAAACTCGCGAGCTGAGGTAGAAGCTTATTTTGCTGCGCATCAAGCAAAATAAGCAGGCAGATGGAGAAGACCCATTGGCAAAAGGACAATAAACCGTTAACATAGACAAAGGTTTGATCTATAAAAAGGAAGCTAGCTAGCTTTCGCAAGCTGCGATAAGCCAGCTGAAGCTGCAAGCGGAAGGAGTCCTTAGCAATGAAATTTAGCGATGTGCAAGAAGAGCAGTGGGAAGAGCTGCGTCCTTATTTGGACACTTGCATGCTGCCTGTGACAGGCATGAACGGCGAAGAGCAGCCTTATGAGGCGACCGCTGCCCTGGAGCGTCTGCGTGATGTAATGGATCTGATAGAAATACCTTTTAAAGGGCGAGTCGTCACTTATCCGGCGCTTCATTATGTAGGGGCCCATGCGGCTGTTGATATGATTAATGATGTATGCGCTTCACTTAGAGCATCGGGATTCCGATATATAATTGTAGCGACCGCATCCGGCAAGCTGGATTTGGCCCATATTCAGGCCGATTTGCTGCTGGAACCGGATCAAGCCGGCGAGCTGCCTTCTGGTGCCGACGTGAAGGAGCGCGTTTCGCTTATGTGGAATCCAAAGGAGCCATCCTGATTTTTCAATTTTGCATAATCGGGAAGTTTTTTGGGGAAAACAAATGCCATGCAAGGTTAAATGTGACAAATTAATTACAAATTAAAAATCAACATTTTATTAGGCAGTCAATCATCAGCCATATTCTTGACGCTCCTAAGCACCTAGGCTATTATAAGTATGTCCTAGTTCGTCATGTGTTTTGCCATGGGCTAAAACACAAGAAATGGTTGGCAAAGGGGGTAGAACAGAAGATGAGTAACCACGAACATCAAGAATCGGCACATAAGCCGCTTCAACGCAAAGAGATGTCAAGACGGCAGTTTTTGTCGTATACGCTCGGTGGAACAACCGCATTTATGATGGGCGGAGCCGTGCTTCCAATGGTGCGTTTTGCGGTAGACCCATTATTAGAGAAAAAAACCGAGGGCACCTTTGTTAAAGTAGTAGAAGAGAGCAAAATTACGACAGATCCGCAAGAGTTTAAGTTCCAAATTCACCAAGTTGATGGATGGTACGTCAGCGATCCTGAGTTGTCTGCTTGGGTGTCCAAAGACGCAAACAACAAAATTTTTGCGCTTTCACCGATCTGCAAACATCTGGGCTGTACAATTGCTTGGAATGCGAAAGGTAAAGACGAGTATGACTGCCCGTGTCACGACGCACGTTATACGAAAGACGGCAAGAACCTTGCAGTTGCTCCAAATCCATTGGATGAATACGAAGTGAAGCTTGAGAATGGATTTGTTTACTTGGGTCCAGTTAAGCCAAATTCACGGGTAGGCTAAGGAGGCGAATGATCAGATGTTTAAAAGTGTATACAATTGGATTGATGAACGTCTTGACATTACGCCGTTGTGGAGGGATGTTGCGGATCACGAAGTACCGGAGCACGTTAACCCTGCACATCATTTCTCGGCATTTGTCTACTGCTTTGGCGGCTTGACGTTTTTTATTACCGTTATTCAAATTTTGTCTGGTATGTTTCTGACGATGTATTATGTTCCGGACATTTTGAATGCTTATGCAAGCGTTGACTATTTGAACCACAAGGTCGCATTCGGCGGCATCGTTCGCGGTATGCATCACTTTGGTGCGAGTCTCGTTATTGTTATGATGTTTTTACATACGCTGCGCGTGTTCTTCACCGGCTCTTATAAAGCGCCGCGCGAAATGAACTGGGTAGTGGGTATGCTTATTTTCTTCATTATGTTGGGCCTTGGTTTCACAGGCTACCTTCTTCCATGGGATAACAAAGCTTACTTCGCAACAAAGGTCGGCGTTCAAATCGCGGAATCCGTTCCGTACATCGGACCTTACATCGGGCAGTTCCTGTATGGCGGCGACATCGTAGGAGCTCAAACGTTAACTCGCTTCTTCGCGATTCACGTTTTCTTCCTGCCAGGTGCGCTTCTTGCTATGCTGGCAGCTCACTTCCTGATGATTCGGAAACAAGGTATTTCGGGACCACTTTAAGCGAAGGGAGGACTTTATGATGGCACATGGTCACAAATCAGACGAAAAGGTTGTATTCGTCGGAGATTCGCGGGTCAAGAAAAACAACCATCCGAATATTCCGCCGGACTACACGTCTTTTCCAGGAAAGTCAGAAGCGTTTATTCCTAACTTCCTGCTGAAAGAGTGGATGGTTGGCTGCGTCGTACTCGTCGGGTTTCTCGTATGGACGATTGCAGAGCCGGCTCCGCTAGGCTATCCGGCAGATCCGACAAACGCATCGTTTATTCCGATGCCGGACTGGTATTTCTTGTTCCTGTATCAATTTTTGAAATATCCATATGTATCACAGGATTACATTGTACTCGGTACAATGGGTATTCCTGGTGTCATGTTCGGCGGCTTGCTGCTTGCTCCTTTCCTCGATACAGGCAAAGAGCGCAGATTTTACCGTCGTCCGATTGCTTCCTCGCTGATGATTTTATCATTGATCGCCTGTGTGTATTTGACGGTTATATCTTGGGACCACTACCAGCACCAGCTGGAAATTACCAATACGATACCTGAGCATCACATTCGTGAAGAGAAAGCAAGAGAAGCAGCGGCTAAAGGTGAAGAGGCTCCTAGCACAACGAAGAAGCCTGAAACCGCATCTGTTGCAATTGTAGAAGCGGATGATCCAGCACACAAGCTGATGGAGCAATCCAAATGCTTGACCTGCCACGCAGCTGATATGAAAGGTAACCCACCGCAAATTCCTGCACTTCGGGGAATTGGCGATGTATTATCTAAAGAAGAGATTGTAGCGACCGTCACGAACGGCAACGGCAATATGCCTTCTTTCAAAGACAGCCTGAGCGCTGAGCAGATTGATCAAATTGCAACGTGGCTTTCCAAGCAGAAAGCTTCAACTGAATAACGAGTAACAGCAAGAACCTGATTGCTTTATTGCAATCAGGTTCTTTTCAAACTTATTAGGACAATGTACGGACGCTATAACAAGGCTAGGAATATAGGGGTTGAAAATAATGGGATTGTCATGGTTATGGAGCCGCATGCTGTGGATGAACCGTACGATATTGTGGCTGCTGTTTATCGTTAATTTTTTCGGGACCGTTTATGGCTACATCTGGTATTGGAATCAATTGGTTTATACCTACGAACGGTTTCCATCTTGGCTGCTTGTATTTGTGCCGGACAGTCCGACGGCTAGTTTGTTTTTCACGCTTGCGCTGCTTTACTTGCTGTTCCCGCCGCCTGAATCGGTATCTAGATTCGTTCAGGTCACTAGAATGATTATAGAAGGCCTTGCGGTCGTAACGTCAGTGAAATACGGCTTGTGGGCGGTATCAATGATAGTGGCTACGGGAGCGCAAGGCGGAGAGCTGAATTGGCAGCATGGCATGCTTGTATTTTCCCATCTAGGTATGGCTGTAGAGGTGCTTCTGTATGCTCGCTTTATGAGAGCAGGATTCAAGGCCGTCGTCATAGGCACCGCCTGGCTGCTGCTGAATGACACGATTGATTATACGTTCGGCGTGTTCCCTTGGCTTGCTGATGAGCTGATGGACGATTTGCCGCAAGTCCGTTTGTTTACATATGGCTTAACCATCTTCAGCTTTATGGCCGGCTGGCTGGCGCTCCGAGCAAGAAAACAACTTTAAAAAAGCATAACGATGGACATCCCCTCATAAGCTGGATTATGGGGGGATGTCCATGAGAACGCGTATTGCAATACCCATTGTATTATGTATAGCGATGTTGCTAGGCTCCGTCTCTGCAACTTGGGCTTATGCTGGTGAACAGCCGCTTGGCGCGAGACAAGCGCAGGCTGCCGATGCTGAAGAGCTACTGCGTCGTTTCGAGGAAGCGGCTCATTCATTATATAAGGCTTCTTATGCAGATAACCGCCAGGCCGGCTATAAATATGTCCAGCAGCTGGAGCGCCTTGTGCCGCAGCTGGAAACAGGCATAGAAGGCCGCCCAGCTGGCTGGGCAAAGCTGCAGCAGAGCATCAGGGCTGTCTCCGATGAGCTTTTGAGCAAAAAGCAGTCCGTAGCGTGGATGGAGGCATCTGCCCGGATTCATCTAACAGCGGATGCGATGCTTAGGCCGGCTAGCGGTTTATGGATGCAATATGAACGGGTTATGCTCGAAGATGTAAGCCGTGTGAGGAAAGCGTGGAAGCGCCCTTATGAGGAAAGGGCGAATGCTGCAAGAGCGGCGATGGACAACTTAAGCGCGCATTTGGCGCTCGTTGAGGGTCCCGCCTTTATGCTGCGTCCGGAAGGACGGGCAGCAGAGCTGCAAGAGCGGATACGCTACACAAACGTGCTGTTATCCGCTGGGCCTAAGGATCAAGCGCAAGCGGGTCGAGTAGACGAGGCGCTGACGCAGCTTGGAGCGGCGGTAAGCAGATTGTTTACGGACAAGCCGCAAGCTGTTGTGGAGGAGCCCGCGCTCGCGCCTCCCGCATCGGCTAATCCGGTAAGCTGGACGCTGCTGCTTGGCGCTATTATTATGGCTGTGCTTGCTTATAAGAGCTGGCGTAAATACAAGCAGCAGCCTTACGGCATAAAGCCGCTCCCATGATGGGAGCGGCTTTTATTCCTCGTTAAATCCTTCGCCTAGCACATCGTGGACATCATTAATGATGACGAAAGCACGAGGATCTACGCTGCGTACGATTGCTTTGAGGCGGCGCAGCTCCTGCCGCTGGACGACGCAATAAACGATTTCCTTTTGCTGACCGGAAAAAGCGCCTTTTGCCGGCATCAGCGTCACGCCGCGTTCCATCTCAATCGTAATGCGCTGCGCCATCGGCGTGCCTTTGTCTGTAATAATGGAGAAGGATTTGGCAGCATAGGCACCGTCTTGAATGAAATCAATAAGCTTGGCGGAAACGAATACCGTTACGAGCGTATACAGCACTTTTTCGATAGGAATAAAAAAGAGCGAGCCTCCGATAATGACAATATCGAGTATAAGAATAATTTGCCCCATGCTCAGCGTTTTGCGACGTGATACGATTCGGGCTATAATATCCACGCCGCCAGTTGTCCCGCCGAAGCGAAAGACGATGCCAAGCCCTGCGCCGAGCGTAACGCCTGCATACAGAGCGGCAAGTATGTAATCGGTTGAAGTGTGGAAGGTAATGACCCAGCCTCTGGCAATAAGCTGCTCCATTACAGCAAGGAAGAAGGAGAGCGATACGATGCCAGCGAGCGTATAAAGCATCTCGGTACGGCCAAGCGTCTTCCAGCCAAGCAGAAACAGCGGAATGTTGAGGACAAGCGTCGTAATGGACAGCGGCCATCCGGCTGCATAATTGAGCAGAACCGCTATGCCGGTTACACCGCCCTCCATAAGCATGTTCGGAATAAGGAAATAGTGCAGCCCGAAAGCATATATGGCTGTGCCTAGCAGAATAGGCAAAATAATTTGCAATTGTTTAGTCACTTTTCGAAGCATCATTAGCATTCCCCTTTTTTTAAATATAAGCATATAAGTTTTCCTTTTATATCGGGCTTATATTTCAGCGCAAAACGAAGTTTTGCCGGCCAAGGGCGGCGATTGTCGTTTACGCTTGAATGATAAGCATAAAGAAGCCATTATTTCACTTATTCGCTTCGGTGTCCACTGCTTGCGATTAATCTTATACTTGGGATGGCCGGAAAACGCCGATGTTGATCGGAAGGCGGTTTCCATTCTGTAGTATAGCGCAATTTTCATCGTTCAAAAACATTGTTTTCATCGTCT
The DNA here is from genome assembly GCF_059609455.1 of Paenibacillus liaoningensis. Lineage (NCBI taxonomy): Bacteria > Bacillati > Bacillota > Bacilli > Caryophanales > Paenibacillaceae > Paenibacillus > Paenibacillus liaoningensis. The sequence goes on from NZ_JCAALU010000018.1 coordinate 40,141, forward strand.
CTTTGCGTTAACATATGAATTATTGACAACAATAAGTTTTAGGCTTGTTTTCCAACTGCTATAGATGGGGAAAACGCTAGTCTTGAAAGAAGGGAATTTCACGTATGTCTCAAAAAACGTTGGCACATATCCAGCAAGAAGTGGATGATTATATTTCTCAATTTAAAGAAGGCTACTTCAGTCCGCTGGCGCTGATGGCAAGAATGAGCGAGGAAGTCGGCGAGCTTGCGCGTGAAGTGAACCATTCCTACGGCGAGAAGCGCAAGAAGGCGGATGAAGCTGACAACTCCATCGAGATGGAGCTTGGCGATATTTTATTTCTATTATCCTGCTTCGCCAATTCGCTCGATATTGATTTAACGGAAGCACATAATAAAGTAATGGACAAATTCAATACACGGGATAAAAACCGCTGGACTTTAAAAAACGCTGAACAGTAATACCGCATCTCACATATGCTGTACCATCAACCTGTGTACAAGGAGGATGGGCGGTAATGAACGGGGATGCTTGTATCAAAAAGGCGTATGCTTTCATTTTAACCAGCGATTTTGAACAGGCTATTGTCTGGTTTGAGCAAGCGATTGCCGCAGAGCCTGACAATGCCAGTTATTATCATAAGTGCGCTATTTCATGCGCGCGCAGCGGGAAATGGGCGAAAGCTTATGACCATGCCCGCCGTGCGCTTGAGCTGGCGAGGGATGAGCCGGAATATATTTATCATTTGCAGACGATTGAAGCGAGGCTGCAGCTCTCCGGTGCGCAGCAACAGCTGATACAAGAACCTCCGGCATTGGAAGAGGCGCTGTTGATGCTAAAGAAGGCGGTGGAGCTTGATCCGCTGTGCTTTGACGCTTTTTACTGGATCGCCATGACGTACGCTGAACTTGGGCAGCTGGATGAAGCTGCTGTCCATGCGCGAGAAGCGATTCGGCTTGACCCGGAGCATTCAGCTGCCAGAAGGCTGTTTGCTGATGTGAGCCGTCGGCGGCGCTTGATGCGCTACCGAATCAACGGACAACATAGACGAAGGAACAGGTGATGGATAAGTGGATACAATTAAAGTAGCAGTAATCGGAGCAGGCGGTCTTATGGGCCGTGAAGTGGTAAAAATGGTGCTGGAGGATGAGGCGCTGGAGCTTGTATCCGCCGTCGCGCCTTCAGCAGGCGCTGTAGATGCAGGAAGCTTTGCGAACAAGCCGAATACCGGCGTCATCGCTTGCAAGACGATTGAAGAGGCGCTCAGCAGTGCAAAGGCCGATGTTATGGTCGATTTTACGGCTCCGCATGCAGCCTATGAACATACAAAAACAGCGATAGAATTTGGGGTTCGTCCTATTATGGGAACGACAGGTTTTACCCCTGAGCAAATTGAAGAGCTTAACGGGCGTTGTATCGAGAAGCAGCTTGGCGGGCTCATCGCGCCTAACTTTTCGATTGGCGCTATTCTGATGATGAAATTTGCAGCACAGGCATCGAAATATATGCCGCATGTTGAAATTATTGAATATCATGGCGACCACAAGCTTGATGCTCCTTCAGGCACATCAATCAAAACGGCAGAGCTCATTGCCGAGGCTCGTCAGGAGCTGCGCCAAGGCAATCCTAACGAGAAAGAAACGATTGAAGGAGCAAGAGGCGGTTACTACAATGGCTTCCGTATACATAGTGTGAGACTTCCGGGCGTATTTGCGCAGCAGGAAGTTGTATTTGGCGGTTATGGCCAATCGCTCAAAATTCGCCATGACTCCTATGACCGTGCGGGCTATATGCCAGGTGTTAATGTAGCGATCAAGAAAGTGATGGGGTACAGCGGTTTAATATACGGTTTCGAGCATTTAATGGATTAGTAGAAGGTTTGAACTAGACAGCGGAAGAGGGGCCTCACCTATGAAAATTGCATTCATCGCGCATGACCGAAAAAAAGAAGAAATCGTCAACTTTGTTATTGCCTATGAGCAGGTGTTTGTTGGCCACGAGCTCTATTCAACGGGTACAACTGGTACGAGAATTATGGAGCAAACGAATTTGAGCATTCACCGTTTCATGTCAGGACCGCTCGGCGGCGACCAGCAAATCGGCGCCCTTGTAGCCCAAAATGAAATGGATTTGATTATCTTTTTGCGTGATCCCCTAATGGCTCAGCCGCATGAGCCGGACATTATTGCGCTGCTTCGCCTTTGCGATGTGCAGGGCATTCCAGTTGCGACCAACGTGGCGACAGCCGAATTGCTCGTCAAGGCGCTGGAACGCGGCGATTTTGCCTGGAGAGAGCTTGTTCATAAGTACAAGCCTGAATTGCCGTTATGAGTGAGCGCTTAGATATTCTCGTATTTGGCGCTCATGCAGATGATGCTGAAATCGGAATGGGCGGCACTATTGCCAAGCATACGATGGCAGGCATGCTGGTTGGCATTTGTGATTTGACCGAAGCGGAGATGTCTTCGAATGGCACCGTAGAGCAGCGAAGGCGCGAAGCCGATGAAGCTGCTGCGGTGCTTGGTCTTTATTCACGGACCAATCTGCAGTTGCCGGATCGCGGCCTTGAGCTAACACGCAGCAATATCGACAGCATCGTGGCAGAAATCCGCCGCACCAGCCCGCGCATCGTATTTGCGCCGTATTGGGTTGATCGGCATCCCGATCATATTGCATGCAGCCAGCTGGTTGAGGAAGCTGTATTCAATGCCAAGCTGCGAAAATATATGCCGGAGCTGCCGCCTGTTCAGGTGCAGCAGCTCATTTATTACTACATAAATGACATGGAGCAGGTTTCGCTCGTCGTAGACGTTAGTGAGCAATACGAAACGAAGCGCCAATCGCTGCTAGCTTACCGCTCGCAGTTTCAAGCGGTTTCCCAATCGGAAGACCGCGTTTCGACGCCGCTCACCGACCGCTATGTGGAACGAGTAGAAGCAAGGGATATGCTGCTCGGTCAGGCACGCTCCTGGCAGTATGCGGAAGGATTTGCTTTAAAGCGGCCGCATGAGGTGAAATTATTTTAGAAGGCCGGGCAACCGGTTTGGCAAGATATACAAACCATTAGGAATAGTATTGATTATAAAAGCTAGAGACGGCAGGAGTGAGCATGACATGGCACGTAAGTTGAAAATCGGGATAACCTGTTATCCTACGCTTGGCGGCTCTGGTGTCGTTGCGACTGAGCTCGGCAAGCTGCTTGCTGAGCGGGGACATGAAATTCATTTTATAACGCACAGCATTCCGTTCCGGCTAGGCCATTTTAATAAAAATATTTTTTTCCATGAAGTTGAAGTCAATGATTATTATGTATTTCGGTATCCGCCTTATGATTTATCACTGGCAAGCAAGATGGCACAGGTTGCCAAGATGGAGAAGCTGGATTTGCTTCATGTGCACTATGCGGTTCCTCACGCCGTCTGTGCCCATCTCGCCAAGCAGATGATCGGCGATGAGCTCAAGACGGTTACTACGCTGCATGGAACGGATATCACGGTGCTCGCGCAGGATGAGTCGCTTAAGGACTTGATTAGGCTTGCCATTAACAAAAGTGATGCTGTAACGGCGGTTTCCCAGGATTTGATCCAGGAGACGAGAAGGCTGCTTGATATTACGAAGCCGATTGATCTGACCTATAATTTCGTTGACAAGCGCATTTATTATCCTCGGGACGTCGCTTCGCTTCGCCTGGATTATGCCAGTCCGAACGAAAAAATATTAATGCATATTTCCAATTTCCGTCCTGTTAAGCGGGTTTCTGACGTTATTGAAATTTTTCAGCAGGTTGCTAAAAAAGTGCCTTCGAAGCTGCTGCTCGTTGGGGAAGGCCCTGAGCTGTCGAAAATCCAGTGTAAAATCCGTGAAATGGGACTGGAGGATCGCGTCGTATTTCTGGGCAAGCAGGAGGATGTAGCGCAGGTGATATCGCTTGCTGATGTGCTGCTGCTCCCTTCGGAGAAAGAGAGCTTCGGTCTAGTAGCGCTGGAGGCCATGGCTTGCGGCGTACCGACGATTGGCTCGACTGCTGGCGGTATCCCTGAGCTGGTGACGCATGGAGAGACGGGCTTCCTTAGCCCGATAGGCGATGTAGACAGCATGGCCGCCAATGCGATTCGTTTGCTGACAGACGAAGAGCTGCATGCGAAGTTTAAGGAAGCTTGCATATACCGCGCCTGCCATGCTTTCTGTAATGATCGCATTACGGCTGAATATGAAGAAATATATTATCGCGTGCTGGGCATGGAAGCTGAGCTTCCTGCGTCTGCGGTCGTTTGCGAATAAGAGGATAGAGGGTGAGAAGATGGAGCGCTGCACCTCGATTCCGCAAGCAATGCGAGAGGCGCTGCCCATTCTCGCAACCTTGAACGGGCACGGCCATGAAGCCGTGTTCGTTGGAGGCTGCGTGAGGGATACCGTTATGGGCCTCGCGCTTAAAGATGTAGATATTGCGACGTCGGCGACACCGGAGCAGGTTGTTGCCTTATTTGCGTATTGTATTCCAACTGGCCTGCAGCATGGGACGGTGACGGTGATGCAGGATGGAACAGGGTATGAGGTAACGACGTATCGCAAGGAATCCGTATACGAGAAGCATCGCAGGCCAGAAAGTGTGGCTTTTATTTCGGATCTTAAAGAAGATTTGCTGCGGCGGGATTTGACGATTAATGCGATGGCGATGCGTTTAAGCGGAGATTATTACGATCCGTATGGCGGCATGAGCGACATACAGTCGAAGCAGGTGCGCTGTGTAGGGGACGCGGAAGCCAGGTTTCAGGAGGATGCGCTTCGCATGCTGCGTGCTCTCCGCTTCGCTTCGCAGTTCAGCTTTCGCATCGTGTACCGCACTTGGCGGGCGCTGCTCAAGCACCGCGAGCTGCTGCGCTACGTAGCGATGGAGCGTGTGCAGGCCGAGCTTGATAAAATGATTGGCGGACCGGCTCCGCATTATGCAGCAGCGCTGCTCGCTGGCAGCGGCCTTCTTGCTTACACCCTTGAGCCTTTGCCGGCCGCTCGTGCCTTGCTTGCTGAGGCAGCGAAGACGGAGCGTATTCAGCTTGACTATTTGCCTGCGCTACATGGGGTGGACATTCGTTATGCAGCATTGATGACGCAGCCAAGCGTTACCCCTCAGGAGGCAAAAGCAACGCTGCAGGCGCTGCGGATGTCAGGAAGCCGCAGCGGCGTCATTATGGCGATTGTGTCGCTTCATCATGATATGGTCGTTAACCGGAGCCCGAACGAAGAGAAGCTTCGTGCAAGCTGGATTGAGGCCGTTCTGCGCTACGGACAGGTAGCAGCAGCAAGCTGGCTGCATATTGCAGAAGCATCTGGGCGGGAGCACGCTTTTTGGGCGGATGTGCCGCGGATGAAGCTTTGGCTGTCGCAAATGGAAATTTCCTCGCTCAAGGAGCTGGCGCTAGACGGCAATCAGCTTGCGGCCTATTGGGATCGCAAACCGGGCGCCTGGATGGGCAAGACGCTGAAACGGCTGCTGCTGCTAGTCGCCCTTGGCGAGCTTTCTAATTCGCAGGAACAGCTGCTGAAACAAGTTGACAGATGGAAGGAAGAGACGGATGAGTCATGAAAACTTGCTGCGTTTGTTTGCAGATCGCGACGGCGAATATGTATCTGGCGAGCATATTAGCCGCGAGCTGAAAGTGAGCCGCACGGCAGTATGGAAGCAAATACGCAAGCTGGAGTCACAAGGATTTGAATTTGAAGCTTCACGCCGGCTCGGTTATCGTCTGCTTTCCATGCCGGACAAGCTGGACATGGCTGCTTTGCTAACCAGTCTTAAAACCAAAAAATTTGGTCAAAAGCTGCAGGTGCTGGAATCGGTCGAATCGACGCAAAATATTGCGCAAGCGCTAGCGGAAGGCGGGGCGGAGGAAGGTATGCTCGTTGTTGCTGAGCAGCAGCTGAGCGGTCGGGGCCGCATGGGCCGAGGCTGGATATCGCCTCTGGGCAAAGGCATTTGGATGAGCATGGTCATGCGTCCAACGGTGCCGATTTATTTTGCTCCGCAGCTAACGCTGCTTACGGCAGTAGCGCTTTGCCGCAGCCTTAAGCGGCTGACGAAGCTCGACATCGGCATCAAATGGCCCAACGATCTGCTCATTAATGGCAAAAAAATCAGCGGCATATTGCTCGAATCCGCCGCAGAGGATGAGCGGCTGCGCTATGTCATTGCCGGAATCGGCATCAGCGTTAATTTGCAGCAGGCCGATTATCCCGAGGAGCTTTTGGAAAAAGCGACCTCCCTGCGTATGGCAAGCGGCGAGAAACAAATACGCGAAGCGATAATTGCCGATTTTTTGCTGGAGTGGGAGCAGCTGTATGAGTTGTATCAAAGCGAGGGCTTTGCCCCGATTGTTACGCTATGGGAGTCGCTTTCGGTTTCGCTTCACAAGCCAGCTACGCTTTTAACGCCGCAAGGTGTCGTTGAAGGCACGCCGAGAGGGCTTGATGCTAGCGGAGCGCTTATCGTAGAAAAGCCGGATGGCAGCCAGGCGCTTATTTTTTCTGCAGAAATGGGCGAGCCGCGGGGCGAGTAATATTTACGGATCGACATATTTTTGCTAGTATGGGGTTAACGGGCGGTATCTGAAAAGAGCTGCACTGTGCTAAACCTCATGCCAGCATCGGCATGGAATTGCAAGAAAGTTTTGTTGGAAGTACAAGTAGTCTGCTCTGAGCCGAAAGGACCGAGACAGAAGGAAGCAATAAAGTGATATACGTTTCCTTTTTCGTTTGGGGACCTTTTTAGCGACGGCTAAAAGGTTTTTTTGTGTTTATCCTAAAACAGAATTGAAGAAGGGATGAGGCCAAGATGAGGAAACGTTTAACGATAACGAATTTGCAGCAAATGAAAGAGGAGAGCAATAAGCTTACCGTCATGACTGCTTACGATTATCCGTCAGCTATGCTTTCGGAGGAGGCTGGCGTCGATATTATTCTTGTAGGGGATTCGCTTGGCAATGTGGTGCTCGGCTACGATACGACGCTTCCGGTCACTTTAGACGATATGATTTATCATACGAAAGCGGTAGCACGCGGGGCACGCAATACGTTTATTGTGACGGATATGCCCTTCATGACATACGGAATTGGGCGTGAAGCTACGCTGCGCAATGCAGCCAGAATGATGCAGGAGGGCGGCGGCCAGTCGCTTAAGCTTGAGGGCGGCGTCGAAATTGCGGGCGAAGTGGCGGCTCTGGTCAAAGCGGGCATTCCGGTGATGGGACATATCGGGCTCAAGCCGCAATCGATTCACACGCATGGCGGCTTCAAGGTACAAGGAAAGCAGGAGGCGGAAGCAGAGCAAATCCTGCAGGATGCCAAGGCACTTGAACAGGCAGGCGCTTACGCCATCGTACTGGAGCTTGTAACGGAGACGATTGCGGACCGTATTAGCCGCGAACTGTCGATTCCAACGATTGGGATTGGGGCTGGCCGCGGATGCGATGGACAGGTGCTTGTGTATCACGATATTTTGCAATATTCATCACCGGTCATTAAGAAAAAAATGGTTAAAGTGTACGCAGACATAGGCTCGACGATTCGCGATGCCATCGGAGCTTTTGTAAGTGAAGTCAAATCCGGTGAGTTTCCAGCGGAGGAGCATGTGTTCGGCAAAAGGTCTGAGGACGCTGTAGACAGCCTCTATGGCGGTTCAGCGACCCGCGAGCAGACTAATGGTGTCAAAGGTGCGGGTGAAAGCCAGCAGGCTGGAGAGGGGAATGAGCAGCGTGATTTTGTGCCGAACCATAGATGAGCTAAAAGAGCAGCAAAAGAAGATGTGGAGCGGCGGCAGCAAGCCAAGCATCGGTTTTGTGCCAACGATGGGTTATTTGCATGAAGGACATGCCAGTTTAATGCGGCAGGCAGCAGCAGAAAATGATATTAGCGTGCTGTCGATTTTCGTCAACCCGCTGCAATTTGGGCCGAACGAGGATTTTGAAACGTATCCGCGCAATGAGCAGCGCGATTTATCCATCGCTGCTGAAAACGGCATTGATATCGTATTTATGCCATCGGTCAGCGAAATGTATCCGCGCAAGGTGCTGACGAAGGTGCTCGTCAGCGATGTAACAGACCGCTTATGCGGCGCATCGCGCCCTGGTCATTTTGACGGCGTTGGAACGGTCGTCAGCAAGCTGTTTCATCTGGTGCAGCCAGACCGGGCCTACTTTGGCATGAAGGATGCCCAGCAAGTCGCAGTCATTCAGCAAATGACCGATGACTTGAATTTCCCTGTTACGATCGTGCCATGCCCGATTGTGCGGGAGCCGGATGGCCTTGCGCTTAGCTCGCGCAACGTATATTTGAATGCGGAGCAGCGGTCGCAAGCTGCTGCCCTTTCTTCATCGCTTGCAAAGGCGCGGGAATGGATGAAGGACGCCTCGCTAACGCCAGCAGAGCTTGTGAACAAAGTGCGTGCTGCGATTAGCGAAGCACCGCTTGCCAATATCGATTATGTCGAAGTACTGGAATACCCTGCACTTGCCACACCTGTTGCTGACGTTCCTTTTCAAAGTACCCGCAAGCGTTACATTTTGGCTTTAGCCGTAAAATTCGGGGCGACCCGTTTAATTGATAATGAGCTGTTTGAACCTTTGGAGGTGAATGGCAATGTTTAGAACGATGATGAAATCAAAGCTGCACCGCGCGACGGTAACAGAGGCAAACCTCAATTACGTCGGCAGCATTACCATTGATGAGGATTTAATGGATGCGGCGGATCTTTGGGCCAATGAAAAGGTGCAAATCGTAAACAATAATAATGGTGCCCGCCTTGAAACATACGTTATAAAAGGGGAGCGAGGCTCTGGCGTTATTTGCCTCAATGGCGCAGCTGCCCGACTCGTACAGCCAGGAGATACGGTCATTATTATTTCTTATGCATCGATGACGGAGGAAGAGGCTAGAAATTACAAGCCGCGCGTCGTTATTTTGGATGAGGCGAACCGTCCGGTGTCGCAAATGACGGAAGAAATTCATGCGACGATTTTGTAAGCAGGCGCAAGTCAGTTCCTCCGTTATGTAAAGGCTGGTTCCAAGTATGAAAAGCACCCGCTTAACAAAGAATGAGGTTATCACTCCTCAATTCTTTGGTGAAGGCGGGATGCATGATGTTCCAGCATATGTTTGCGACGATGAACGAAATGCTCGACAACATTATTGATTCCTACCCTCTGGCGGCGGAGGAACAGAAGCAATATTATGACGAGCAGCTTTACGCTTTGAAGCAAATCAGCGATTCTTTAATTGAGCAATGGATTGATTTTGAAGAAAAATTTGCCGTTTTCACAGAGGAAGAGGCCGAGCCTTCAAATGCTTCACTGCTTACAGCAGCAGCGGAGTATGTAGGACAAGCGCCAGCGGCTGTGCAGCCACTGCAGCAGCAGCAAGCAGAAAAGCCAAACGTCTCACAGCAGCCTATTTCTGGCATGACTGTGGAGCAAGCGGAGCTCATATCCAAAGGACAAGGCTATTATCAATTATTTATGTTTTCCCATGCTGCAAAGCAGTTCCAGCTTGCTGTAAACCACCTGCCGGAATGCAATTTAGCAAGGCTGTTTTTGGCTATGACGAATATGCACCTGCAAAATTGGAGTGAGGCGCAGCGTCATTTTCAACTGCTAATTGAACTTACGGACTATCCGAAATGGCTCGCTTTAAGCTATAATGCCCTTGGGTGCATTCAAGCGGTTCATTTAAACTTGGAGCAGGCAGAGCAATTTTTCCTTAAAGCCTATGAGCTGGACCCAAGCTTTAAGGATCCGCTGAATAATTTGCAGAGCTGCCGGGAACGTCCGCAGCAGTTGTCATTATTGTTCGGCAGCACGGAGCTATGCTGCTTGTGAGAGGATCGGATTTATTTTATGAAATATGCAGTGCTTGATTTGGAAACGACCGGACACAGCGCCTCCGATGATATTTTGCAGGTGGGGCTGGTCCTCCTTGATGATGATCTTGAAGTTATTCATACGTATAATTCGTTTGTAAAGCCAACGATTGCGATACCACCGTTTATTACGCAGCTAACGGGCATTGACGAGGCAATGGTGGCGGATGCTCCTGAGCTGTCTGATGTGCTGATGGATATGATTCCGCTGCTTGATGATGCGGTGCTTGTCGCGCATAATGTCAATTTTGACGCTGGTTTTCTGAACCAAGCGCTTGATCGCAGCGGCTACCACACGTTTGCAGGGCGCAGGCTCGATACGATTGAGCTGCTGCGCATTCTTTTTCCATCGATTACGTCTTACCAGCTTGGTGCTGTGTCTGAGCAGTTCGGCATTACGCATGATCATCATCATCGCGCTGATAGCGATGCGATGGCGACCGCCGTTATATTCGCCAAATCAGTTCAAAAGCTACGGAGCTTGCCGCTGCTGACTTTGCAGCGGTTATCTTCGCTTGTAGACAATGGCAGCGATTTAAGCTGGTTTATTACACTGACGCTTAAGCAGGTGGAACAGAACATCGTTATGGGTGTTCCGGATTATGATTTTTTCAACCAGTTTGCGTTGAAAGCCAGAGAATGGACAGAGGAAAAGCCCGCGCGAAGCGAAGAGGGAGCCTCGCCTTTGCAGGATATGTCATTCGAGCAATATTTGGATGAAATCAAGCAGCGTTTTATTGAGCAATTCCCGAATTATGAAGAACGCGAAGCGCAAATGACGATGTTCCATGAAGTGTTTGATTCGCTGGACAGCAAACGCCATTTGCTCATTGAAGCGGGTACAGGTACAGGAAAGTCTCTCGGTTATCTGATTCCAGCGCTCTATTATGGTATCCGTCAAGATGAGAAGATAGTCGTCAGCACGCATACCATTAATTTGCAAGAGCAGCTAAGGCATCGCGATGTGCCGCTGCTTAAACAGATTTTGCCGATAGAGTTCCGAGCTTCTATTTTCAAGGGCAGAGGGAATTATTTGTGCCTGCGCAAATTTGAAAGTAAAATAAATACGAGGGATATGATGTCCCCCGTTGATGATGCAATTACTGCCTCGCAAATGGTCGTTTGGCTGGGCGAGACGGAAACAGGCGATCAGGAAGAGCTGAATTTCAGCAACAAGGGGACTGATTTCTGGTCGACCGTTGCCAGTGATGCAGATTCCTGTCTGAACCGGGCTTGTCCTTGGTTCAAACGCTGCTATTACCATCGTGCTAAGCATGAAGCTAATATTGCCGATGTGTGCATTACGAATCACTCCATGCTGTTTACAGACATTCAAGCGGATCATCGGCTGCTGCCGACTTACAGCCATTTGATTGTCGATGAAGCACATCATGTGGAGGAAGTAGCCAGCAAGCATTTAGGCATGCAGCTCGGCTATTATTCGATAACGAATGCGATTACGCGGATGTTCAAGGATAGTCGTTCCGGCTTGCTGCCATCGTTGCGCATTCATCTTCAGCAGGAAAGCGATGAGCGGGTTCAAGGCTGGCTTGAAACGATTGACACCATTATCCCGACCTTCACGGAAGTGAAGGAGCATTGGGAGAGGCTGTTTGAAATGCTGTACAGCTTTGTGCAAGCTTCTCCTGACGCGATGGGTGAAAACAATCAATCCGTTTATCGTCTGCGAGGCGATAGCCTGCCGGAAGGCTGGTCCGAAGTGCTCGCCGAAGAGACCAATATTCATACGGAGCTCATTCGCGTGCTGAAGACAGCTGAGAAAATGTCCGAGGAAATTAAAGACCGCATCGATGAGCTGGCCGTACAGGCGCTTGTAACGGATCTGAATGGCGTTTTGCGCGATTTGACGAGAGTTAAGGATGATCTGCGCAGCTTTATGAAAGTCGATCAGACGACTGACGTATTCTGGCTGGAAGCCAACATGACCTACAAGCATCGCTCGCTGCATCTTTATGCGGTGCCGATTGATGTGAGCAGCCAGCTTCAGCAGTATTTATTTGATGTGAAGGACAGCATTATTTTAACGTCAGCCACCCTTTCGGTGCAAAAGTCATTCCAGTTCGCCGAAGAGCAGCTTGGACTTAGCGGCTTTGAAGAGGCGGGCAGATTGCGCACCGTGCAGCTGGCATCGCCGTTTAATTACCGGGAGCAGGCGCTCGTCATTATTCCGCGCAATTTCCCTGTTCTTAAAGGCTCGGCGGGCGAGCCCGCATTTATTTCAATGCTCGTCTCTTCTTTGGCAGATGCAGTGCAGCAGACCAATGGCAGAATGCTGGTGCTGTTCACCTCTTACCGAATGCTCAAGCAGGTATATGACCCGCTTAAAGCGGCGCTCGCGGCCACCAGCCTTCAAGTGCTGGGCCAAGGCATCGACAGCGGCAATCGTACGAAGCTGACGCGGCGTTTTTTGCAGCAGCCAGAGTCCGTACTGCTTGGTACAAGCAGCTTTTGGGAAGGCGTTGATATTCCAGGCGAAGCCTTGACTTGCCTTGCCATCGTCCGATTGCCGTTCCAACCGCCCAATCATCCGCTGCTGGAAGCGAAGTCGGAATTGCTGCAGCGCCAAAAGCAAAATCCATTTATGAAGCTGTCAATTCCGCAAGCGGTTATTCGCTTCAAGCAGGGATTCGGCAGGCTCGTGCGAACGGCGAAGGATAAAGGCATTGTCATTATTTATGATACGCGAGTGATTGAAACGTATTATGGCAAGCATTTTCTGTATTCCTTGCCTGGCCCGAAAATTGAGCATATGCATATAGAGCAAATTGTACCGAGAATGAAAGAATGGCTTGGTGCCGAGAGGGAGGAGGAGAACGGGTGAAGCAGACGAAAATATCGGAGGCCGTCGTAAGACGCCTCCCCATTTACCTGCAAGTGCTGAACGAGCTGAACAACCGGGAGGTGCAGACCGTTTCGTCCCAGGAGCTTGGCGTCAAGCTGGATTTGAATCCGGCGCAAATCCGCAAGGACTTGGCGTATTTCGGCGATTTTGGCCGTAAGGGCATCGGCTATGATGTGACGTATTTAATTGAAAAAATCCGCCAAATTCTCAAGCTTGATCAGACGATAAATGTCGCCCTTGTCGGAGCTGGTAATTTAGGCCATGCGCTGTGCAATTATAATAAATACTCCAAAGACAATATGAAAATCATCGCGGTGTTTGATGTGCATCCATCTAAAATCGGCTCGCAAATTAATAATTTGACCGTTATGCCGATGGATATGCTGAAACAAACGGTGGAGGAAAACAATATCCGGATCGGCATTATAACCGTTCCCGGATTTGAAGCGCAAAACGTTGCTAATCAATTTATTGACGCCGGCATTGAAGGCTTGCTTAATTTTGCCCCAGCGATATTGAAGGTACCTGAGGAAATTCGCATACATCATGCTGACTTTACGAAAGAGCTGCTAAGTCTGGCCTATTACTTGGAGAGGGAAAGGGATGACGAAAATGAGCCAAATTTGGATTGAAAATGGACGTTTTGTAACGATGGAGGATGGCGAGCATGTGCTGCAAGGGCATATGGTTGTAACCGATGATCGCATTACATATATCGGAGCAGAAGCTCCAACTGGGCTGCAAGCCGATGTGCAAAAGCTGGATGGCAGCAAGCTTGCTTTTATGCCGGGTCTAGTAAACACGCATGGACATGCGGCTATGACTTTGCTGCGCGGCTATTCCGATGATCAAAACCTGCAAGTATGGCTGGAGCAAAAAATGTGGCCGATGGAAGGCAAATACATCGACCTTGATACCCGTGCGGGCAGCGCGCTTGCCGTGGTGGAAATGCTTAAATCCGGTACGACAGCTTTCGTGGATATGTATGACCGCATGGACCAGCTGGCCGAAGTTGTTGAACAGTCCGGCATTCGCGGCTGTCTGACGCGCGGCGTCATCGGCCTTTGCCCGGAGGATGTACAGCAAGCTAAGCTGGCGGAAGCGATTGCTTTCGCACGCGATTGGAACGGCAAGGCCGATGGCCGGATTACGACGATGATTTCGCCGCATGCGCCTTATACATGCCCGCCAGATTATATTGAGAAATTTGTTCAGGCCGCTCATGATTATGATTTGCCACTGCATACGCATATGTCAGAATCGATTGCCGAAGTAGAGCAGAACGTTCGCGATTATGGCGTTCGTCCCGTTCAGCATCTCGACAATTTAGGCTTCTTCTCGCGTCCGGCGCTCGTTGCTCATGCGGTGCATTTGAATGACGAGGAAATTGCGCTGCTGGCTGAACGCAAAGTAGCCGTATCGCATAACCCGGTCAGCAACCTCAAGCTGGCAAGCGGCATTGCCCGCGTGCCTGCTTTGCTTCGCGCAGGTGTAACTGTATCATTAGGCACGGACAGCGCGGCGAGCAACAACAATCTTGATCTATTCAAGGAAATCAATCTTGCGGCTTTGCTGCATAAAGGTGTTTCTGGCGATCCTACGGTTGTGCCAGCCATTGAAGCTTTGCGTATGGGAACGGTATACGGCGCTCGCTCCATTTGGCAGGAGGATTCCATTGGCCGCCTGCGCGTTGGCATGAAGGCTGACTTCATCGCGATCGATATTGAACAGCCGCATTTTTATCCACAGACGGATATTGTGTCCCATTTGGTATATGCCGGCTCTGGCCGCGACGTTAAGCATGTATGGGTGGACGGCCGCCAAGTTGTACGGGATGGCGAATGCACGCTGCTTGATGAGGAGAAAATTCGTCACGATGCTCAGGCGAGCTTCGAGAGGCTGTTGAAGGCATAATGCGGGCGAGAACGAGAAAGCCGTTTTGGACGGTAAAACGGGCTGTCTTTATTTCAGTTATTTTTGTTATCGCATTGCTGACCGTTACGATTGTTTATTACCGAACTGTGCATAAGGATTTATGGGCAGAGGAAGCCCCTATTAAAGCGCATGCTATTGAAGCCGCGCAGTTGACGGAAGTCACCGGGATGACGAAGCAGGTGTGGGATGGCATTTCCTGGGTTGTAAAAGGGAATACGGCTGATGAACAAGACGTTTATGTATTTCTAACGACAGCGGAAGGTCCTGTGCTCACGGTGAAAGCGACCGAGCATATTACTCAAGAGCAGGCGGATACTGCTTTACTGGGCAGCGAGCCGGATGCGGATATTAAAAGAACACAGCCGGGTTTGCTGAACGGCGAGCCGGTATGGGAAATTTTTTATAGCCGTGATGAAGCGATAACGAAATATTATTATGCGTATTATTCGTTCCGCGATGGCGCATTTTTGAAGAAATATAGTTTAGTAGGTGACAAGGCGTCCTAGCTGTAATGGATGCCTTAGCTGTAACAGTTGGAATTGCTGGCTATTATTACACCCCCTTATTCAACAGGCGATGTGATATACTTTCGTGTATCGGAGTGGATATGCGTTTGGTATATCACCGTCATTTTGAGAGGGGGATTTTTACGATGTTCAAACTCAAGATTATGCCGATTTTGCTAACAGCTGCTGCGTCCGCCCTCGTTTTATTTGGAGGCTGGCTTATTTATCATCAGGTTGCATTCGCAGCTCCGCTTGCCAAGGCGGTTGATTCAATAGAAGGCATTGTTTCATCCGAGACACCTATTATGGATACGGACCGTATTACTTTCCCGCTGACGCTTTCAGCTGGAGCGGATTTAAAGCATGTATATGAAACGATAGCGGGGCAAAGCAAATCTGTCATTGGAGGCCGCGACATTCAGCTCGATATTGCGAATACAAGCTCGAACGCCAAGCTGGATCAGCTTTGGTCATCGTCTCTATTCAAAGTGGCTGAAGCGATGGAGCACAAAAACTATTCGACTATTCCTGAGACGTTGAAAGCTTTGGCGGATGAACATTCAGGTGTTCACGCCGTTACCGATATGGATGACACCAATATATACATTACGCTGAAAGATGGTACGGCTACGAAGTATATCGTGCTTCCGCGTGTAGCCGCACAGCTGGAGGTGTCCAGTTATGCGTAAATACGGCATCGAAATGGCAATTGGTTTTATTCCGGTATTGATTGCCTTTCTTTTATTTGTGAATGTGAATTTAATGCCTTTTGTGCTGCTTGTCATTATCGCAGCTGCTGTCGTTTATTTAGCGACCGGCAGAGGAAAGCTTGCACATGCTTCAGGTACGAAGCGGCGGAAGGTATCGGACAGCGTGCCATTCTCCTTTGAGCAAATTGGCGGACAGGAGCGTGCCAAGCAGGAGTTGATCGAGGCGCTCGATTTTCTAGTCCGGCATGAGGAACTGAGCAAGCTCGGCATTCGGCCGTTGAAGGGAATTTTGCTGACGGGACCGCCGGGAACCGGGAAGACGCTAATGGCGAAGGCAGCCGCGCAATATACCGATTCGATTTATTTGGCTGCCTCCGGCAGTGAATTTGTGGAGATGTACGTCGGCGTCGGGGCAGGCCGGATTCGTGACTTATTCAAAGAAGCGCGGACGAAAGCGAAGAAAGCGGGCAAGGAAAGCGCCGTTATTTTTATCGATGAGATCGAGGTTATCGGCGGCAAGCGCGATGGCGGACAGCATCGGGAATATGATCAAACGCTTAATCAGCTGCTTACGGAAATGGACGGCATTCATGCGGATACGGCACCGCGGCTGCTCATTATTGCGGCAACGAACCGTAAGGAAATGCTCGACAGCGCACTGCTGAGGCCCGGACGATTCGACCGCCATATTGGTGTGGAGCTGCCGGACAAAAAAGCACGCTATCAAATATTGAATATCCATGCGGCCAACAAGCCGCTTGCCGATACAGTGGAGCTGGAGAAAGTAGCTGCTGAGTCGTTCGGCTTCTCCGGCGCACAGCTTGAGAGCGTCATGAACGAAGGCGCCATTTATGCGATGCGGGAGCAAAGCGAGGTCATTGAAGAGCAGCATCTGGCTATGGCGATTGACAAGGTCATGATGGGCGAGAAGACGGATCGCGAGGCGACGAAGGAGGAGCGCGAGCGTGTGGCGCTGCATGAGCTCGGCCATGCGATATCAGCAGAGCTGCTCCGCCCGGGCAGCGTATCTCAGGTTGCCTTGTCCCCACGTGGTCAGGCGCTAGGCTATGTGCGTCATAATCCAGAGCAGGACCGTTATTTATATACGAGGGATTTTCTGAATGGGCAAATTATGATTGCGCTTGGTGGGGCGGCGGCTGAGGAAATCTTCTACGGCAATCGCAGCACAGGGTCGCGTGGCGACTTTGATCAGGCGATGAACATTGTTCGTACGCTCGTCGAATCAGGCTTAACGGAGCTCGGCATTATTCATCCCGAAATGATGACGCCTGACGCCTGGGCGAAGATCAATCGCTCCATCCTTGACGATTTAATGGCCAAGACGACTGCGATGCTGGCGACGAAGCGTCAAGTTTTTCTGGACGCGCTTGATGTCCTGATCCGTGAAGAAACGCTCAGCGGCATTGAATTTCGTGAATTGCTTAAGAAGTTGTCACATAGCGCATAATAATTCAGCATGAATAATCCTCAATTTATTACAATTTGAAGGCAGACGACATGTCTGTCTTCTTTTTTTTCAGAAAACCGTTATAATAAACATTGAACATAACTATAAAGAGAATGTTTCTCATTTACATGCTGTAGGGAAACGACAAGGAGAGAATCATGTCTATTAAAAAAGTTGGCGTAGTTGGCGCAGGAACAATGGGCCAGGGTATTGCTGAAATGTTGGCCTCTAATGGGCTGGACGTTCATTTAATCGAGATTTCGGAAGAACGATTGACATATGGCAGGCAAATGATCGAGCTTAGCCTGGACAAACAAATCGAGAAATGGGCTTTGACACAGGCGGAGAAGAAGCTGATTATGAATCGTATTCATATGACTTTGTCTTATGATGCACTGGCCGAATGCGAACTGGTCATTGAGACGGTTACCGAGGACTTGGAAAGCAAGAAGGCTGTCATTAGCCAAATAGACGACATTTGCGGCGCTGATGTTATTTTGGCGAGCAATACGTCGACGCTCAGCTTGACGGAGCTGGCTAGCGCATCTGCACATCCGGAACGGGTGATTGGACTTCATTTCATCTATCCGGTACTCAAAATCGATTTGGTAGAAATTGTTCGTGGTCTTAAAACGAGCGAGGATACCTTTACGAGCACGAAACATTTCGTTGAAGAAATTATTCATAAAAAAGGCGTCATGGTATTTGAATCTCCCGGATTCGTAACATCCCGCCTTATTTGCTTGTTCATAAACGAAGCTCTGCACGTATTGGAGGAAGGCGTTGCTTCTGCGGAAGACATCGACAGCGCGATGCGTATCGGCTATTCCTTCCAGCACGGTCCTTTCGAGATGGCAGACCGCTTCGGTCTCGATTCGGTGCTTGCTGCACTGGACCGCATGTTCCGCGAATATGGCGAGCTCAAATACCGCCCTTCCATCGTCTTGAAAAAAATGGTGCGTGCTGGCCAACTGGGTGCGAAAACTGGCGTTGGCTTTTTCAAATATGACAAGGATGGGGATCGGATCTAATGAAAGTACTCGTTATTAATGCAGGAAGCTCTTCTCTAAAATATCAGCTTTATGACATGCGCAATGAATCAGTGCTGGCAAGCGGCCGAGTTGAACGGATCGGCATGGATTCCTCTATCGTAACGCATGAACCAGCGGACAAGCCGGAAGTGCGCGATGTGAGCGAAATTTTGGACCATGTGACGGCAGTTAAAAAGGTTATCGACATGCTGACTCATCCGGAACATGGCGCAGTTGCGACAATGGATGAAATAGAGGCGGTCGGACACCGCGTTGTGCATGGCGGGGAAGTATTCAACAGCTCCACGCTTGTTACACCTGAGGTTAAGCTTGAAATTCGCCGCTTGTTTGATCTGGCGCCGCTGCATAATCCAGCCCATATGATGGGGATTACGGCGGTTGAGGCGAATATGCCGGGCGTTCCACAGGCTGTTGTATTCGATACAGCGTTCCACCAGTCGATGCCGAACACCTCTTACCTATACCCAATCCCGCAGGTGCTCTACCGTCGCCACAAGGTACGCCGCTACGGCTTCCACGGCACATCGCACCAATATGTGAGCCAGCAAGGTGCAGAGCTGCTTGGAAAGCCGCTGGAGTCGCTTAAAATGGTTACAGCGCATATTGGAAACGGCGCAAGCTGCACGGCGATTTTGGATGGCAAATCGTTTGATACGAGCATGGGCATGACCCCGCTTGAAGGTTTAATGATGGGTACGCGCAGCGGCGATCTTGACCCGGCGATCGTTCCTTTCGTCATGAATAAAGAAGAGCTGACGCTTAGCGAAGTTAATTCCATGCTGAATAAGCATAGCGGCATGCTGGCGATTTCAGGCATCAGCAGCGACATGCGCGAAGTAACGGAAGCGATGGAGGAAGGCGACCGTAATGCGAAGCTTGCTTTTGATATGTACACGTATCGCGTTCGTAAATATATCGGTGCTTATGCAGCTGCGATGAACGGCATTGACGTCCTGCTGTTTACAGCAGGCGTTGGCGAAAACTCTTCGGCGCTTCGCAAAGCGGTATGCGATGGCATTACTTTCCTTGGCATTGAGTTGGATGAAGAGAAAAATGCAAAGCGCAGCAAGGAAGCGCGGGTTATTTCGACAGAGGCTTCGCGCGTGAAGGTGCTGGTTGTTCCTACGAATGAAGAGCTCTTGATCGCTCGCGATACGTATACACTGGTACAAGCACAGGCTGCTGGAGAAGCAAACGTTTAAAGAAAGCAGGTTTAACGGAAAGGCGGGCAAGCAGTGAGCAATGATGACATCTGGAAAGCTTACTCGCGCGGTATGGCGGCTGTAATGGAGGAGGGCGGTGTGCATATTTACGCCGTGCTGCTGCGTTCTTATCGGCAGCTTGGGCTGACGGATAGCGAGCTGCTGCTGCTGCTGCAGCTTAAGGCATTTCGGGAAACGGAGGAAAATGGTTTCCCGACGCCAGACGAGCTGGCGGAGCGTATGGGCGCAAGCGAGCGCAGCATTGTCGAGCAGCTTGGGAAGCTGATGAAAGAAGGTTTCCTAGCGATAGATGAGCACTTGGACTCCCAAACAGGTATCCAATCCGAGCAGTATAATTGGAGCGGCTGGCTGCTAAAGGCAGCGGAATGGGCAGCTCTGGAAAAACGCGAGTCGAAAAAAGCGGAGAAAGCACAGCGCCAGCCGGTGCAGCGCGTTGCAAATCCGGTCAATCTGTTTAATATTTTTGAACAGGAGTTTGGCCGGCTGCTATCCCCCATCGAATGCGAGACCATTAGCGGGTGGATGGACGAGGATAAATATGCGGAAGAGCTTATTCGCTTTGCCCTTAAGGAAGCGGTATTTGCCGGGAAGCTAAGCTTCCGCTACATTGACCGCATCTTAATCGAGTGGAGCCGCAATCGTGTAACGAACGAGGATGAAGCTCGCGCCCATGCGCAGCGTTTTCGCGGCGGCAGGGGATAAGCGCAGGAAGCGTCTGGTTATTATGCAAGTGAAGTGAATCAATGCGTCTATGGATTGAATATAGCGGCGGCCGTCATCCTTTATAGGGTGGCGGCTGTTTTTTTTAGGCTTTTTGGTTGCTTATTTACGAGAGGTAGGAACTCCGCTAGTGAGAAGCGAATTTAAGAAGTAACTTGATTAAAGGAGATGAGCAGAGCGTGCAGCTTACAAACAAAATTGGAGTAATTGTCGATAGCTTTGGCGTCGGCGTAAGCGAAGGCTTGCGACTGGCAAAGGATGTTGGAGCGGAGGGTGTACAAATATATGCAGTGGATGGAGAAATGGACCCTGCTGTACTGACAGGAGCAAAGTGCAAGCAGCTCAAGGACGAAATTGCCCAGCTAGGGCTTGAAATATCGGCGTTATGCGGCGATTTAGGTGGACATGGTTTTCAGGATAAACGGGCCAATCCGTTAAAAATCGAAAAATCCAAACGCATTCTGGATTTAGCGGTTGAACTGGGGACAAACATTGTTACGACCCATATTGGCATCGTACCGGACGATCCGAATAGCGAAGTGTATGCGTCCATGCAGCAGGCGTGCGAGGAGCTGGCGAATTATGCAACTAGCCAACAGGCGTATTTTGCGATTGAGACGGGGCCGGAAACAGCGGCGCATCTGAAGGCATTCCTTGATACGCTAGGCTCGCGGGGCGTCTCGGTTAATTTTGATCCAGCGAATATGGTCATGGTTACTGGAGATGATCCTGTGAATGGGCTATACCTCCTAAGGGATTATGTTGTGCATACGCATGTGAAGGATGGCGTCCGCCACCGTGTTATGGACCCCCGGCAAGTATATGGAGCGCTAGGCTATGAAAAAATGGACCATGGGCAAATCGCGCAAATGGCGTCCGAAGGCCCGGACTTTTCAGAGCTGCCGCTTGGCGAGGGCCGCGTAAATTTTGATGCTTATTTTAAGATGATACAGACGATCGGGTATCAGGGCTATTTGACGATTGAGCGCGAGGTTGGTACGCAGCCAGAGGAGGATATTCGCAAAGCTGTCGAGTTTATTAAACGATACCGCTAACCAACGGCAAATAATCCTGATGACACGTAGGCCACCAACGTTCCTTCATCATCAAACCTCTCCAGTACGTCATGGAGAGGTTGTTTTGGTGTGATTTAATTCATGAAGTAGCAGAATCATTTCGTATCAGGCTTGAAATAAAAAAGAGGACCCCTGCTAAATGCAAGGCTCCTCTCATGGCCGCTTAATTCCGCGGTGATTTGTTTAAACTGTCTACAATCCGGGCCAGTGTTCTGCTCTGCCGGAGGGGTAACAAAAAAAATAGATTGAACGCAAAATAACGCCATGGTATAATCGATAGCGTCATTGACAATGCAGATTAAAGATGTATCCAATTTTATTCCCACTTTAATTGTACATCTGGAACTTTGATTTGTCAATGCTCTTTTTTATCCCGGAAAAACGGAAAAAGGAGTGTGTTCAGGAGAATGGATACGAAGGATTGGCGGCAAGAACAGGAGAGACTGGAATGGATCAGGAACAAGCTGCAGGCGAGGATTGCTGAACTGGAGCCGGAGGTTGCCGGACTGCGCGATCAAGCTGCGGACATCCGCAAGCGGTTTTGGGAAGAGGTTACGATCAACACAAGCACGCAAGAAGATTTCGAAGAAACCTTCTACACGATTAACCAGCAGTCCGCGGTATTGGCCGAACGGGAGCGGGGCCGCAAGCTATTGGCGCAGCAATGGGACAGCATGAAACGTCTGCATCCATCTCCTTATTTCGGACGCCTCGACTTTCAGGAGGATGGTCTGGGCTTCAGCGAGCAAATCTATATTGGCGTATCTTCCTTCATCGACGATGACGGTTTGAGCTTTCTGATTTATGACTGGCGTACGCCCATCGCGAGCCTTTACTACGACTATTCCCCCGGCTTGGCGTCTTATGTCACGCCAGCTGGACAAATCGAAGGGACGATGGAGCTCAAGCGCCAGTTTCAGATTCAAAGCGGGCAAATCCAGAGCATGTTTGACGCGAGCGAGACGATCGGAGACGAATTGCTGCAGCAAGTGCTCGGCAAAGGGGCGGACTCGCAAATGAAGAGTATCGTGGCCACCATACAGAGGGAACAAAACATCATCATCCGCAATGAAAAAAGCCGGATGCTTATCGTACAGGGGGCGGCCGGCAGTGGCAAAACTTCAGCGGCATTGCAGCGAGTGGCGTATTTGCTGTACAAACATCGCCAGTCGATCAAGGCCGATCAAATCGTTCTTTTTTCGCCGAATCCGATGTTTACCAGTTATATCTCCACCGTCCTACCGGAGCTTGGTGAAGAGAACATACAGCAGACGACTTTTCAAGAATATCTCGACTATTGGCTAGGTTCTTCGTTACGGCCGGAGGATGCTTTTGATCAAATTGAATATGTACTGACCGCACAAGGGGTGCCGGGGTATGAGGCTCGACTTCAGGGGATCGAATATAAAGCTTCCGAGGTTTTCCTGCAAGCCCTGAAGGACTATGGCGTGTGGTTGGGACAAAAAGGCATGCGATTCAACGGTATCCGGTTTCGGGAACGCGATCTGATTGCCGCAGAGCGAATAAAAGCGAAATTTTACGAATATGACCGTTCTCAGCCGTTGCTCAATCGTATCGAACTTTTACAGGAATGGCTGCTGAAAGAACTGGCTTTGCTGGAACGTAAGGAGCGGGAAGCGCCTTGGGTGCAGGAAGAGCTGAATTATCTCGATGCCGAGCAGTACGCGGAAGTTTTCGGAATGCTGCACAAAGATAAGGAAGTATTCGACATTGCGGAACAATACGCGGTAGTTCGCGAGAAAATAAGCAACAAGCTTCGGGAAGATGAAGGCGACTTTGACTTCGCCACAAGGGAGGAAGAGCTGCACCGCCGCAGGATCGTGAAAGAATGCTTTAAACCGCTAAGGAAAATGGTGAAGAAGCTATCGTTCGTAGATATTAAAGGCATATATGGCCAACTGTTTGTTGACGAAGCCGCTTATCAAGAGAAAACGAATGGGGCTGTCGTCCCACCGCTGTGGCCTGAAATATGCAGGCAAACGAAGGAATCGCTGCTTCGCAATGAGCTATTCTACGAGGATGCGACTCCTTATTTGTATGTAAAAGAACTGATCGAAGGCGTCCGGACGAACAAGGAAATCCGGTATGTGTTCGTAGACGAGGGTCAGGATTATTCGCCGTTTCAATATGAATATTTAAAAAAGCTGTTTCCACGTGCTCGGATGACGGTGCTCGGTGATTTTGGGCAAGCGATCTTCATGCAGGCTACAAGTTTGTCCGCATCCGACTCGCCGCTGGTCCGCCTTTATGGCGAAGCCGAAACGAGCCTAGTATGCCTTGTACGCAGTTATCGTTCAACCAGGGAGATAGTTGAATTTACGAGATCGATGCTTCCAGGCGGGGAAGAAATTGCACCTTTTGAAAGGCGAGGCCACAAGCCCCTTCTGACGAGAAGGGCCAGCGAGGAGAAGCGTGATGCGCAAATGATGGCAGACATCGCAGCGCTCAGGGCTGAGGGCTTCGATTCCATCGCCGTCATTACGAAGACCGCAGCCGAAAGCCGGGAGGCTCATGAATCGTTGCGGATATATGGAGGCGCAGCTCTGCAGCTCATTACGAAGGAGACGCTGGGCTTTGAAAAAGGAGTGATGGTCATTCCCGTGTATCTCGCCAAGGGTGTCGAGTTCGATGCAGTCTTGATCTATGATGCTTCGCCCGAAGCTTACGGACAGAATAACGAACGCAAGCTTCTTTACACGGCTTGTACGCGGGCTATGCATCGGCTTCATCTTTATACGGCGGGCAATTGGTCGCCATTCGTGCAGTCATTGCCTGCGAATTTGTATGAGAAAGCTACATCTTGATGGATCGGGGAAAACTTCGACCCCGATAAGCTGCTGATCATATTAGAAATCCATTTTGCTCCGAAACTGACGATGTCTCAATAAGCTGCCGGGCAAAAAATGTAAGCCTTGTGATTGTATAAACGTTGCAAATGAAATTTGCTTAAAGCTATATAGTTGTGTATAATTATTCATTATAAAGAATATATATGCATGGTAGGGGAGAGCTTTATGACATATAAGGTATTTGTTGACGGACAAGAAGGCACGACGGGCTTAAAGATTTTTGAGTATCTGTCTAAGGTGTCGGACATTGAAGTTCTCAGGATTGACTCTGACAAAAGAAAAAATCCTGAAGAACGAAGTAAATTCCTTAATAGTGCAGATATCGTATTTCTTTGTCTGCCCGATTCGGCTGCTAAAGAGTCAATTGAGCTTGTGAAAAATGACAAAACAAGAATCATTAATACCAGCACTGCCTTTAGAACAGATAAAAGCTGGGTATATGGTCTGCCTGAGTTGAAAAATCAAAGAGAACTCATACAGTCCGCATCGAGAGTATCCGTTCCAGGCTGTCATGCCACTGGTTTTATTCTTACGATTAGACCGCTAATTGAAGCAGGCATACTTCCAGAAGATTACCCTGTAACGTGTTATTCCTTGACTGGCTATTCCGGAGCTGGCAAAAGCGGAATAGAGGAATATGAGAATTCAGAATTAGCAGCTGAAAGAAAGCTCCATGTTCCAAGGCATTATGCGCTGCAGCATAATCATAAGCATATACCTGAGATGTTGATGTATTCAGGACTTTTATATGAACCATTATTCACGCCCATAAAAGCTAATTATGCACAAGGACTCGCGATGTCAGTCCCCTTAATTAGCAGGATTTTGTCCAAAAACGCTTCTGCAAAAGAGGTACATGAAGCATTATCCGCTTATTTTGAATCGGAGCGTTTTGTACATGTCATGCCATACGATTCAGAAGCAAACCTTGATGAAGGACACTTCATGATTTCGGAGTGCAATAACACGAACCGATTGGAAATTTTTGTTTTTGGACAAAAGGGCAAGGTGAATATTATTTCAAGATACGATAATTTAGGAAAAGGTGCATCAGGGGCTGCAGTGCAAAATATGAATCTCATGCTTGGATTGGATGAAGGGAATAGCTTATTGAACTAAATTCGTTTAGGCAAAATTTTTTCTGCTATCGAGTAACGTTATTTCAATAAAAATGCGTTGGTCCAGCTGTATTGTTATTCTAATAGGTCAACCAGAGATTTCTGGTTGGCCTATTTTTTCGTCCATGGCAACCGATTTTTCTTATAGTCGGGCTGGTCTAATCGTTTATTTCAATTGTACATGTGCTATTTCAAATTGTAGCTATTGAAATTTTGGAGCATTTCGGTGAAATGCTGCAGCGTGGCATCATCCCACTGTGAAATGCTGGCATAGAAGGCGGATTCTTTTTCCTTCAAGGCTTCTAAAGTTCGTTCCCGTCCAAGCTCGGTTAAGGATAAGCGTACGCCGCGGCGATCCTCAGGAGCCGTTTCACTCTGTACATAGTGCAGCCCCTTAAGCTGGTTGACCAGACGGCTGACGGAGCTGCGGTCCATAGCTGTTGCTTCGGCTAAAGCAGTGGCGCTAGTTGCCCCATAGGAGAGGAGCCACCGTACAATTAAAAAAGCGGCGGGCTGCAAGCTAGAGTCGAACCGCGCAGCAGCTCTGACATTCAAGGCGTGGGAGGCGCTGATAAGCGCATTAAGCTGCTCACCAAGCTTTAGCTCAAGCTGTGTTCTCGGTGCAAGCTGCTCTGATGGGTTATTGTCCATAATAAACATCTCCGTTGGCTCCATAGATTTACACTTGAATATAATTGACATATATCAAATAAAATCATATAGTTGATTTATGTCAATTATATGATTTTGCCTAGAAGGTGTCAAAATAAATTCAGCGTGATGGAGGAGAAACGTATGGATACGAAATCAGTGGCTGTCATAACAGGAGCGACCAGCGGCATTGGACAGATTGCGGCCATGGATTTAGCCAAGCGCGGCATGAAGCTTGCATTAACTGCCAGAAGCAGAGAACGAGCGGAGGAAACAGCCAGAAGGATTAATGAGGTTGCGCCTCATTCAGAAATGGTCTTTTTTTACGGTGACTTATCTATTATGGCGGATGTGAAACGGATAGGGGAAGAAATCAAGTCAACCTATCCCAAAATCGATGTGCTCGTAAATAATGCGGGTCTGCATGCTTTTAAACAGCGGATCACCTCCGAAGGCTTCTCGGAAATGATGGCTGTCAACTATTTGGCTCCCTGGCTATTGTCGAAGATTTTGCTGCCGTCGCTCAAGGCTTCAAACAAAGCGAGAATTGTCAATGTGGCATCAGAAGCGTCCCGCAATCATGGGGTGCTGACGCTGCCTGAAGATTTGACGGATACCGCTGATTTTACAGCGAGGGGCTCGTCAGCCATCTATGGAAAAACGAAGCTGTTGAACATTATGTTTGCAGGAGAGCTTTCCCGTCAATTATCTGGCACGAGTGTAGCTGTTCATACGCTCAATCCCGGATTTAATGTAACCGGACTTGGCCGCGAGCTCTGGTTTGCCCCGCTGCTTGAACGAATTTTAAAATGGCTGCGAATTGGAGACCCGCGCAAAGGTGCCGAGATTATTACCCGCCTAGCAGTTGATTCGCAATACGAAGGTTTTACTGGCGGATATTATAACGTTGGGACAGGGAAATCGATCCTTCCTGTGCACCCAGGCGGCGATCTGGCAATGCAGTCTAGGCTGTGGAAAGAGACACAGCAATTGCTGAAGCAAAAGGAATGGATATAAATAATGGGACTAAGGCGGTATATTATGACTGTTCCGATTTTACCGCAAAAAGCATGACCGCAGCGCTCTCCAAGCGCTCAACGAAGATGGAGTAGCGGCGCGACTGGAGCCAGCTTTGAAGCTCATGCAAACGGAAAGGCTCAATAGCTGCAGCAAGAGGCTGCCCGGCAGCGGCAAATTTAGTTGAGTCTGCTGCTGCTTCGCTATCCTTGCTAATATCGATAATGGCTATTCGTCCTCCAGGCAGCAAAATTCGATCCATCTCAGCCAGAGCGAGCAGCTGCTGGGAATCATTCAAATGATGCATTGCAAAGCTGCAAGCAATGAAGGCGCATACTCGATCCGGCAGTGGTATGGTGAGCAGGTTGCCGAGCTTTGCATCCACATGCGGCAGACGCCGGCGCAAAATGCTCAGCATTTGCACCGATTGCTCAATTGCTGTTAAGCGTACACCTGCTTCTGCGAGCTTGACAGACAGATTGCCGGTTCCCGCTCCAAGCTCGGCGCCGTACTCGCCTGCAATCGGATCAATCCATTCCAGCGTCTTCATTAACGCTTGTTCATAGCTGAAGGGAGTCAGCACCTTTGCCAATGCAGCCATTGGGGCAGCCTCGCCATGCTCCAGCGCTAGACGATCATAATCCCAGCGATCATTCCAGCTGCTTCGCTGGGAGCGGGAATGCTTCATCTTTTCCGCTGCATCCTCAGCAGCGCCAAGCTCAGGCTGTGGTTGGCTCCGCCATTTGGCTATCGTATCATCAAGCGCCTGCAGCTTTTGCCCCGCTGCGACCCATTCCTCATAGAGGAGAGCCCGCGCACGATCGGCTAATCGCAGAAAATCATCAGGCTGGCGTGCCGTTTGCAGCACCTCGCCAATGGCAGCCAGCGGCATGCCAAGCTCGCGGAGCGCAATAATCCATCGCAGCCGCTCTATATCTTCCTCACTATACAGGCGATAGCCGTTTTCGCGCGCTTTCGTGGGCGTAACGAGCCCTTTTTCCTCATAAAATCGCAGCGTACGCGGAGTTGTATCCAGCAGCCGTGCAGCTTCAAATACTTTCACCGTCATCCCTCCTTTACTAAGCATGAACCTTTCCCTAACGTAAAGGTCAAGCTTTTTTCAAAATTGCTCATTCATTCTACAGCTGGTTACGTCTTGAAAAAAGAGCCGCCTCTGCACGGGTGTGCATCGAGACAGCTCTTAGTCTTATTTATTAGTATGATCCTAATATAGCCTACCGTTGAAACAGCGCTTTATTTGCGGCCGTTCAACAGCTCCCAGCGATACACGTATTCAAAAATGAACTCAAACGCCTCCAAATGGCGCTTCGCTTCAAACGGATTCGCACCCCAAGCATAAATGCCGTGCTTGCGCAGCAAAATGCCGGGAATTTCGGGCTGCAGGCGCTCCATTACTTCAGGAACGATTTGCGGAATGTTGGCGAAGTTGGACACAATCGGAATGTCGATATGCGCTTCCTCGTCCCAAATATTGAACGCCTTAATTAATTCTACGCCGTCAACCGGCACGGATTTGCGATCCCAGAACCATTCCGAGATGACGCTGTTAAAGACGGTATGCACATGAAAAATAGCGCCTGCGCCCGTCTGGCGGTAAATTTCGCAGTGGATCAGCGTTTCCGCCGAAGGCTTCAGCTTAGTCGCTTCGACAGCTTTGCCTTCTTTATCGACGAATAGGTAGTCTTCCGGTGTATGAACCGTCTTATCCTTACCGCTTGCCGTAATGGCAAAATGGAACTGCTCGGGGTCGAAATCCCCTACGCGCACGGACAGATTGCCGCTTGTGCCAGGGAACCAGCCGCGCGAGGCAAACAGCTCCTTTACTTCACGCAGATCAGCGAGCGCCTTCTGTTTCTGCTCGGTTGTAATTTGCTCAAATGTCATTACGATTCATCCTTTCCCTTGTCAAGCACGCGAATAATATCATGGAACGTCTCATATTCGGAATGAGGCAGGCCAAGCTCCTGGCATTTCGTCGTCAGGTGCGAGCGGGAAAAAACAGCATCCGCCAGCTTTGCGCCTTCAAAGTCCGTCACGCTGTCGCCAATGACAATACGTTCATATTGCTCAGCGGGGAAGCTGCGCATAATCGTCGTTTTGCACATGCCGCATTCATTGCTGCATTGTCCGTCGCACGGATGCGGCCATGTAATTTCAATATTAGCACCGCTAAAATCATGGCCATTGCAATAAATATGATCCTGTGGAATATCGAATGGCTCAAGCACCGGATAGACGAAAAAGTCTATGCCGCCGCTTGTCACGTAAAATTCAATATCATTTTTCCGGCAGTAGGAGAGGAACTCGCCAAACCCTTCGCGAATGCGCGCATTCGTAATGCCGAAATGGACAACTTCTTTTTGCATAGAAGAAGGGAGGAGGCGGAACAGCTTGCCTACCCCTTCACGAATGGATATTTGCTGTGAAATCGTCTGCTCCACAATCGGCTCCCAGCCTGGCGGGTTAAAATGGCGGATGATCGCAATAATATTATCATTTACCGTAATCGTTCCGTCGAAATCGCAGAACACGATGCGTTTTTTTGCTGCTGTCATTCTTTAATCCCCCAAGCGTCAATAGCAGCTTGCAGTGCTTCACCGCCAGGAGCTGCGGCAGCATCGCGCAGATGAATGCCATTCATCGCTGCATCAATCGCGAGGCGGAAGGCTTGTCCGCCAGCAGCGGTGCCCATCGGATGGCCGTGAATGCCTCCGCCAGCGTTGACGACTACATCGGTGCCGAAGTCGCGCAAAATAAGCGGCACGAGGCCCGGATGAATGCCCGCGGATGGAACAGGGAAGCTGGTGAGCAGCTCGCTGGATGGGGCAAGCAGCGCTTCCTTGACGGCGAGATTTTCTTCCTTCGGCATGACGACCGAGCCGTAAGGAGAAGGGAACAGCACGAGATCAGCTCCCGCAAGGCGCATAAGCTTGCCCAGAAGCACGGAAGCGCCAATGCCATAGTGCGGCGAAGGATACATCGCGCCTGCCATAGCCGGATGCGCAGCAATCGGTACGCTGATCGACGGATCTTTGCTCAGCTCATGCAGCACATCGTAGCCGTAAGCCAGCACATTAAAGAGCAGGGCGTTAGCTCCAGCAGCAATCGCTTTGCGCGCCTGAGAAGCAAGCTGCGAAGTAGGGCCCGTCAAATTGACAGCATACAGCAGCTTTTGGCCCGTTTCCTGCTGGGCGCGCTCGGCAGCTTCCCTACAAGCCTCAACGCGTTTTTCCAGCGGGGTCAGCGGATTTTCAAACAAAATTTCATCGTCTTTAATCAGATCAACGCCGCCAAGCGCCTGCTTATAAAACTGCTCCTGCAAGTTCGCCAGATCATGGCCGACAACAGATTTGAAGATGCTCATCAGCAGCGGACGCTCCTGTACGCCGAGTAGGCCGCGAACGCCTTGCAAGCCAAACTTCGGACCCGGAAAAGCAGAGCCGAACGACTGTGAAACTTCAATATCAATCAGCTTAATTCGTCCGTCCATCGACAGCTTGCCGAAAATCGTAACGAGCAGGGCAGGGATATCGCGGCTGAAGTTGATATCTGGATAGGCGATGCGAATATCAGCGTAGCGATTGCCTTCTCCGCCTTCATGCACCTCAACGGACAATACTTTGCCGAGATGCTTCTCCATTTCGGATTTGCGCGCTTCCGGCAAATCGGTCCAGCTTCCAACCGTCAGGCCGACGGCAATGGATAACGCTTTTTTATCAAAATCAGCTTTATCATCAAAGCTGCGGTAGGTAGCAATGCAAAATTCACTCATTTTTTCAAGCTCCTTTCAATATCGGCTCCGATTTCGGCTGCGCGTTCGGCGGAACGCTTCATGCCGCTGGCAATTGTCTCTGCCAAACCTTGCTGGCTCATCAGCTCAAGCGCTGCTTGTGTCGTCCCGTTCGGGGATGTCACTTTGCGGCGCAATTCGGCAGGCTCCTCGCCAGTTGCACGTACCATTTCCGCTGCACCAAGCACCGTCTGCGTGACAAGCTCCTTGGCAGCCGTTTTGCTAAGGCCCATTGCCTTCGCCGCATCAATCATCGATTCCATAAAATAATACACGTAAGCCGGGCCGCTGCCCGATACGCCGGTAATGGCGTCTTGATAGTTCTCCTCAACGACGGAGGTGATGCCAACGGATTGGAAAATAGCTTCCGCCAGCAGCTGCTGCTCCTTCGTCACCGCTTCGGAATAACTGATGCCTGTAACACCGAGCCCGATCGTGCAGGACGTATTCGGCATCGTGCGTACGATAGGCAGCTTGCGGCCAAGAAGCAGCTCAATCGAAGAAATCGATAGTCCGGCAATGACCGAAATAATAAGCTGATGCTCCGAAATAAAAGGCTTAATGCCTGCAATGGCTTCGGCTGCATCTTTTGGCTTCATGGCGAGAAAAATAATATCGGCTTCCTTCAGAAAAGCTTCGTTCGAGGAGCCTTGCAAAATCGTCTGAACACCATACTGGCTGTTAAGCTCGTTCAAACGATCGGCATTTTGCCGGTTGAGCATTGCAATGCGTTTCGGCTGCGTCAGGTTCTGATTAATCATGCCCCGGGCGATGGCTTCCGCCATGGAGCCTGCGCCGTAGAAAGCGATTTGCAGCGACTGAATGCGATCAATCGTCTTGGTGTCTGTATCTATTGGCATAACGGTTTCCTCCCATATTTTCGAAATCGTAAAGTGAACGCTTAATTAGCCGCGAATTTGTCCAGAGCCGGTAATCCGGTATTTGGTTGATGTGAGTGCAGGCAAGCCCATAGGCCCGCGTGCATGAAGCTTCTGCGTACTAATGCCAATTTCGGCGCCAAAGCCGAATTCAAAGCCATCCGTGAAGCGAGTGGAAGCATTGTGATAGACGGCAGCCGCATCAATTTCTTGCATAAAGCGGGCTGCATTGCCTGCGTCCTCGGTAACGATGCATTCGGAATGCTGCGTCCCGTAGTTGCTAATATGAGCGATGGCCTCATCCAGATTATCTACGATTTTCACGTTCAGAATATAGTCATTATACTCTGTCGCGTAATCCTCATTCGTCGCTTGCTTGGCGTGCGGAATAAGCTTCATAACGCGCTCGCAGCCGCGAAGCTCCACCTTTGCTGCTGTAAACTGCTCAGCAATGGAGAGAAGCGACTCGCTGGCAAAAGCTTTGTGTACAAGCAGCGTTTCCATGGAGTTGCAGACGGATGGACGCTGTGCTTTGGCATTGAGCGAAATGCTGGCCGCCATCTCCACGTTTGCACTCGCATCAATATAAGTATGGCAAATGCCTGCGCCGGTTTCAATAACCGGAACGGTAGCATTTTCAACGACGGTGCGAATGAGTGTTGACCCGCCGCGTGGAATAATAACATCGAGCAGTCCGTTCAGCTTGAGCATTTCATTGACCGACGCGCGATCGGAATCTTCAATGAGCTGGAGGGCATCGGCTGGCAATGCCGTCGACTCAAGCGCCTGGCGCAGCACCTCGATAATTTTGCGATTCGATTCAAGTGCTGCCGAGCCGCCGCGGAGCACGACGCAGTTGCTAGTTTTGAGACATAATCCAGCCGCATCGACCGTCACATTCGGACGCGCTTCATAAATGATGCCAATAACGCCGATCGGAACACGTGATTTTTCAATATGCAGTCCATTCGGACGGTCGAACTGCTCCAGCAGTTCGCCAACTGGGTCAGGCAGATCAGCGATTTCACGGAGCGCTTGAGCAATTGCTTCAATTCTTGCCTCATCGAGAGCGAGACGGTCGAGCAGGGAGCGGCTAGTGCCGGCTGCTTCTCCATTTTTCAAATCGAGCTTGTTCGCTTCAATAATATCAGCTGTATGCTTAATTAAAGCGTCAGCGATCGTAAGCAGTGCGGCATTTTTCTGGTCGGTCGTTACGGTGTTCATAATACTTGCAGCACGTTTTGCCAATGTGGCTTTTTGGACAACTTCGCTTGTCATAGGTTTGTTCCTCCTAAAAATAAGTGATGAATAACGACTGGCCCTATTAATGGACAAGGGCTTATTTTAATGAAACCCATTCATCCCGGTGGATGACTTCAATCCGGCTCACATCAATTCTGCGCTTCACTTCTTCGCTGCCAAGTCCGGCTGCTGCCTTAGCTTGCCATGCAGCGTAATTGACGACGCCGCGCCCAATCGTTTCGCCGCTGGCGCTAAGCACCTCCACGATATCGCCGGGATGGAAATCGCCGCTGCTGCCTGTAATGCCGGCAGGGAGGAGGCTTTTGCCCCCTGTAAGCAGCGCAAGCTCAGCTCCTGCATCGACTGATATCGTGCCTTGAGGCATAGAGTGGAAGCCCAGCCATTGCTTCTTCATCGGCAGGCTATGCATCTCCGTATCGAAATACGTGCCTTTGCCGGAGCCGCTTGTCGCAAGCGACAGATCGCCAGGCTGCTGCACTTTCCCGATAAAAGCGGGTACGCCGCCGCGCATGGCAATTCGGGCTGCTTCAATTTTGGAGCGCATCCCGCCCGTTCCAACTGCCGAGCCAGCACCGCCGGCGAATTTCATAATGTCTGCGGAAATGCTGCCGACTCGCTCGATTTTGACTGCTTGCGGATTCTTCCGTGGATCCTCCGTGTACAAGCCGTCCATATCCGTAATAATAATGAGCTGTCCAGCTTTCGTCATTGTTGCGACCAGTGCTGACAAATTGTCATTGTCACCAAATTTCAGCTCATCGGTTGCGACGGTATCGTTCTCGTTAATAATCGGTATCGTGCGCAGCCTGAGCAGCTCTTCAATGGTCATCAAAGCGTTCTGAATTCGCTTGCGGTTAGAGAAGTCTGCCCGCGTCAGCAAAATTTGTGCCGCTCCGATACCGAACTGGCTAAAAGCTTCCTGATAAGCTTGCATGAGCAGCGCTTGCCCAACTGCGGCGGCCGCTTGCTTCTCGTGTACGGCTTTGGGCCTTGACTCATAGCCAATTTGGCGAAAGCCTGCAGCAACGGCACCGGAGGTGACTAATATGACCGAGCAGCCTGCTGCATGCAGCGCGGCAAGCTCGGAGACAAAATAAGCGATGCGTTCTTTGTTCAGTCCGCCTTCCTCGGAGGTTAGCGAGCTGCTGCCGATTTTTACAATGATTCGTTCCGCCATTTTCCCATCATCCCATTTCCTGACAAAATAAAAAAGACTCCCGTCCGTAAAGGACGAAAGTCTTATATGCTTCCGCGGTACCACCTTAATTGACTGTAGGCCGGTTAAGGCAAACAATCCTGCTTGGGCCTCGTAACAGGAGGTGCTGTCCGATTCATCATCGGCCGTTCAGGGGCAGGTTCAGCGAGCAGTCGAGGTAAATTCTTGCAGCCTCTGGAATTCACTCTCTGGGCACGACCTAGTCAAGCTTACTGGTCCCGTCATAACGTTTCATGTTCAATTGATGTAAGCATATCATGATCGACGGGTGCTGTAAAGAGAGGCATTTGCAGGCGGTTATGCTTTGAAAATGCCTAGCTTTCCAATACGTTCAACCGCTTCCTCCAGCCGAGCTTCGCTCGTAAGCAATCCAAGCCGTACATAGCCTTCGCCGAATGTGCCGAAGCCGACTCCAGGCGCGACAACGACATCTGCTTCCTGCAAAACGAGATCCGCGAACGATTCAGATGTATAGCCTTCTGGAACAGGCAGCCAGCAGAAGAAGGAGCCACCCGGACGCTCTGCTTTCCAGCCGATGCGATCCAGCGCGCCAAACAACGCTTCTCGTCTGCGCTCATAAGTGGCATTCAGCTCCGTCACGCATTGCTGAGATCCGGTTAGCGCTTCAGCCGCCGCTTCCTGAATGCCGCCAAACAGGCTGCAATAATAATGATCCTGCATAAGATTGATTAAAGAAATGACTTGCGGGTTGCCTAGTGCAAAACCTACGCGCCAGCCCGCCATGTTGTAGGATTTCGACAATGTATAAAACTCTATGCCCACTTCCTTTGCTCCCGGCGTTTGCAGGAAGCTGACGGGACGCTCGCCATCAAAGCCAATCGCGCCATAAGCAAAATCACTTGCGACAACGACGCCTGTGCGGCGGGCGAATTCTACTGTCTGTTCATAAAATTCAGCATTCGCTACCGCTCCGGTCGGATTGTTCGGATAGTTCATAAACATGAGCTTAGCACGCCTAAGGGCGGCTTCGTCAATGGCGCCATAATCAGGCAAAAAGCGGTTTTCCGCCGTTAGCGGCATAAAATGCATATCCGCTCCAGCGAGCGCCACGCCTGACCAATAATCGGGATAGCCCGGGTCAGGCACGAGGCAGACATCGCCTGGATTAAGCAGGCACTGGCTAAGTTCCACCAGACCTGTCTTGCCGCCAAACAAAATGGCAACTTCTGTCGTTGGGTCTATATCGACGTTATAATCTTCCTTATAACGTTTCGCTACGGCTTCCTTGAGAAAAGGGTAGCCGCTGAAAGGCGGATAACGGTGATACATAGGGTTTGCGGCTGCTTCCTGTAGCTTGGCCACAATGTGCGGCGGAGTCGGCTGATCGGGATTGCCTTGTCCAAGGTTAATAACGTCGCGGCCTTTCGCGACTTGGGCATTAGCCTTAGCAACCAATTTAGCAAAAAATTGCGTAGGCAAGCCAGTCATACGATCTGCTGGTTTAATGATATGCTGTTCCAGCTTTGTTTCCATTTTATTCACACTCCACATCCAATAGTTGCTCATGAACAATAAGCCGTTAAGCATTACTGTAGCACGCAAAAACCATTTATGTCGAGTGATTCAGTTGGAATGGATTCTTAAGCGGCCGGAATGCCGACTTTTTTAACAAAAGCTGCGATATCAGCTGTAAATAACAGCAGCAGCGGCCTGCGCTGATCATCAAAAACTAACAGCTGCGGCGCTTTGCCTTCGCATACGAACAAAAATACTTCGGTTGCATTGAGCGAAATATTGTTCGTGCTCAGCTTGTAAGGTTTAGCTAGAGGAACGCGATATACATAGGTACAGGTGTTGTCATTCGTTAATTGGGGGGCAAGACCTGTAATGGAGCCAAGCCAGCTGTTTGCCATCTTTTGATAGTCCTTGTCATTCGGTACAGTCAGCACGACCTTGCCAGCTTTAACATCAAAAACTTGAACGGGTCCCACCGTATGTTGCTCTTTTGCTGTCTCCTGGGCAAATCCGGTGGAGGCAAAAATAAATAATGAGCAAGCTGCGCACAGGGCAGCTATCCATTTTTGCAGCTTCATGTTATGCATGCTCCTTGTCTGTATATGGATTGGTAATTGTACTTGAGTTATCATCCCCATCTTGACACAGAACCATGTGAAGGTATCATTAGGGAAAATGAATGGTTGCAACATACAGGAGGCCTGACGAAAATGAATAATGAAAAATTAAACATTGCGCTGCTGCAAATGGACATAAATGCAGGAAATCCGGAGGCGAACTTTGCCAAGCTTGCGCAAATGCTGGAGCAAGCGGTAAGCGGGGATCGCAAGCTTGATGTCATCGTGTTTCCTGAAATGTGGAACACAGGCTATGCGCTGACGGAAATCGAAACGCTGGCTGATGCGAATGGGGAGCGGACGAAACAGCTTTTGTCAGCCTTTTCGGCTAAGCATCAAGTAAATATTGTTGCGGGCTCGATTGCGGAAAGCAAGGCGGATGGCGTTTACAATACGATTTTTGCTTTCGACCGTGCGGGGGAAACGATTGCGGATTATTCTAAAATCCATCTGTTCCGTTTAATGGATGAGGAAAAATATTTGCAAGCTGGCGATAAGCTTGGTTTGTTTCAGCTTGGCGGACAGGAAGCCGGCATGATGATTTGTTATGATATCCGCTTCCCTGAGCTTGCTCGCAAGCTGGCGCTTGGAGGCGCAAAACTGCTGTTCGTTCCAGCTGAGTGGCCGAATCCGCGCCTGCATCACTGGAAAACGCTGCTGAGCGCAAGAGCGATTGAAAATCAAATGTTCGTCATTGCCTGCAATCGGGTAGGGCAAAGCGGCGAAACGAGCTTTTTCGGGCATTCACTCGTCCTTGATCCGTGGGGAGAAACCATTGCTGAGGGTGGAGAGGACGAAGCGATTATTTATGCGGAAATCGACCTTTCACTCGTTGATGCGGTACGCGGGAAAATCCCCGTATTTGAAGATCGTCGGCCAAATTTGTATTAAAAGCTTGGATAAAAAGTCAAGAGAAGTGAAAAGGTTGGGGTTAAATAGCCCTCGGGCAGCCCAACCTTTTTACATCTAGCCGTTTCTGTTTAATACCATTTTTTAGCGGATCATTTATTTATAATGGACGATCGTTTTGTTCATCGTTCGAATGAAGGCTTCCGTAGCTTTGGATAGGTAGCGCCCCTTGCGGCTGGCGATGACTAGTGTCCGTGACGCTTTGGGGGACAGGGGCAAGTAGATGGGGGCGAATTCGCTCCCTCTTTGCCGTGTCAGCATTTTCGGGACGAAGGCGATGCCCATGCCGCCCGCGACGAGCGATTGGACGGTTTCAATATTGCTGCTTTCAAATACGATTTGCGGCGTAAAGCCGGAAGCCTGGCACAGCTCGACCGTAATTTGCCGAAAGCCCTGGCCTTTTTTTAATCCGATAAAGGGTTCATTGCGCAATATGCTTATCGGTACAGGCTCCGTGCTTTCCGCAAGCGGATGCTGCGGCGGAATGGCCAGGCAAATTTCTTCTTCCATTAAAGGCTCCCATGCAAGCGTGGTGTCGGCAAGCGGAAGGGACAGCAAGCTGAGGTCGGTGCCGCCGCTTGCCGTAAGCTGCTCCAGCTTTGCCGATGTATCCTCTACGAGCACCACCTCGATTTGTGGATACTGGGCGCCGAATACCGGCAGGACGAGCGGCAAAATATGCGAGCCCGTAATCGGCAGCGTTCCGACGACGAGCCGCCCGCGCCGCATTTGCGCCATATCATCCATTTCCTGCTTTAATTGTTCAATCGCATCGAGAATCGTTTGGGACTTGTCAACAAATACCTGACCAGCCTGCGTAAGCTCAACCGAGTTGGTCGTGCGCCGAAACAGCAGCACGCCAAGCTCCTGCTCCAGCTTAGACAGCTGCTGGCTGAGCGAAGGCTGGGCGATATGCAGCTTTTCCGCTGCGCGGGAGAAGTTTTTTTCAATTGCGATTTGCAGCACATACTGCAGTTGTCTGAGCTCCATGGGCATCCTTCGCTTTCTATTTTTCTGGGAAGAGCTTCTTCATTTACCGTTATAGTTGTTACCTATAGACATTATAGATATTATATCTTGGATCAATCAAGTGCCAGATGTTATGCTTAGAGCATCATTTTTGAAGAGAAGTCGAACGATGGGGTGAATTTAATGGCTAAAAGAACGATGTTTGAGAAGATTTGGGATAATCACGTCATTAATCAAGAAGAAGGCAAACCAAGTATTATTTATATCGATCTTCAACTGGTTCACGAAGTAACTTCGCCGCAAGCTTTCGAAGGCCTTCGCATGTCTGGTCGTAAATTACGTCGTCCGGATTTGACATTTGCAACGATGGATCACAACGTTCCTACGAAAGACCGCTTTAATATTAAAGATCCTATTTCCAAGCAACAAATCGATACGCTGACGCAAAACTGTAAGGATTTCGGCGTAAAGCTGTTTGATCTTGACAATATTGACCAAGGCGTTGTACACGTTATGGGGCCTGAAATTGGCCTCACGCATCCGGGCAAAACGATCGTTTGCGGCGACAGCCACACGTCCACGCATGGTGCGTTCGGCGCGCTTGCATTTGGTATCGGTACTTCCGAGGTTGAGCACGTAATGGCAACACAATGCTTGCAGCAATCGAAAGCAAAAACGATGGAAGTTCGCTTCACAGGCAACCGCAAACCGGGCGTAACGGCAAAAGATATGATTTTGGGCGTTATCGCAAAATACGGCACGGACTTCGCTACCGGCTACGTTATCGAGTACACAGGTGAGTCGATCCGCTCGCTGACGATGGAAGAGCGTATGACGGTTTGCAACATGTCGATCGAAGGCGGCGCTCGCGCAGGTCTGATCGCTCCTGACGAAACGACTTTCAACTATCTTCGCGGACGCGAATATGCTCCAGCAGATTATGATGCAGCTGTAGAAGAGTGGAAATTGCTGTCCACTGACGAAGGCGCAACTTATGATACGATTGTTGATTTTGATGTGGATTCCCTGATTCCGCAAGTAACCTGGGGTACAAGCCCTGGCATGGGTACGGATATTACTTCTTCCGTTCCTTACCCAGAACAGCTCCCTACGGAAAATGAGCGTAAAGCTGCTGAGAAAGCACTTGAATATATGGATCTGAAGCCAGGTACGCCTATGAATGAAATCGAGATCGACTATGTATTTATCGGTTCTTGTACAAATGGACGTATTGAGGATCTTCGTGCTGCTGCTGAAATCGCTCGCGGCTACAAAGTTAGTGATAAAGTGACAGCAATCGTCGTTCCAGGCTCGGGCCGCGTTAAAATTCAGGCTGAGAAAGAAGGCCTTGATAAAGTATTTATCGAAGCAGGTTTCGAATGGCGTGAAGCAGGCTGCTCGATGTGTCTGGCAATGAATCCGGACGTTCTGCAGCCAGGACAGCGCTGTGCTTCGACATCGAACCGTAACTTCGAAGGCCGCCAAGGCCGCGGAGGCCGTACGCATCTCGTATCTCCAGCAATGGCTGTTGCTGCAGCTGTTATGGGCCGTTTTACAGATGTGCGTGATTGGAATGTCAAAACAGAAGTATTGAACTAATCAGGACGTGTGAGAGGGGTATTACCGATATGGAACCATTTAAACAGTTTACGGGCATTGTTGCTCCAGTCGATCGCGTTAACGTAGATACGGATGCGATTATTCCTAAGCAATTTTTGAAGCGTATTGAGCGCAGCGGCTTTGGACAATTTCTATTTTTCGAATGGCGTTTTCATGAGAACGGTGAAGTAAACGTTGATTTTGAACCGAATAAGCCTCGTTATCAAGGCGCTTCCGTTCTTATATCTCGCGCTAACTTCGGCTGCGGCTCTTCACGTGAGCATGCGCCATGGGCCATTCTCGACTATGGCTACAAAGTCGTTATTGCACCGTCTTATGCAGATATTTTCTACAATAACTGTTTCAAAAACGGCATTTTGCCGCTTAAGCTGAGCGAAGAGCAGGTTGAAGATCTGTTCCAGCGCACGGCGAAGCATGATGGCTACAAGCTGAATGTTGATCTGGAAAACAATCGTCTGACTGATGATTATGGTCTGGAAATCAACTTTGAGCTGGATGAGCACCGTCGCCAGTTTTTGCTGCAAGGTCTTGATGATATCGGCCTTACGCTGATGCATGAAGATAAAATTACAGCTTACGAGCAAAAACGCGCTGCAAAATCGCACGCATAAGCTGTAAATAAGAAAAAACGGCTGTTGCCGCCTTCTGGCGGCGACAGCCGTTTCATTACGAGAAATATAGAGAAGGATGGAAAAACGATATACTTTCCTATATTTTAAAAAGAGGGCAATTTCCTGTCGGAAAAATTGTCCTCTTTTTTCCTCTATACGCAACTTTTTCTGACGCTATGCGTCTAATATTTTAGTCTGTTTAAGTCGAATGCACCCCATTCGATGAGGGCAATTTCAGTCATCGAGGTGGAAAATGAAGAAATTTGTACCGATTTTGTTGCTCATGTCGTTTTTGTTCACGCTGTTTTCTAGTGCAGGACATGCTGCCGAGGTTGTGCCAAAGCTTTATTTGAATGGGGCTTTACTGGATTCGAAGGTAGCGCCGCAAATCGTAGACAACAAGTATACGCTTGTACCGATTCGGCTCGTGTCGGAGAGTATCGGCTACAAAGTAGGCTGGTCGTCAGCTACACAGACAGTTACTGTACATAATGGCTCTGATTCAATTGTACTTACTATTAACCAGGATGTCGCTTTTGTTAACAATGAGCAGGTGAAGCTGGATACGCCAGCTTTGCTGCAAAAAGGGACAACCCTTATTCCGCTGCGATTCGTTGGGGAATCTCTCGGAATGCAGGTCAATTGGGACCAAACGACAAAATCCGTCCAATTGTTTAAAGAAGCGGAGCCAACGCCTACGCCAACTCCATCAACAGATCCGGTTGTCACACAGCCTGATGGTGTTGTAACGGACATTTCGTATGACAATGAAAATGCGATTATTATTCACTACGAGGGAAGCGCTGTCTACAATCAGCCTTTCAAGCTCGAAAGCCCGAAACGAATCGTAATGGACATTCCCAAGGTGTCCTATTCGGATACGCTTTTAGCGCAGCTTGGCTCAGGTCAGATCAATCTTGAGGTAGGCGAGCATCCTTATTTGAGCGGTATCCGCTATTCCTTGTTCTCGTCAAGCCCGGCAACTGTACGTATCGTGCTTGACCTGAAAGCAGATGCCGATGTGGATGTCATCAACAGTGCGCTAGGCGAAATTCGCATCAATGTCATTGATCCGCTGCCAGTGCAAGCTACTCCTACGCCAACACCGACGCCTTCAGAGACGCCAACGCCAACTGCAGGTCCGACACTGCCAGCAAACGGTGTTTATTCTATCGTAATTGACGCGGGACATGGCGGCTCTGATCCAGGAGCAAAAGGAATTAATGGCAGATGGGAGAAAGAATTTAATCTCAGCCTTTCTTTGAAAGTAAAGGCTCTGCTTGATAAGGAGTCGAAAATAAAAGCTTCTTTATCCCGTCCCGATGACAACTATGTCAAGCTGGAGGATCGGGTAAAGTTTGCTGAAAATCTTAAAGCTAATCTATTCCTATCTATTCATGCCAACAGCAATCCGAGCAGCGCCGCAACGGGCACGGAAACCTACTACACAAGAGCTAGCAGCAAAG
Source organism: Paenibacillus liaoningensis (assembly GCF_059609455.1). Classification (NCBI taxonomy): domain Bacteria; kingdom Bacillati; phylum Bacillota; class Bacilli; order Caryophanales; family Paenibacillaceae; genus Paenibacillus; species Paenibacillus liaoningensis. Next base: position 82,072 of record NZ_JCAALU010000018.1, read on the forward strand.
CGTTTGCCGATGCGGTACACAAGCAGTTTGCCAAAGCAACAGGCCTTAAGGATCGCGGTGTCAAGCAGCAGAGCTTGCATGTGACGAGAGAAACGACAATGCCAGCCATTTTGCTTGAGGCAGGATTTTTGTCTAACGCAGACGATTACAAGAAGCTGTTTGATGAATCCGTGCAAAATAAAATCGCTGCCGGAATTGTAGCAGGAATCAAGGACTATTTGAAGCTATAGTAGAGACAGGGGGATAACAGATGCTGCGAACAGTGAGCAAGTTCATGTTGACTTTATGTATAGTTGGACTCGTTGCGGGCTGTGCGGCGGTTAACAAGCCAGCTGAATCAGGCGCGGGCAGCAGCCCGTCGCCTTCTATTCAGCCATCCGCTGCTCCGACGGCCGAGCCGTCAATTGAGCCTGCAAAACAGACAGCAGAAATAAAGGTATATGCGGGAAATGAAGAGCTGGATGGTATAGTGGAGCAGCAGGTTCAGGTTGCATACAGCTCAGATCTGGAGTTAGTTCAAAACGCAATTACAGCATTACAGCAAGCGGAGGGCGATGGCGCTGTATCGCTGTGGAAGCTGATTGAAATTAAATCGGTGTTGCTGGGAAGCGATGGACAGGTGACGATTGATCTTCATCTGTCTGACGAGTCCCGGCTTGGTTCGCCTGGCGAAGTATTAGTGCTGGAGACGCTCCAAAAAACATTGTTCCAGTTCGAATTTGTAAAATCCTATGATTTGCTCATTGATGGAGACAGCGCAGATACGCTGATGGGCCATGTTGAGCTTGAGCATCCAACACTAAAGCCGTAGCTTAGCAGCCAGAGAACGTCTTCAGCCGTTTACGCTTGATAGAAAGAAAATGATAGATAATGAATAAAAGAGTGTAATAAAATAGAAATTCCATTTAATACGTTTTGAAACTATTTGGGGGGAACGATAACTATGGCATTGTCACGATCATCTAAATCTATCATTGCAGGTACAATTGCATTTTCCATTTTGGCGGGGCCTTTTGCGGTTCCCGCCCCTATTTCGTATGCGGCGTCTGTCAGCTCCAACCCGTTTAGCGATGTAGCATCGAATCACTGGGCGCAAAAGCATATTACGAAGCTGTCGCTTCAAGGCATCATTAATGGCTCTAATGGCCTGTTTCGTCCGGCTGATAATGTAACGCAGCAGGAAGCCGTTCTTATGGCTTTGCGTTTTATAGGCGCAGCAAGTGAAGCTCCGGCTGATGATACTGTTGCTTTTCCAGAAACGTTTGTCGTTAAGAGCGACTTTAAAGGCGAAGTGAAGCTTGCTTTTGATAAAGGCTTGCTGGATCAAGCTGAAGAATATGCGCTTGCCGCTTCCGGCGATCAAGCTGTAGGCTGGGGACAACGCCCTGCCACTCGTGAATGGGTGACGAAGCTGCTCATTCGTGCTATTAACCAGAAGAGCACAGCGGACAGCCTGCAGAACGCTGTTTCATCGTTTAATGATGCAGATCAAATTGCTAGCAGCTACCGTGGCTATGTCAATGCAGCTGTTTCACTAGATTTGGTTAAAGGGGTAACGGCAGTCAAGTTCGACCCTAAAGCGAATGTAAACCGTGCAAGCCTTGCAACGCTGTTCAGCCGTGCTGAGAAGCTGTATCCGGTGGAATACGCAGGCCAAGCAACGGGTGTGCTGCTGCAATCTAGCGATACGGGCATAACGATTTATAGCAAGTCTCAATCAGCTGTATATACGCTTAGCCCAGATACGGTCATCTATCGTTATGACTCAGAAACGCCAATTGCAGCCAAAGATCTTGTGCAATATGCAAATGTAACGGTCATTACGAAATCGGGCGGGGCTGCTTACGTGGAGCTCCAGGATGACAAGCCGCAAATTAAAACGATAACAGGTACGGTTGGCCGCGTGCTGCCGGATCAGAAGATGCTGTATGTGTGGATAGATAATAAGCCGGTAGAGGTTTATTATGACGACTCGCTTATCTTAACCGAAACGTCTGGCAAGACGATTGCCATTAGCGACTTGAAAGAAAACAGCGCAATTACAGTGACGCAGGATACGTTCCGTACATCTCCTAAAGCGCTGAAAATTACAGTTGACCAACAAACAGGAGCGGCTGTGCTCAAAGGCACGTTTATTTCCGGCGATGCAAGCGTCCTTACTTATGAAGACAGCGCTGGAAAGCTCAATTCCAAATTTTTGAGCAGCACGGTTGAAATTATAATCGAAGGCATCGTTGGGCCAACGATTGGCGATTTGATTAAAGATGTGGATCAACTGCAAATTACAACGAATGACCAGGACCAGATTACAAAAATCGAGGTCGTAAACCGCAACGTTCAGACGCTCGTTGGTGCTCAGGTGGAAAGCTATAATGCGGACAAAAAATTCCTTGTCGTTTTTGACTCTGCAGGGTCAAAAGCCTATCCGCTTTATTTGACTGACAAAACGAGAATTGACAACAACGGCAATGCAATCAAGCTGGAGGACATCGGCACTTGGCTGACTAAAAACCGCAAACTGACGATTACTTACAGCGGCGATAAGGTTGTGTCCTTGTCGATTGCAAGCAAATATACAGGCAAGCTCGTCTCTATTAATGCTTCGAGCAATTCCGTTACGATGAGCGTGCCTGGCGGCGTAGATGTTACGGTTACTTATTCGGCGCCAACGGTAGAAGTTCCGGGCATTGCAGCAGCATCTCTGACTGATCTCAAAGTTGGCGATACGATTACAACGGTTATGAATGTGAATCAGGATCGGGCAACGCTCATTCAGGTTCATCGTCCTATCCAATATGAAGTACGTGCTGTCAACACTGGAACCAAAAAGGTTACGGTCGTTAATGCGCAAAATGTCCAGACAGATCTAGTGCTGTCGGGAATCGACATTACGAATGAGACAGGAAGCAAAGTGGCGATCGATACACTTGTTCCGGGCACTTTCATTAATGTTAGCTACATTGGCAAGCAAATAACTGCCGTGAAATCCATCGTCGTTTCTTATGGAACCGTTCAATCGGTAGGCACGAACAGCATTACGCTGACCAATGAGAGTGGCCAGACAACAACGGCTGCACTTGGCCAATCCTTCCTAATTACTAAGGGCACATCAACTTCTGCGATTACGTCGACGCTTGCAACTGGAGACCGGATTCAACTGAGCAAAAATGAAAATGATGTCGTGCTGGTTACTGTCGCTGTTGGCCAGACGAGAACATTTTGGCAGTATGACGCTACGGCTGGACAGCTGTGGACGCTCAAAACGACCGATGCCGACAACGCCAATTATTTTTACGTGACAGGCTCAACAAAGCTGCTAAAAGATGGGAAAACGATTTCGCTGCAGGATATTAAATACGGCGATCAGATCATCGTTTATGCTTTCAAAAATAAAGCCGTGGAAATTGTAAAAGTGTAAATTGGTAAGGTTATGTGACAAACTGCCCTACGGGGCAGTTTTTTTATGCTTTTTTCAATATTTATGGTGGATTATAGTTGCATGGCGGGACGTTTTTCGCTACACTTTGAACGATAGTGTTTGGAATGGGAGAGAGGACGATGAATGCGAAGCAGAAGATGCGACACATATTGGATACTCTTGCGGAGATGTTTCCGGACGCACACTGCGAGCTGAACCATTCTAATCCGTTTGAGCTGACGATTGCCGTTCTAATGTCTGCACAATGTACCGATGAAATGGTGAACAAAGTAACCGCTAACTTATTTCAGAAGTATAAGCAGCCAGAGGACTATGTGGCGGTTCCGCTGGAGGAGCTGGAGCAGGATATTCGAAGAATCGGTCTATTCCGAAGCAAAGCTTCCAATATTCAAAAATTGTGCCGTATTCTCATTGATAAATATGATGGAGAAACTCCTTCCACGCATGAGCAGCTGGTCGAGCTGCCGGGCGTTGGACGCAAGACGGCGAATGTCGTCATGTCTAATGCGTTTAATGTGCCGGCTATTGCCGTCGATACTCACGTTGAGCGTGTATCCAAGCGCCTTTCGATAGCGAAGCCTGATGATTCTGTGCTGGAAGTTGAGAAGAAGCTCATGAAGCTTGTTCCCAAAGACGAATGGACCCTTACCCATCATCGGCTCATTTTTTTCGGCCGCTATCATTGCAAGGCGCAAAATCCGCAATGCGAGGTATGTCCGCTGCTGGATATGTGCAAAGAAGGAAAACAACGTATGAAGCCAGGCTTAAACAAGAAGACTGTTAAGAAAGTGGCTAAATAAGGTTGGCTAAGAGACAAATACTTTTAAAATGAAGGATGATGACAGTGAAGTGTATTTCTGTGTATACAAATAGTTTTGAGCTTTTCTCCGATATTTATGAGCAAGTGCTTAGCTCCCCGCCAGAAGAAAACGAAGATATCGTAGTGGAAGGCGTAACCGTTAGCGGCTCCGGCGACGTGCCTGACCAATACATCGAGCGTATGCGCCAAAAACCGGAAGTCGTTGTTATGCGTGAAAAAGAGCGTAACATTATGATTTTGCAGCATGGCAATGTATTCGAAATTTGCCTGCCTTCCGATGACGAGGAAATTGCATAGGTTATGGCTGAAATGACGGTACAACGCATTGAAGAAGCAACAATCCTGGCGGCCCGCGAAATGGCGGACGCAGGTGATGCGCTGCACGCCAAACAAGTTATGGAAGTAAACAGTAAGCTGGCCGAAGGTCGGCTTACTGTTGCTTTTTGCGGTCATTTTTCCGCAGGCAAGTCCACGCTGATCAATCGGCTGTGCGGGGCTCAGCTTCTGCCTTCCAGTCCGATTCCGACCAGCGCGAACGTAGTGTCCATAAGAGGCGGAGCAGAGGCGCTGGCAAGCATCATCACGGAGAGGGACGGCGAGGCCTCTAGTCTTAGTGTGCCTTTGGAGGATCTGGATCGCTATTGCGTAGACGGGGAGCAGTTCCAATCGGTCTCGATTACGTATCCAACAGAAAGATTAGGCAATCATACGGTACTTCTGGATACGCCGGGCATTGATTCTACGGATGATGCACACCGGATGGCAACGGAGTCAGCGCTGCATTTGGCGGATGTCGTGTTTTATGTGATGGATTACAATCATGTGCAATCGGAAATTAATTTTGCGTTTGCGAAGCAGCTTAAGGATTGGGGCAAGCCGTTATATTTTATCGTTAATCAGATTGATAAACACAGGGAACGCGAGCTAACGTTTGCCGATTACCGCAAAAGCGTAGAAGAGGCGTTTCAAGCATGGCATTTGGAGCCAGCGGGAATCGTTTATTTGTCGTTGCGCCAGCCGGATCATCCGCATCAGGAATGGGAGGCGCTTACGCAGCTGCTTGACGAGCTGAAGGAATTGCGTGAGCCGCTCGCTGCTTACAGCGTCGACGCTTCGCTGCGCCATCTTGCAGCAGAGCATTTGAAATGGTGCGAGATGCAGGATGAGCCGGAGAAGGAACGGCTGCTTGCCGAGGCAGGCGGAGAAGAGGAAGCACAGCGGGTGAAGGCGGAGCAAGGCGAGCTGACTGTTCAGGTGGAGCAGCTCAAGGCTGAACCGGAACGGCTGCGTCTGGAGCTGCGCCGTGAAATGCAGGCGCTGGTAGACAATGCGATCATTACGCCAGCTCCGGTGCGTGATTTGGCGCATTCGTTTCTGGAAAGCAGAAAGCCGGGCTTCAAGACGGGGCTATTGTTCGCGGGCGCAAAGACGGCGGCTGAGCAGGAGCGGCGTGCCGAGCTGTTCTGCCATGATTTTGCTGGCCAAGTGGGCGCGGCTGTCGATTGGCATGTAAAGGATTTGCTTCGCCGTGCCGCTGAGCGAGTCGGCTACGCAGCGGAAACGCTGGAGCAGCAGCTTGCCGAGCAGTTTAGCTGGAAGCCGGATGCTTCCTGGCTCATTCAGCGCGTAAATACGGGAGCCGTATTCGGCAACGAATATACGATGACGTATACGCGCGAGTTAGCCGCGGAGGTGAAGGAGCTTTACCGGAAGCGCGGCAATGAGCTGATTGACGCGCTGACGGCGCATGTGGCAGCGGCGAGCGAGGCAGCCGCTGCAGACGTGAGAGGCCGGCTTGCGGCGCTTGATGCGCAAGCCGGGGCGCTAGGGCTGCTTGCGGCGCTGGCGGAGCGCGCCGCGCAGCATGCGGCGCAGGTCGTAAGGGCGCTGCCGCAGCCAGTGGCGCGGCCGGCGCTGCCTGCGCCGAAGCGCGCAGCGGCGGATGCCAGCGCGCGCGCAGGTGTGGACGGCGGCGCGGCAGATGCCGCCGCCGGGCCTCGCCGCGCGAGCGAAGCTGCGCAGCGCGGCGATAGGGCGGCAGCGGGCGACGCTGCTGCCGCAAGTGCCAGTGGCGCGCCGCCGCACGCGCCACGAGCGCAAGCTGCGCTCGGCAGCGGCGAAGCGCTGTCGCAGCAGCATGGCGCAGCAGCGCGCTTGCTCAGCGCAGCCGCGCTGCTGACGCCGCACGCGCCGCTAGCCGCGGCCGCGCAGGCGATGCAGGACAAGGCGAACCGGCTCCGCAGCAGCCGGTTCACAATCGCGCTGTTCGGAGCGTTCAGCGCGGGCAAATCCTCGCTCGCCAATGCGCTTATTGGCGAGCCGGTACTGCCGGTGTCGCCGAATCCGACGACGGCGGCGATCAACCGTCTCGTGCCGCCATCGGGCGAACACGAGCATGGCACGGCAGGCGTCGTCATGAAATCCCGTGACGCCGTCCTGGAAGACCTGCGCTATTCGCTCGCTTTGCTCGGCGAAGACGCTACTGACGCTGCGCTGCCGGACGCTGCCGCTCTTATGCGCGCGATCGACCGCCTGTCGCCGGATGCGATTCACGCCGGCGGACGGCCGCACTACAGCTTCCTGCGTGCTGCACGCGCAGGCTGGGAAGCGCATGAGTCGCTGCTTGGCCAGCGCCTCACCGTCTCCCAAGCGGAATACGAGCGCTTCGTAGCGGAGGAATCTCGCTCCTGCTACGTCAGCGAAATCGAGCTTTATTACGATTGCGAGCTGACGCGGCAGGGCATCGTTCTCGTCGATACGCCGGGAGCCGATTCCGTGAACGCCCGGCATACGGGCGTAGCGTTCAATTACATTAAAAATGCCGACGCTGTCCTGTTCGTCACTTATTACAACCATGCTTTTTCACAGGCAGACCGTCAGTTTCTTATGCAGCTGGGGCGGGTCAAGGACCAGTTCGAGCTCGATAAAATGTTTTTCCTCGTCAATGCGGCTGATTTGGCAGCCGATCAGGAGGAGCTTGCGGGCGTCCTGAAGCATGTGGAGCTTAATTTGCTTCAGCACGGCATTCGTTCGCCGCGTCTTTATCCGGTTTCAAGCTTGGATGGTCTCGACGCGAAGCAAAGCGGCGATGGCGAACTGTTAGCGCGCTCAGGCATTGACGCGTTCGAGCGCTCCTTCCTGCATTTTGTGAGCGAGGATTTAGGGCGGCTTGCGATCGACGCAGCGGAGCAGGAAATTGTCAGGGCGGCGGCTACCGTAAATGGCTGGCTGAACAGTGCTACAGGCGATGCGGCTACGAGAGAGCAGGAACGCAGCCAGCTGGCTGCGCTGCAAGAGCAGGCACAGCTGCTGCTTGCGTCCTACCGGTCCAGCGAGGCGCCGCCTCAGCAGGCACAGGAGCTAAGCGAGCTGCTCTATTATGTCGTACAGCGCCAGCAGCTTCGATTCGGAGAATTTTACAACTACGCCTTTAATCCTTCTGTCTTGCAGGATGATGGTCGCGATTTGAAGAAGATGATTTGGACGGCTTGGCTTGATTTGCAGCGGCAAATTCAGATGGAGCTGGCGCAGGAGCTGCAAGCGACTTCGCTGCGTCTGGAGCGAATTTTGAACGGCCTTTTGCGCAAGCAATTTGACAGCTGCGCGTCGGAGCTTGCCGCTCTGCTGGCGGGCTATCAATCGATCCCGTATGAGACAGCGGCCATTCCTACTCCGGAAATCGATGTCGATTGGACGACGACGGATATTACCGGCAAATGGCTGTGGAGCCGCTTTAAATCGCCGCGGCAATTTTTCGAAGGCGACGGCAAAGGCCAGCTGCGCAAGGAGCTTGAGGCGCTGCTCATTCCATCGCTCCAGCAGTGGATGGCTGTCCAAAATGGACAGTGGACCGAACGCTACAGCGCGCTTTGGAAAAAGTACGCCGAGCAGTCAGGCGAGCAGCTTCAGCAAGACGTTGTAAACTATGTAGAGGGCAAGCGCATCTCGCTAGCGGACAATGCTGATGTGGGGCAATTGCGCGAGCTGCATGAGCAATTGATTCATCTGCATAGCGCAACAATTGCATAAGCTTTCATCTAATAATAATCTGAATGCTTTCAAGGGCGGGTATGAGCCTTTGAAAGCATTTTTTTAATATAAGTATTTATGAAAAATTGTTTAGGCTTGTTTTGTGTGTTTCTGTGCAAAAATGGCGTAAGACGCACACTTTAGGGATGATTTAAGACGATACTTGAGCATAGGTTAGTTAGTGTTTCCAAATTGCCTTAATCGGCTGTTTCAATGTAATATACGGAAATTTACTCAGATTGCTCCTGTCATAGGATGCTGATAATATTCATTCATGCTTACAAAAAAGAACAGGGAGTGGGATTTGCTTGGACGTCTTTAGGCAACTCAAACGATTTTACTGGGTCGAACGAAAATTTCTTTTGACCTCCATCGTCTGCCTGATGTTTGCGACAGCGCTCGGGCTCGTATATCCGAATTTGCTTCGCATCTTAATCGACGATGTTATTAAAGAAGAGCAGTATGGCAAGGTGCCTGCGTTAGCGCTAACTGTTGTGGGGGTTGTGACGTTAAAGGGATTGATGCAATTTTTGCATGGTTTTTTCGGAGGAAGGCTCGGCAACCGAGTAGCTTTTAGGCTTCGCAATGCTTGTTATGACAAGTTGCAATCGCTATCTTTTCAATATTATGACAAAGCGAAAACAGGCGATCTCATGTCGCGTTTGACTGCGGATTTGGAAGCGATTCGCAACTTTATCGGCTTTGGCTTTGCCCAAATTTTGAACGTGGTGCTGATGGTCGTATTCGGCGGAGCGATGATGCTGTCCATCCACTGGCAGCTGACGCTTATTACTTTGGTTACCATCCCGCTGCTCGTGTTTACGGCTTTGCGCTTCGAGCGCAAAATCCACCCGGCCTTTCAAGAAATGCGCCGCGCGCTCAGCAGCCTGACGACGGCTGTTCAAGAAAACATTACGGGTGTTCGCACGGTGAAATCCTTTGCCCGCGAGCCGCATGAAGTGAACAAATTTTCAGTGAAAAATGAAGCTTATCAGACGAATCAGATCGGTGCTGCAATAATATGGGCTCGTTATTTCCCTATTATGGAATTATGCGCCAACATAAGCGCAGTTATTCTGCTTCTAGCAGGTGGAATGCTCGTCATTAGAGGAGAGCTCAAGCTAGGCGAGCTGGTTGCCTTTTTCAGCTTAACTTGGTACATTATCGGCCCGATGTGGGGGATTGGGTTCCATATTAACAACTACACGCAATCCAAAGCTTCCGGCGAACGGGTGCTGAATCTATTGAACGAGCATGTCCATGTGAAAAACCTCGAACATGCCATCGTGCTTGACGAGCAATTGGTTAAAGGGCATGTCCGTTTCAACAACGTAACGTTTAATTATCCTGACAATGCTCCGGCATTAACGAATATTTCGATTGATGCCCCGGCGGGCTCCGTAATCGGTTTCCTAGGAGCTACAGGCTCAGGAAAATCGACGGTTATCCAGCTGCTCATGCGCGCCTATAATGTGAAAGAGGGCAGCATTACGCTGGATGGCATGGACATTCGCGACATTGACGTGAACAGCCTGCGCAGACAGATGGCTCCTGTTTTTCAGGAAACGTTCCTGTTCTCCGCCTCTATCCGCACGAATTTGGCATATGGCATGCAGGATGTAACGGATGAGCAAATTGAACGTGCAGCGAAGCTGGCGAAGGCACATGATTTTATTATGGAAATGCCGGAAGGCTACGATACGATTGTAGGTGAAAGAGGAATGGGATTGTCCGGCGGACAGAAGCAGCGGATTGCGATTGCCCGCGCCCTTATTAAAAATCCGCATATTCTCATTCTGGACGACGCTACGAGCGCTGTAGATATGGAAACGGAGCATGAAATTCAGGCGGGCTTCAAGGAGCTTATGGCGGGTCGCACGACATTCATTATTGCCCACCGCATCTCCTCGCTGCGCCATGCGGATGAAATTATCGTTTTGGATCAAGGCATAATTGTGCAGCGCGGCACGCATCAGCAATTGCTTGCGCAGCCTGGCCCTTATCGTGATACTTACAAAATTCAATACGCCGACTTTCCGCTCGAAGAGCTTGAGCAGGCGGGTTCGCAGCGGAAGGAGGGGGCGCTATAATGAGCAGCACTTCCGGCACGGATAAATACGATAAAAAAGAACGTTTTATTTACAAAGATGATGATGCGATCGAGAAGCCGTTTAACTGGGCGCAGGTGGGCAGATTGTTCGTTTACATGAAGCCCTATAAGCGCCAGCTGATCCCGGCCATCTTCATGATGATTATTGGCACGCTTACGCGGCTCGCGACTCCCGCACTCGTCATCCTCGCGATTGACGAAGCCATTCAGCCAGCTGATGGCGCGGCAAGCTTGCCAAAGCTGTACTTGTATGCCGGCTTAATGCTCTTGCTGTATGTGGTGCAATGGGCTGCCAACAGCTACCGGATCAAATACACGAATATTATTGGGCAAAAGGTCATTTATGACCTGCGGCATGATCTGTTCAAGCATATCCAGAAGCTTAGCTTCCGCTTCTTCGACAAGCGTCCGGCAGGCTCCGTGCTTGTGCGGATTACGAATGACGTTAACGCCCTTCAGGACTTGTTTACGAACGGTGTCGTCAACTTGCTGATGGACTGCGTGCAGCTGCTGGGGATTGTTGTCATTTTGCTGATCTGGAATTTCAAGCTGGGGCTTGCAATCATGGTGACGGTACCGCTCATGTTTATCGTTTCAACTGCGCTGCGCAAGCGGATTCGTTTTGCTTGGCAGGACGTTCGGATGAAGCAGTCGCGAATTAATGCCCACTTGAACGAAAGCATCCAGGGGATGAAAGTAACGCAAGCCTACGTTCAGGAAAAAGACAATATGCGTTTCTTTGACTACATGAATACGGTCAATGTGAAATCATGGAATAAGGCCTCGGCGCTCAACCAAGCGTTCGGTCCGGTTATTGAAATTACGTCAGCTATCGGGACATTTATTTTGTTCTGGTACGGTGCCCATCTGATTCAGCAAGGTGCGATTACAATCGGCTTGCTCGTCGGCTTCGCCAACTATATCGGCAACTTCTGGGACCCGATTAACCGGCTTGGCCAAATGTATTCCCAGCTGCTTATTGCAATGGCATCTTCCGAGCGCATTTTTGAATTTATCGATGAAGAGCCAACGGTACACGAGAAGGGCGCAGCGAAGGCACTGCCGAATATTCGCGGCGACGTCGTATTTGACAACATTATTTTTGAATATGAAAAAGGGCGCCAAGCACTTAAAGGCATTAGCCTGGAAGCCAAAGCAGGCCAATCGATCGCTCTCGTTGGGCATACGGGCTCAGGCAAAAGTACGATCATCAACCTGCTTTGCCGGTTCTATGATCCCGTTAGCGGCAGCGTGAAGATCGACGGGAAGGATATTCGCGACGTAACGATTGAAAGCTTGCGCTCCCAAGTCGGCATCGTAATGCAGGATACGTTTATATTCTCGGGAACGATTCGCGACAATATTCGTTACGGCAGACTTGATGCATCGGATGCGGATATTGTGGAAGCGGCTAAAGCGGTTCATGCCCATGATTTCATTATGAATTTGCCGGATGGCTACGATACGGAAGTAGAGGAGCGCGGCAACATTTTGTCGATGGGCCAGCGCCAGCTGCTTTCCTTCGCCAGAGCATTGCTTGCGAATCCGCGCATTCTCATTCTCGATGAAGCGACGGCAAGCATTGATACCGATACGGAGCTGAAAATCCAGGAGGCGCTAAAGGCGCTGCTTGCTGGACGGACCTCCTTCATGATTGCCCATCGCCTGTCAACGATCCGCAATGCCGATGAAATTATCGTGCTGGACCATGGCCGCATCGTCGAGCGGGGCAAGCACGAAGCGCTTATTGCGCAAAAGGGCATATACAATGGGCTGATTGAAGCCCAATATCGTTTCTTGTCAGCTTAAGTCGAAGCAAAGCGGTTAAGGTCTTGATTTTTAGTGCAGGAACCTCCACAATGGAAGAAAAAACAATTCGGAATCGGTATCGCTGTCCCTTAGGGCAGCCGCCGACAATTATCCGGTTTGCTTCCAGGAGGTTCTTTTTATTATGTATGGATCACCATTGTCCGGAGCGTCGCGCAAGCTTATGCTGCTCGGATCAGGAGAGCTTGGCAAGGAGGTAGCGCTTGAAGCGCAGCGTCTCGGCGCTGAGACGATTGCGGTAGATCGCTATGAGAACGCGCCGGCGATGCAGGTCGCTCATCGCTCTTATGTAGCTGATATGCTGGATGGAGCGGCTCTAAGACGAATCATTGAACAGGAGCGCCCGGACTATATCGTGCCGGAAATTGAAGCGATTGCAACCGAAACGCTGCTGGAGCTTGAACAGGAGGGCTTCCGCGTCATTCCAACGGCTCGCGCTGCATGGCTGACAATGGACCGGGAAGGCATTCGCCGCCTTGCTGCCGAGCAGCTTGGCTTGCCGACGGCCGCCTACCGTTTTGCCGATACGCTGGAGGAGCTGCGTGAAGCGACAGCAGCGCTAGGTTTCCCATGTGTCATTAAGCCGATCATGAGCTCGTCTGGCAAAGGGCAAAGCGTCTGCCGCAGTGAAGCGGAAATTGAAGCTTGCTGGAGCTACGCTATGGAGGGTGGTCGCGCGAAGAAGCAGCGGATTATCGTCGAAGGCTTTATTACGTTTGAATCGGAAATTACGCTGCTTACGATTCGCTCCGTATCAGGCACGAGCTTCTGCGCACCTATTGGCCACGTACAGAAGGATGGCGATTACATCGAATCGTGGCAGCCGCATGCGATGAGCACTGAGCAAATCGAGCAGGCGGAGGACATTGCCCGCAAAGTGACCGAAGAGCTGGGCGGTTATGGCCTCTATGGCGTCGAATTGTTCCTTACGCAGGATGGCGTGCTGTTTAGCGAGGTTTCTCCACGTCCGCATGATACAGGCATGGTTACGATGGCGACGCAGGATTTGTCAGAGTTTGCACTGCATGTTCGCGCTGTATTGGGGTTCCCGATTCCAACGATCAGGCTGCTGTCGCCAGGTGCCTCGCATACGCTCAAAGCGGATCGTGAAAGCAATCAGTTCCGTATTGGCGGCGTGCAGGAAGCGCTGGCGCTGCCGCATACGCAGGTGCGGGTATTCGGCAAGCCGGAGACGAAAGTCGGACGCCGGATGGCTGTTGCGCTCAGTACGGCTGCAGATGTAGAGCAGGCACGGGAAACGGCGCGCCAAGCGGCGGAGCTGCTGCATATTACATACGGAGAATAGGCTGCAGAAGGGCTGCCGCGTCCAGTTATCGCATGGGCGCAGCAGCCCTTCCTTCTCGAAATATAAGAATTTATAAGTTTCACCCTTATAAATGGGCTTATATTTCAACGCGAAACGGAAGCTTTGCCGCCAAAGGACGGCTTCAGCCGTTTACGCTTGAAATATAAGAATTTATAAGTTTCACCCTTATAAATGAGCTTATATTTCTCGGACTGAAACGCGCCACGCCGCAAGAAGACGGCGACAGCCGTTTCACCTTGAATTCTAAGCACTAATAGGTTTCATCCTTATATCCGCTTAGAATTCTAAGGCAAAGCTCTTCGCTCGTCCTAGAAGGACGACGAAGTCGTTTTTGCTTGAAATATAAGAATTTATAAGTTTCCCACTTATCATTAGGCTTATATTTCTCGGAGTGAAACGCGCCTTGCCGCCAAAGGACGGCGATAGCCGTTTCACCTTGCCTATTTTGTTTTTTTCCAGTACACGCCCGTTGAATCTATCGTCACGAGCGGATCGGTAATGTGATAGGCATTGCGGAAGTCGGTAACAGCTGCGGCGCAATAGCCAATGGAGTAATCGTCAATGACGATAAAGCCGCCAATGGATACTTTAGGATATAGATGAGTCAGCGCATCCATCGTCGAGGAATACATGTCGCCATCGAGGCGGGCTATCGCTATTTTATTCGTTGGCGCCGCCGGCAGCGTATCCTTGAACCAGCCTTTAAGAAAGATAATGCCATCGTCATATAGATCATATTTTTGAAAATTGCTGACGACCTCAGGCAAGGAAACGCGCAAAAAGTCCTGCTCGTGAAATTTCGAGGTTTCGTCGATCGGACAGCGGGCCTCCGGCGCTGGCAGCCCTTCAAAGGAATCGGCGACGATCACTTTCCGGTTCGTTATGCCATGTACTTTCAGAAAGCCGCGCATGAAAATGCAAGTTCCGCCGCGCCATACGCCAGTTTCAATGAAATCGCCCTCGATGTTGTTGCTAACGACGGCATTCATAAGCTGATGCAGATGGTTCATGCGAATACGCCCAATCATACTATGTGCAATGAGGGGCCAATCGAGGCCTTAAAAGCGGTTTTCCTTCGTAGCGCCAGGCTCACGCTCCAGCCAAATTTCAAATAATATTGCTTTTTTCAACATTTCCAAATACATCTCTTTTGGTGTATTATTGCTCATAATCACAGTCCTTTTCTTTTTTATGGTTAACGTATGAACATGAAACAAGTTTGAAAATGGCTTGTGTGTACGGCAATTGGAGCGAAAAACTTATACATTGCCTGTAATTTGTAAATGATTGTGAAAAAGGAGAGAGACAAGCGATGCGTTCATCCAAAAGATTAGGCATTATGATTGGCGCCTGCTCCCTATTGATCACGATATTGATGCTCGTTGGTATTGGCTATGCCATTAAGGATCAGCTGTTTCCCTCTGTATCCGTACAGCCGCAGGTTACGGCATTGCCAGAGCAGACGGCTGAGAAAAATCAGCTTCGCATTGTCGCAATAGGCGATTCTCTGACCAAGGGAGTTGGCGATTCGGCAGGCGGGGGTTATGTCAAGCAGGTCGTAGACAGCTTGGCTGCTGATCCGGACAAGCAGGCGGAGCTCGTCAATAATTTGGGCATTAGCGGGCTGCGCGCCGACCAGCTTGCGGAAAATTTAAAGACGGATAAAGGCATGGCTTATGCGCTGCAGCAGGCAAATGTCATTTTGCTGACGATTGGCGGCAACGACCTGTTTCAATCGCTGCAAGGCGCTCAGGATTCCAATGGAACTGCAGCAGCTGAACCAAACATGTCGCTCGCGCAGGTGGAGAAGGGACTTGAGGAAGGCTTGAAGCGGCTGGATAATGTGCTTTCGGAGCTGCACCGGATTAATCCGGATGCCCGCATCATTTATATTGGCCTCTATAATCCGTTTTTTGATGTAAAAGAGCTACGGGATGGCAGCTTGGAGGTTCAGAAGTGGAACGAGAAAGCCTATGACATGCTTCATGAATACTCAAATATGACGATGGTACCGACATTCGATTTGTTTGAGGAACGGATTGGCAGCTACTTGTCATCAGACCATTTTCACCCGAATCATGAAGGTTACAAACAAATTGCGCAGCGGGTCGTGCAGGCGTTGTAGCAGAAGGAGGCGCTATGGAACAGTCAAATGTAGTGCTGCAAGTGACAAATTTAAGCAAAAAAATTCGCGGCAAGCAAATTATTCACGATGTCAGCTTTGAGGTGCGGGCAGGTGAAATTTTTGGTTTTCTTGGACCCAATGGCTCTGGCAAAACGACGACGATTCGCATGCTGGTCGATCTTATTAAGCCAACCTCTGGGCAAATCCGGATTTGCGGACATGATGTCCAGAAGCAGCCGGAGCAGGCGCTCCGTTATATCGGGAGCATTGTAGAAAACCCTGAAATGTATGGCTATATGACGGGCTGGGATAATTTGCAATATTTTGCCAATATGCTTGATGATGTGGATGAGGCCAGAATAAGCGAGGTCGTCGAAATCGTCAGCCTGACGCAGCGCATTCATGAGAAAGTCAAAACATATTCGCTTGGCATGAAGCAGCGTTTAGGCATTGCCCAAGCTTTGCTTGGACGTCCGAAGCTGCTTATTCTTGATGAACCGACGAATGGGCTTGATCCGCTTGGGATCAAGGAGCTGAGGGCATTTGTGCGAATGCTTGCTGGAGAAGGCATCAGCCTGTTCATATCAAGCCATTTGCTCAGTGAAATTCAACTGATGTGCGATAGAGTGGCCATTATTGACAAGGGCAGAGTGCTGGCCGTCGGTTCGGTGGACGAGCTGGTTCAGCAGGCTGGAACGTATGTATTATGGCAGCTGGAGCCTCGGGAGAAAGGCATTGCTTTGCTGCTGCAAGACGGCAAGGCCGCAATCGTTTCGGAAGAGGAGCACCGTATTGATGAGAGCGTGCTTGCGAGCATGCCGGGCGCCGTCGTCACAACGATGCCGCTAGAGGATATTGCAGGTACCGTCAGCCGGCTGGTAGCGGAAGGTATAAGCGTTGAAGGGGTGCACAAAGCGGCTCCTACACTGGAAGAATTGTTTCTGAACATGACGGAGGGGAAAAGCCTTGCATAAACTACTGCTCCTTATTGAAAATGAAACCTTGAAAATGTGGAAAAAAAGAAGGTTTCTCGTCATTGTCCTTGTTCTCCTTGTTATTATTCCAATGTTCACGTATGCTCAGTTAACCGTAGCACAGAACAATAAAGACAAATTTGCCGACTGGCGCAACGAGGTGCTGCAGCAAATTACGGATATGCAAAACAGGCTGTCCAGCAATCGGATTCCTGAGGAATGGAAGAAGCAGCAGCGCATTGCGGTACAGCAGCTTCAATATTATTTGGATCATGATGTCAATCCTAGCAGCCCGAATGGCGTCACTTTTACTCGGGAATTTATGAATAATGCGGTAGGGTTGTTTATTCCGCTGCTCGTTTTGACCATTGGTTCTGATCTCGTATCTGGCGAGCGCGGCACCGGAACGATCAAAATGCTGCTTACCAAGCCGGTCCGCAGATGGAAGGTGCTGTTCAGCAAGCTCGCGGCGCTTACTCTTTATGTATCGCTGCTTGTCGGGGTGATGGTGCTGCTGTGTTATTTAATATCGGGCATGTTCTTCGGCTATGGAGGCTGGGGCTTGCCGATCTTTACCGGTTTTACGATCAACGGCAGCGAGGTCGACACGAGCTTTGTGCACATTGTTCCTCAGTGGCTGTACATGCTCATGCAGACGGGACTCGTATGGCTGTCCGCCATGACGGTAGCGATTCTCGCTTTGATGGTATCGGTTCTTGTCAGAAGCACGGCGGCAAGCATGGTGATCATGATGGCTTCTGTCATTGCCGGAACAATTCTTTCGAGCATGTCCTCCTCGTGGGAAAATGCCAAATATTTATTCGCCGTGAACCTCAATTTGCCGACATATTTGGAAGGTTCGCCGCCGCCGATTGAGGGCATGTCATTTTCTTTTTCCCTTATCGTGCTTGCGATTTGGGCGATTGCGGGGCTTATTGTCTCGTTCAGCGTCTTTACTAAACAGGACATCTTGAATTAAAATAGCTTGAAGATACGGTAACAATGTAACAAGTGCTGCAGATAAGGGGGGCGCATATGGCAGAGCATGCAGATGTTTTTACACAAGCACCGGCCGCGGATCGGAATTATGAGGCCGATGATATACAGATTCTTGAAGGCTTGACAGCCGTACGGAAACGTCCGGGAATGTATATAGGCTCTACGAGCAGCTCAGGGCTGCATCATCTCGTTTGGGAAATCGTAGACAATGCTGTCGATGAGCATTTGGCGAAATTTTGTTCCGCCATTGAGGTAACTTTGCACAAAAACGGTTCCATTACGGTCTATGACAATGGACGAGGCATTCCGACAGGGATGCATAAAAGCGGAATTCCAACGCCGCAAGTCGTATTTACGATCCTTCACGCTGGGGGAAAGTTCGGCGGCGGGGGATATAAAAAATCAGGCGGCCTGCACGGCGTCGGCGCTTCGGTAACGAATGCGCTATCCGAATGGCTGGAAGTGGAAATTTTCCGTGATGGAAAAATACATAAGCTTCGGTTCGAATATTGGGTAGATGCGGATGGCAAGGAGCATGTCGGCGAGCCGACAACGGGACTTGAAGTAACGGGAACGACGTCGCGGACAGGCACGAAGGTTACATTTAAGCCGGATGGACGCGTGTTTCAGACGGGAACTACGCTGAATTACGATACGCTGGCAGAACGGCTGCAGGAAATCGCTTTTCTCAACTCGGGGCTGAAAGTGACGATCAAGGATGATCGCAGCGGCAAGCTCGATGTGTTCCATTATGAAGGCGGAGCGCGCCAGTTTGTCGAGTTTCTCAATGAGGACAAGTCGGTGCTGCATGACGTCATTCATTTTACTGGCGAGCGTGAGGATATTGAGGTTGAAGTGGCGCTTCAGTACAATGACGGCTACACGGAAACACTGGCTTCATTCGTTAATGCCATTCCTACACGGGGCGGCGGTACGCATGAAACGGGCTTCAAAACCGCATATACGCGCGTCATGAACGATTATGCCCGCAAAGCCGCGATGCTGAAGGAAAAGGACAAAAATCTGGAAGGCAATGATCTCCGCGAAGGCATGATGGCGGTCATCAACATTAAGATGTCTGAGGTGGAGTTCGTCGGCCAGACGAAGGACCAACTCGGCAGCGCTTCTGCACGCGGCGTCGTTGATGCGATTGTGACGGAGAAAATGCAAGTGTTTCTCGAAGAAAATCCGCAGGTTGCCCAGCTGCTGCTCAAGAAGGCTGTTCAGGCTTCAAGGGCGCGGGAAGCGGCGCGCAAGGCGCGGGAAGATATGCGCAGCGGCAAGAAGAAGAGCGAAAGCTCCAATCTTGGCGGCAAGCTGACGCCAGCGCAATCGAAGGATGTTACGCGCAATGAACTGTTTATCGTCGAAGGCGATTCGGCGGGCGGCTCGGCCAAGCAGGGGCGTGATTCGAAGCATCAGGCGATTTTGCCGCTCAAGGGCAAGCCGATGAATCCGGAGAAAGCCAAGCTGCATGATATTTTGAAAAACGACGAGTACAAAATGATTATCGCCGCTATTGGCGCGGGCGTAGGCCCGGAATTTGAATCCGAGGAATGCAACTATCACAAAATCATTATTATGACGGATGCCGATACGGACGGAGCCCATATCCAGGTGCTGCTTCTAACGTTCTTCTATCGCTATATGAAGCCGCTTATAGACAGCGGACGCGTATATATTGCTCAACCGCCGCTTTACAAGCTGACGCGAAAATCCGGCAAGCTGGAGACGGTGCGTTATGCATGGACGGATGAGCAGCTGCAAAATTATTTAAAGGAATTCGGCAAAAACTTTGAGCTTCAGCGCTATAAAGGACTTGGCGAGATGAATCCCGACCAGCTGTGGGAAACGACGATGAATCCGGAGACGCGGACGATGCTGCAGGTGCAGATCGAGGATGCTGCGAAGGCGGAGCGCCGAGTGTCTGCGCTTATGGGCGACAAAGTTGATCCACGCAAGCGCTGGATTTTGGAAAATGTTGATTTTGCGGAATATGAGGAATAGGAGGCAAGCAGCATGAGCATTTTGGAACAGTTTCTTCCAGCATTTCTTGAAGAAATCGTGGGCGACCGCTTCGGCCGCTACTCTAAATATATTATTCAGGACCGTGCCATACCCGATGTACGGGATGGCTTGAAGCCGGTACAACGACGTATATTGTACGCGATGTACGATTCCGGCAATACGCCGGACAAGCCATATCGCAAATCTGCGAAAACGGTCGGCGATGTAATGGGCAATTATCATCCACATGGCGATTCTTCGATATACGAGGGCATGGTGCGGATGGCGCAGCCTTGGAAAATGGGGCATATCCTCGTTGACGGCCACGGCAACTGGGGCTCGATGGATGATGATCCCGCTGCGGCCATGCGTTATACGGAAGCTAGATTATCTCCGCTAGCCATTGAGCTGCTGAGAGATATTGATAAGCGTACGGTCATGTTCAAGGATAATTTCGATAATACGACGAAAGAGCCGGTTGTGCTGCCGTCTCGCTACCCCAATTTACTCGTAAATGGGGCCAGCGGCATCTCTGCCGGCTTTGCGACTGAAATACCGCCCCATAACTTGCGTGAAGTTATTGATGGCTGTATCACCGTTATGAACCGCCCAGAGACGACGCTCGAAGAGCTGATGCAAATTATTAAAGGGCCTGATTTTCCGACGGGCGGCCTCATCATGGGTGAGGAAGGCATACGCGATGCTTATGCGACTGGCAAAGGCCGCATTTATTTGCGCGCCAAGACAGCAATCGAGGACATGCGCGGCGGACGCCAGCAAATTGTCATTACCGAAATTCCTTATCAGGTTGTCAAATCACGCCTTGTGACGGCGATGGAAAATATTCGACTGGAGAAAAAGGTCGAAGGTATCGCCGAGGTGCGCGATGAGAGTGGACGAAACGGCCTTCGGATCGTGATCGAGCTGAAGAAGGAAACAGATGCAAACGGCATTTTGGCTTATTTGCTCAAAAAGACGGATTTGCAGGTGGCCTACAGCTTTAATATGGTGGCTATCGTTAATAAAACGCCGCAGCAGCTCGGCATTCGCCAAATGCTGGATGCGTATATTGCACATCAGAAGGAAGTTGTCACATTCCGTACGCAATATGATCTGGAAAAAGCGGAAGATCGTGCCCATGTGCTGGAAGGTCTCGTTAAGGCACTGAATTTGCTTGATGAAGTGATTGCGGCGATTAAAGCTTCCAAAAACCGTGCCGATGCGCAGCAAAATCTCGTCCAGAAGTTCGCGTTCAGCGAGCGCCAGGCGGATGCGATTTTAACGTTGCAGCTGTATCGTCTGACGAATTTGGAAATTACGTCGCTGGAGAAAGAGCATAAAGAAGTGATGAAGCGCATCGCTTATTTGAGCAGCATCTTGAACAGCAATAAGAAGCTGATCGGTGTCATTCGTGATGAGCTGATGGAAATTCATGCGAAGTTCGGCATTGACCGCCGTTCAGACATCCAGGGAGAAGTAGAAGAGCTTAAGGTTAACCTTGAAGTAATGGTAACGCCTGAGGAAGTGCTCGTTACACTGAGCAATGAAGGTTACATGAAGCGGACAAGCATGCTTTCGTTTACGCGCTCCGGCGGTGAAGTTGGCAACGCGGGCGTGAAGGATGGCGATATCATTCGCGGCTTGTACGCGGTCAACACGATTGATAATTTGCTGCTCTTCACGAAAAAGGGACAATATTACACGCTGCCCGTCCATCAAATTCCCGAGTTCAAATGGAAGGATACGGGGACCGCAGTCGTCAATATCGTTCCGATTCCGAAGGATGATGCGATCATTAGCGTCATCCCAGTGAAGGACTTTAATGTTCCAGGCGCTTCGCTCGTCTTTGTTACCAAACGCGGACAGGTGAAGCGGACTGAGCTGAAGGACTATATGTCAACGCGCTCGACAGCGATTGCAGCCTGCAAAGTAGCTGAAGGCGACGAGGTTATTAAAATTTTGCCGAGCGACGGTACGAAGCAGCTGATGCTCGTGAGCAAGCAAGGCTGGAGCATCCGGTTCTCCGAAAGCGAAGTAAACCCTATGGGGCGTGTCGCTGGAGGCGTGCGCGGCATGCAGCTGAAGGAAGACGACGAACTGATTGCGGCAGACTGGGTAGGCGAGGATGAAGGAGAATTGTTCGTCATCTCTGACCTTGGCTATGCCAAACGCTCGCTGCTGCTGGATTACCCTGTTCAGGGCAGAGGCGGCAAAGGGGTTCAGACGTTCGAATTTAAAGAAGGCAAGCGCGTGAAGCCGAATGGCTCAGCACTTGTTTATGCCGTTTATTGCAAGGATGCGATTGATCTCATCGCGCTAGCCTCATCTGGGGCTAAGCTGCCGATGACGACGGAGAAATCACCGATAGATGATCGCAGATCGATAGGGCGGACTATCGTTCCGCTCGAAAAAAATGATGTTTTAACGGCAGTCATTGTCCGTCCGTCTGATGTCCTTCAATCATAAGGGCGATTAGGCGGATCAAAGCGTTCAATTAACTGGATCATCGCATCCAACATAACCCACAATGGTACGAGCTCATCCGGGCGATCGAGCCATTGTGGGTTTTTTATGATGCCATAAGCTTTAATTTTGCGAATAATTTCGGCTTTCTCGTTGTCCATTGAGGTTCACTCCTTATGAGGTGAGGATGGCGAAATAGGGAAAGCGCCCAGATTCATTGTATGTCTACTCTTGTCAAAACGTTCGGGTATATCGCAGTTTGTGAGGGAAATTATTAATCGGGTTAACCTTTTATTCGACAATCTCGGATGGTATAATTGGAATTAAAGAGAAATTGGACAGGAAGCGGGTGTATGAATGGTTTCTGATGAATTTACTCGATTGTGGACGAAGCTAAGCAGAGAATGGAGGACAGGTCTGGAAGAGGGACTGGCGCCGCTCACGGAAGGCCAGCTGAATGTGCTGGATTTATTGCTGCAACACCAACCGATGAAGCCATCCGATCTGCTGCAGCATTTGGCAACGACTCCAGCAGCGATTACTACTTTGCTCGATCGTATGGAGCGCAATGAACTAATTGTACGTACAAGAGATACAGCCGATAGACGAATTGTATGGGTATCCGTATCAGGCAAAGGGAAATCAGAGGCACAGCGTGGCAAGGAAGTACGAACGAAGCTCATTTCCGAAGCGCTAGACCGGATCTCCTCCCATAATCAGCAGCTGCTTGTTTACTTATTAGGCAAGGTAGCCAATAGATAGTTCCGCTAATGCAGGGTGCAGGTGGAACAGGCGGCTTAAGGCAAGACGCCGCTATATTCTGCACAAAAAGGGCGTTGCTGTCCTAAGACGGCAACGCCCTTTTATGTTTGCTTATCCTGTTACCCATTCTGCCCTGAACAGCCGCGATTAGGACATCGATTCGAGCCGGGTGCGCAGCAGGCTGAGATTTTTTTTCAGAGAGGCATATAGATCTGGTGTAAGCAGCTTGCTCGACTGCTCCGCAAGCGTTTGCTCAACAGGCAATATGCGATAGCGATAATTATGATCCGGTTTGTAGCGGTAAACCCAAGTCGGAATGGCTTCAATATCGGCAAGCTGGATGCTGCCGTCCCCGTTATTTTTGCGAATAAGCACTTGATAAATGACGCCATAATCCTTCGTGTCTCCACGCTGGTTGGAAATAAAATTGCCCATCGAATAAATGATAAGTCCTTGGCGCTCGCGGCCGTCGTCATCCGTTGCCTCCAGCACCTCATAGGGCTGAATGACATGCGTATGCGAGCCTGCGATAATGTCGGCGCCTTCCGCAATCAGCTTGCGGGCAAGCGTCTTCTGCTCCTCATTGGGCTTCGTCTGGTACTCCGTTCCAAAATGGAGCGCTACCGTAACAAAATCGGCGCCTGCTTTCTTAAGCTTCTTAATATCGGCAATCATTTTTTGCTCATCAATTAGCGGAACCATATATGGCTTTCCTTTAGGAATAGCGATGCCGTTCGTACCATACGTGTAAGCGAGCAGCCCCATGCGAATCCCGTTTTTTTCGACGATGATGTTTGTATCCGCTTCCTTTTGTGTGGCGGCGGAGCCTTTTATTATAAACTCTTTCTCTTTCATATGCTTCAGCGTCAGCAACAACCCTTTCTCGCCTTTGTCGAGCATATGATTGTTGGCATTGGTCAATATGTTGAAGCCGGCGTTTTGCAGCGCATCGAGCAGGGCAACGGGCGCATTAAACGTCGGGTAACCCGTATAAGCGAACGCGGATCCGGCTACAGGCGTTTCTAAATTCGCCAAAACCCAGTCGCCTTCTTTCAATATCGGCGCTACATCTTGAAAGAAAGGATCGAAATTATAGCTTTTCGTCTTTTTGTTATAAGCACCCGGCAGCTCCGGGGAATGCATCATAATATCGCCAACGGCGACCCATAGCGCTTCCTGATAGCTGTTAGAAGGGCTGGATGGGGGAACGCTGGCTTCCTGCGTTGTAGTGGGCTCGGGTGATGGCTCAGATGAAGGCACAGGGGAGGTCGTTGCACTAGGAGCTGTAGCCGATTGCGCGCTGGCGCTCGATTCCGACTCCACTTGCATCGTGGAATCGACGCTGTTAGCGGTAAACGGTAATGAGCCTGCTAGCGGCGGGAAAAAAATAATAAGGAGTCCTGCTGCTGCCAGCAGCAGCAGGATCATATTGACGGCGAGATGAATTTTAGTCCTTCGGCGCATGGACGGATTCTCCTTCAGCCAGGTAGACGTCTGCTGCGGCTTCCAGCTCGGCTTGCGGCCACCAGCCCCAAGCTTTCGACCCATAAGGGATGGAGCGGAAGCAGACGTGTTCCTTCGTTATGGGATGGGAAACCGAAACGGAAGTAGACCAAAGCGCGATATCGTTAACACCGCCCGTTTGCGGCGCTCCATATTTGCGGTCGGCCACCAGCGGGCAGCCGATAAAGGCCATTTGCGCCCGAATTTGATGGGGCCGTCCCGTATGCAGCATGACAGCTATGAGAGCATAACGGTCTGTACTGGCTATAACCGTATATTCGAGCACAGCCTCCTTCGCTTCCGGTGCTTCCTGCTTGAATACGGTCACCTGATTAAGCTTCGCATCCTTGCGGATAAAGTGGCGAAGCTTGCCGCTTGCCGCATGAGGCTTGCCATGTACGACGCACACATAGGTTTTGCCAAAATTTCTGCTGCGGACTGCCTCGGAGAGCCGTGAGGCCGCTTTCGAGGTTTTGGCGAACAGCATGGCGCCGCCCACAGGCTGATCCAGTCGGTGAATAAGGCCGAGAAACACATTTCCCGGCTTATCGTGGCGTTTTTTTAAATCGCGTTTGAGCAGTGTCAGCATATCCGGCGTACCCGTGTGATCCTCTTGGGAGGGAATGCCCGGCTGCTTCACAACTGCCAAAATATGATTGTCTTCAAACAGCACCGGAATTTCGCCGATGCCATCTAGAGAGTAGCCAGCCATTAGACAGACTCCCAGCGGCCCAATATGCCGCAAGGCAGGTTCAGTCCGGATGCAGTAATAGGCAGACCGATTTCGCCGCAATGTATCGCACCGCCGAAGCGCTTCGCCATCGTCATATGAAGCAGATTATGCAGCACGGATGGGGATAGACCTGTCGTGTACGAATTAATTAGCATAAACAATGGATTATCGGATAAAATCGTCGTGCAGAACTCAAGGAACGGGAACAGGTTCTCTTCCAGCTTCCACGTCTCGCCGTTCGGTCCGCGTCCGTAGGACGGCGGGTCCATAATAATAGCGTCATATTGACGGCCCCGGCGCTGCTCGCGTTGAACAAACTTGAATACATCGTCGGTAATGAAGCGGATCGGCTTGTCGGACAGCCCGGAAAGCTGGGCATTTTCTTTCGCCCACTGCACCATGCCTTTGGAAGCATCCACGTGAACAACCTCTGCGCCTGCTGCGGCAGCCGCAACCGTAGCTCCACCGGAATAGGCGAAAAGATTGAGTACGCGAATCGGACGGTCCGCCGTGCGGATTTTATCCATCATCCAGCTCCAGTTCACCGCTTGCTCAGGAAAGAGCCCCGTATGCTTGAAGCTGGTCGGCTTAATATGGAAGGACAGCTCTCCATAGGATATGGTCCAGCGCTCCGGCAGCTGGGAATTGAACTGCCATTCGCCGCCGCCAGAGGAGCTGCGGTGGTAGTGGCCGTCTGTTTTTTTCCACAAGCCGTCTTCCTTCGCTATTGGCCAAATAATTTGCGGGTCCGGCCTGCGAAGAATATAAGAGCCCCAACGCTCCAGCTTATCTCCATTCCCTGTATCTATTACCTCGTAATCTCTCCATTTATCTGATACGTACATGATTTTAGCGTTCCTTCCCAATTTCAAAATTTGTATTATAATATTAAGGTCAACGCTAATTATAGCGAAGCAAACAAGTTGAAGCAATTGGGAGAGGATATTTATTCGAAAGGTATTTTGGGGATGGGTCGCCGGGCTTGCCGCAAGCCTGGTATTATTTGCGTTAACTACAGCGATTGCAGCACGTCCAGAGCTGTCACAGCTCGACAAAGAAACAGCCGCATTCGCTGAGCAAATGCGGGGAGAAGGATGGACGGCTTTTTTCAAGGCGCTGTCTTATATGGGTTCTTCTCTATTTATTATCGCAGCGACTTTTGCGCTTTTTCTATGGTTCGGTTGGCGCAGCGGCTGGCTGAAAGCAGCTCCGATTATAGTAGGTACTGGACTTGTATACATAACGAATACGTTGGCCAAAATGGCCTTTGACCGGGGCCGGCCAGAGGAGGCTTGGGGATTAGAGGCAGCTGGCGCAAGCTTTCCAAGCGGAAATGCCATGATGGCGATGGCGCTTTATGGGCTTGCAGCTATTTGGATTGGAAGGGATGCCTGGTTTAGTCAAACGATGAAGCGGGCCAGCTATGTACTCGCCGGATTGCTTATTGTATTAATGGGCGCTTCAAGACTTTATTTCAGCGTCCACTACGCAACGGACATTATTGGCGGGTATGCAGCGAGCTTTGCCATCCTTGCACTGATGATGACCGTTCTGACGGCTCGCCGCTAAAGAAAGCAGCAGGGCAGCAAGCCGGCAAAGGATTACTCCGACTCGCGAATGACATTAAGCAATTTATGAATCGATGCTTTTCGTTTGTCTTCATCCATATGATTCAGCAGCTGCAGCAGCTCGTGCGTTTCTTCCCTGGCGAGCCCAGCCACTTGCTGACGGGTCTCACCTTCAATAATATAATCCGTCGTCACATGAAAAAAGAAGGCGAGCTTAATCAGCGTTTCATATACCGGCTGGCGATTGTTAATTTCGTAATGACTGTAAGCGGAGCGGGTGATCCCGATCGCACGGGCAACGGCTTCTTGCGAAAGATTTTTTTGTAGGCGGAGTTCCTTCAAGCGGTCTCCCATCGTCATTTTTAGTGGCTCCTTCAAAAAAGCTGAAATAATAATACAAGCTTAACTATTAATTTATGATACAAAATGTATCATTGTCAATAGTTTTGGCGAAAATAGCAGGAAACAACTGTGTTTAGGGGAGGGGAAACAAACCGTGGTACTAACCTTTGAATGTGTTTGCGGCAATCAAACCGGATTGTTCGCAACCGGAGATCGAGACGAACAGGGGCGCGAATATTTAGAAGCAGAGGACGATGATCGCATCAGCTGGATCATGGGCGATACTGGGATGTTGTTCAAATGCTCTTTCTGCGGCCATACTTACCGATTAGAGAAGCAATAGCTTGCAAGAAAGGGCACCGAACGGGCCTCTGTGCAATCAAGCATTGCAAACGATGTTGTTTCAGAGTATGGAAATAAGAGTAAAAAAGCTGGATTTTACGCTTTATGCGTAGAGTTTGGCTTTTTTTGCTTATGCTTGTCACAAAAGGGGCGGCTTCTTTGTCTTATCTTATGAGAACCGAAAAACACCAACCTACTGGGAGGAATTTAAAATGAAATTAAGAGTAAACTATCGCACGGCGAACCCTGCAGTATTTAAAGCGTTGATGGAATTGGAGAAAGCAGCGTCAAGCTCCGGCATTGATCCTATCACCTATGAGCTTATTAAGCTGCGGGCGTCGCAAATCAATGGCTGTGCTTTTTGTCTGGATATGCATAGTGAGGATTTGATGAACAAAGGCGAAAGTTTGCAGCGAATTATGCTGCTAAGCGTATGGCGAGAA
This sequence comes from Paenibacillus liaoningensis, assembly GCF_059609455.1. Lineage (NCBI taxonomy): Bacteria > Bacillati > Bacillota > Bacilli > Caryophanales > Paenibacillaceae > Paenibacillus > Paenibacillus liaoningensis. The sequence goes on from NZ_JCAALU010000018.1 coordinate 109,885, forward strand.
GCGCCTATTTATACGGAAAAGGAATGTGCCGTTTTGGAATTGACCGAGCACGTGACTCAGGTTTCTGCAGCGGGAGTGCCGGATGAGCTGTACAATCGCGTGAGAGACTATTATGATGAAGCGGAATATGCAGCATTAATTTTGGCGATTATTACGATCAACAGCTGGAATCGGATTGCCATTTCAACTAGCATGTTCCCCGGATGCTTTGACTAAAAGGACGTTATAGGAAATTATAAATTTGGTTATTTGTTTACGGGAAAGGAAGTTTTGGAAGCGAGATGGCGGATACTCAGGTGTTGTGGAAAGTAGCAGAGTGGTATGCGGATTATAAGTCGCTGCTTAGCTCGCTTGCATACAAGCTGCTTGGATCACGGCAGGAGGCGGACGATGTCGTCCAGGATGTTTTTGTGACGCTTCAGTCGGCAGAGCCTTCTCCGCTGCGCAATGTCAAAGCCTATCTGTGCAAAATGACGGTCAACCGCTGCATGAATGTGCTGCAATCTGCCCGCCACAAGCGAGAAGCTTATGTCGGCGAATGGCTGCCGGAGCCATGGAGCGGCGATTATGGCGATGAGCCTTTGGAGCAGCTCGCGCGCAGGGAAACGATCAGCTATGCCATGCTCGTCATGCTGGAGCATTTATCCCCATTAGAGCGTGCGGTATTTGTGCTGCGTGAAGGCTATGGCTATGGCTACGATGAGCTTGCTGAGCTGGTAGGCAAGTCTGAGTCAAACTGCCGCAAAATTTTAAGTCGTGCCAAGCTGGCGCTTGACCAGTACCGCCTGCTTCCACAATCGGATGCTGAGGAACAAGAGCTAACAGTGGACGCAGCAGCATTGGAGCCATTTGTTGCGGCATTTGAACAGGCCGATATTGGGAAGCTGCTTGCTCTGATGCGTCAAGATGCTGTGTTTATCACCGACGGCGGCGGCAAAGTTACTGCAGTGAGACGGCCCGTTATTAGCGCACGCCGCGCTGTAATACTGCTGCGGAGAATGTCCACGCACAGCCTGCACGGTACGAACATATCCATTTCTATGTTGAACGGACAGCCAGCGCTCATTTTCCGCCGGGGAAAAGAGGTTCAGGCGGTCATGTGCCTAGAATGGGTGCAAACGGAGGAAGGCAGCCGTATAAAGCGAATTTATGCGATGTATAACCCGGATAAGCTATCGTTTATTTAATGTAAGGTTCCACTCATAATTTGCTTGCTGGATGCAGAACATAAGGTCGAGTAAGCAGCATATGAATGAGGGGGAACAGCATGATGAAGCGAATAGCACTCCGGCTGCTGAGCCTGTGTCTGGCTGTATGGCTAGGCTGCCTGGGGATGGACAGCGTAATGGCGCAGCCGGGCGTGTATCATTTTGGGTTTAAGAAAAGCGCTGGAGGACAGCTGCCTTCGATAAATGAGGAAGGTTTCAAAGGCATCGTCCAGCAAAATGGGGCGATTTTCCTCGGCGATACGAAGCAAAAGGAGCTGTATTTGACCTTCGATAATGGCTATGAAAACGGCTATACAGCTAAGGTGCTGGATACGCTAAAAGCGAAGGGTGTGCCTGCTGCTTTTTTTGTAACAGGCCATTTTATTAAGGATCAGCCGGAGTTGGTGAAACGTATGGCGTCAGAAGGACATATCGTTGGCAACCATTCATGGAGCCATCCGGATATGACACAGCTCAGCTCAGGACAAATTCAGACCGAGCTCAAAAAGGTGGAGGAGCAGTCGGCACTGCTGACCGGCCAGCAGCAAATGGCGTATTTGCGGCCGCCGAGGGGGATTTTCAGCAATCAGGTGCTTGCTGTCAGCAAGCAGGCTGGATATACAAGCGTTTTTTGGTCGGTTGCCTACAAGGATTGGGACATTAAGAGCCAGAAGGGTGCAGCATACGCCCTAGATCAAGTGATGCGCCAGCTCCATCCGGGAGCTGTAATATTGCTGCATTCGGTTTCAAGCGACAATGCCCAAGCTTTAGGGGCGATTATAGATGGCGCGAGGGCGCAAGGCTATACATTCAAAAGCTTGGATCAGCTGACGAATCGCAGCTATTGATAGGTATTTGCTGCTTCGTCAGGAGAAAGTTAATCGCCACATACGCTGAATACGATAAGAAATAAAACGGAAATATAAAAAATAAAACGAACCCCGTGATCTTGTTAAGAATGCACGGGGTTCGTTTTATGTGTATAGGGGGCATGCTGTGCGCCAAATGAGCGCCGCTATGTTTTATTTTGTTCCAGCGGTATATTGGGCACTTGGCAGTTCAACGGTCCAGCCGAATGGATCGGCAATGACGCCCGTTTGGATGCCTGTTAACGTCTCATACAGCTTGCGCGACAGCGGGCCTGTCTCGCCACCGCGAAGCAGCAGCTGCTCATCAAGGTAATGCAGCTCTCCAATTGGCGAAATAACCGCTGCCGTACCTGTTCCGAAAGCTTCCTCCAGCGTATCATTATGATAAGCTTCCACGAGCTCGTCAATGGACAGCTTGCGCTCCTCAACAGGAATGTTCCACGATTTAAGCAGCTCAATAATCGATTTGCGCGTAATGCCGTCAAGAATGCTGCCATTCAGCGCCGGAGTGACAATCGTGCCGTTGATGCTGAAAAAGACGTTCATGCTGCCGACTTCCTCGATGTATTTGCGCTCAACACCATCCAGCCACAATACTTGCGTGCAGCCTTTGGCTGATGCTTCTTCCTGGGCTTTCAAGCCAGCAGCATAGTTGCCAGCTGTCTTGGCATTGCCGACGCCACCTTTAACCGCACGTACATATTCGGATTCTACAAAAATTTTCACCGGATGAATACCCTCTGCGTAATACGAGCCGACCGGCGAAAGGATAATCATAAACATATAGTTTTGAGAAGGCGCTACACCAAGTGATGATTCGTTCGCAATTATGAACGGACGGACGTAAAGGGACGTTTTATCCTCATCAGGAATCCAGTCCTGATCAACAGCAATGAGCTGCTTCAAAGCTTCCAGCGCAATTTCCTCATCAAGATGCGGAATGCTCAGACGCTCGTTAGAACGGTTTAGCCGTTTAAAATTTTCCTCTGGACGGAACAGCAAAATGCTGCCTTTATCCGTGCGATACGCTTTCAACCCTTCGAACACCGTTTGTCCGTAGTGGAATACCTTGGAGGCAGGGTCGAGCGTAATTGGTTGGTAAGGAACGATTCTTGGGCTATGCCAGCCTTTCGATGTTTCATAGTCCATAATAAACATATGATCGGTATAATATTTTCCAAACCCTAATTGATCGGATTGGGGCTTTGTTTTTTTGGTAGCAGCTAATTCAATGGCAATCGGTTGGCTCATTTCAGAATCCTCCCACATATATTCGTAATATTCGTTTAGTTGAATCGTACCACTTAACGAAGTATATTGATAATATCTGTTTAGTCGGATCATCATACTTTTTAGGTATAGGAGAATGCACATGGATATCCGTCAGCTTAAATACTTTTTGGCGATCGCCAAGGAGGGGCAAATTACGCGCGCCGCCAAGCTGTTGAATATGGAGCAGCCCCCACTGAGCCGCCAATTAAAGCAAATGGAGCAGGAGCTGAACGTCACTTTATTTGACCGCAATGGCAAAAGCCTTGTGCTAACCCATGCAGGAGAGCTGCTTCGCGATAAGGCCGAAAGCTTGGTTAATCAATTTAATGAAACGATGCAGGAGGTGCGCGAGCTGGATGCGGGCATTCAGGGCGTGCTGCCCATTGGCTCGGTCGTTTCCTGCATTTCGCTGCTGCCGCCTGTCATTGAGCGATTTCGGGACAAGCACCCCGAGGTGACGTTTAAAATTTGGGAAGGCGATCATTATTTGCTGGGCAGCCAGCTGGAGAAGCGCAGCATTGAGCTTGTCGTTGCCAGACTCCCGTTTGAATCGGCTTCTGATTCGCTGCCGTATTCGATTTTGCCGCTGCCATCCGATCCGTTCGTAGCGGTACTGCCATCAAAGTGGAGCACAGATCCGCAAAAGCAATCGATGCAGATGAGCGAGCTTAAGGATTTGCCGTTTCTTGCCCTCAAGACGGAGCGGACAACGGCGATGCATGAGAAGGTGATGATTGAATGCCGCGCTCACGGCTTTGAGCCGAAAATCATCTGCGAATGCTCTAGCGTCGCCATAATAATGGCGCTAGTGGCAGCAGGAATCGGCGTAACCGTCTTTCCTAAATCGGTTATGGCTTCTTTTCCGCTGCCAACGATTCGCATGCTGGCCATCACGGACACGGATTTTCAATCGGATGTCGGCATCGTATGGCTCAGGAATCGTTATCTGTCCAATGCTGCCCGTCATTTTATTCAAATGTTTCAGCAATAACCGCCATGAACGTCCCCTCGGCCAATTGTTTTATCTTTTCCAATTGTATGACGGTTTGTTCAATATCTTAGCCGCCATCATTTACCTTTTGGTTGGCAAGCGGAGTAGCATTCGGGAGATGTTGGCCACCATTGCGATGCAGGGTGAAAAGAAGGAGTTGAACGTCAAGCTGGAGAAGCTATTATGAGGATAATTTGGAGCTTGCTGTGGTTGATTTACGCGCATCGTTGTTGTCCGACACCAATGTGCAGAAGGGCAATGAGCTCAAAACAGCAATAACCGATGCACAGACCAAATACGTAATGGGTGAGCTTGACGAGAAAGGTTGGAATGATGCAGTTGCAAAATGGAGAAAAGATGGCGGAGACAAAATCATCGAAGAGTTTACAGCCGATTACAAAGCAAATCACGCAAAATGAGGGGAAAGCGATTATCTTGCAGCGCGCAGACCCTTGGATTTATAAGCATGTAGACGGCTGGTATTATTTCACGGCGACAGAGCCGGATTATAATTATATCGAGCTGCGCCGCTCGCAGACGATTGCGGGGCTTGCTGATGCGGAGCCGGCTGCAATTTGGCACAAGCATGAAAGCGGCGAGATGAGCGAGAAAATTTGGGCCCCGGAAATTCATTTTATCAATGGCCGTTGGTACATTTATTTTGCTTCGGGGCGGACGGATGCAGGCTTTGCCCACCGCACCTATGTGCTTGAAAATGAAAGCGCTAATCCGCTGGAGGGCGCATGGACGGAGAAGGGCAAAATCATAATGAACTGGGAGTCCTTCAATCTGGATGCTACGACGTTTGAGCATAAGGGAGAGCGCTATCTGGTTTGGGCGCAAAATGATCCAGCGATCAAAGGCAATACAAACCTGTACATCGCGGCGATGGAAAACCCTTGGACGATTCGCGGGACTCAGATTATGATCGCAACCCCTGAATACGATTGGGAAAAAATCGGCTATTTGGTTAATGAGGGGCCCGCGATCATTAAACGGGGCGGCAGCATTTTCATCAGCTATTCTGCAAGCGCTACCGATTTAAATTATTGCGTCGGTTTGCTTACGGCATCTGAGGACAGCAACCTGCTCGATGCGGCTTCGTGGACGAAATCGCCGGAGCCGGTATTTAAGACTGATGGGGAACGCGGGCAGTATGGCCCGGGGCATAACGGTTTCACGGTAGCGGAGGATGGCGAGACGGATGTATTCGTGTACCATGCCCGCACCTATAAGGAGATTGAGGGCGACCCGCTAAATGATCCGAATCGTCATACATTCGTCAAGCAGCTGCATTGGTCGAAGGATGGCAGACCTGATTTTAATATCTGGAGTAAAGGTTAAATAAAAAAAGTGGCCCACATCTCTGTGGGCCTGTCCTAGTTATATGATCAACTGTGGGGTTGATAGTTATTATTATATAAACAAAACCTTAGTCGAACCTTAAAGAACTTTGTCTAACGATTGTCTAAAACGTGAATGATTGACGTCAAATGTGACAAAAGGCGCTATAAGGTTGAAAAAAAGCTCAAATTCAGCTGAAGCTCTTGCTTTATCTGGATTTTTTTGAAATATAATACTATTATCAGTTTCACCCTTATAATGGGCTTATATTTCACCCGCGAAACGGTAGCTTTGCCGCCAGGCGTTTTTCTTAGTTTTTCGCTTTTGTCGATTAATCCCTGGGCAACTGTCACAATTCAGCATCTTTTATTGTGATTTCAATCACAATCAAAAACGTATTCCTTGTTTATACTGGTGAAGATCAAGTTTGAAGGATACTTAGACCCGTGAGGAGAGTGCGATGATGCTGAGTGAGAAAACCATTGCCACAATTAAATCTACCGTTCCTGTATTGGAAGTCCACGGCACGACAATTACGAAGCGTTTCTATGAGACGATGTTTGCGGCTCATCCGGAGCTGCTTCATATTTTCAACCATGCCAATCAAAAACAAGGCAAGCAGCAAGCGGCGCTCGCAAATGCGGTTTACGCTGCCGCTCTTCATATTGATAATTTGGCTGCTATTTTGCCAGTTGTGAAGCAAATTGCCCATAAGCATAGAAGTTTGGGGATTTTGCCAGAGCATTATCCGATCGTCGGAAAATATTTGCTTGCTGCCATCAAGGATGTGCTGGGCGATGCGGCTACTGATGATATTTTGCAGGCGTGGGCAGAAGCATATGGTCTTATTGCCGATGCGTTTATAGGTGTGGAGAAAGAGATGTATAAGCAGGCGGAGCAGCAGCATGGCGGCTGGGAAGGGTTCCGGGCTTTTGTGGTCAATAAAAAGGTTCAGGAGAGCGACAACATTACATCCTTCTACCTCGTTCCGGAGGACGGCGGTGCGATTGCAAGCTTTAAAGCTGGGCAATATGTGAGTATGAAAAGGGAACTGCCGAATGATGCTTTTACCCATATTCGCCAATATAGTTTATCGGATTCGCCAAGCAAGCCTTATTACCGCATTTCGGTCAAACGCGAGGATGGGCAGGATGACCGGCCTGCTGGCAAAGTGTCTGTGTCTCTGCATGAGCATTTGTGGGAAGGGGATATCGTTCACTTGTCCGCTCCAGCGGGAGATTTCACAATCGATTTGGAGGATACGCGTCCGGTCGTGCTTATTAGTGGCGGCGTTGGGCTGACACCGATGATGAGCATGCTGCATGCTGTAGTGGAAGCCTGTCCAGAGCGCCCCGTTACCTTTATCCATGCAACCACGAATGGAGACACGCATGCGATGAAGGAGCAGGTAACCGCGCTTGCCGGCCTTCACCCGCAGTTGTCTGTCTTCTACTGCTATACGCAGCCGACGGCGCATGACAAGGCGCTTAAAGATTACCACAAGGAAGGTCTGATCAATTTCCCATGGCTGCGTACAGTTATTCCGACGACGGATGCCAGCTTCTATTTTTGCGGACCGCAGCCGTTTATGAAAATGATCAATCGCGCTTTGCGGGTGTTTGAAGTTCAGGCTTCCGATATTCATTTTGAGTTTTTTGGCCCGGCAGAAAGCTTGAACGACGGGCAGGGAGAGCAGCAGGAAACAGCCGATACCGTTTAATTAGACGGATGCTTCTTTCAGTGCGCTCTCGGCGGCCTTTGCCCGCAGAAGACGATTGACCGTTTCGCGGCGCAGCCCGATCAGCTGACCAATTTCATCCTGCGTCAGTACATCGCAAAGGGTAGCCGGTGAAATATGCTGATCGAACCACTGCTCCAGCTTGCGGAGCTTATCAATTGGAGCGGCCTGTGTCAATTGATCGATGCGCTGCTGCATCATGCGCAGCTTGTTTTGCAGCAGCAGCGCAATATCGCGGCATTTTTCCGGCTCGCTCTCCAGCGCTTGGTACCACTCCTGCGATGGCAGCACCTCAATATCGGAGGTAACCAGCGCTACAGCTGTCCCGTGATACGCCTGCTGAGTGATGAGAGAATGATGGGGAATCGTTTCGCCAGCGGTAATAATATTCATTAGAATCGGACTGCCATCCTCATGCAGGCGAATAATTTTGAGCATGCCGCTTTTAATATGGTAGAGGGGCCCAAGTTCTCCTTGGCGGAACAGCGTTTCTCCTTTATGAAGCAGCATAAAGAGCAACTTCCTTTCCATACTGTATTTCTTATATGTAAATTATAGCGGCTTTTTATAGACGGGATCAATCAGTTCCAGGCTGATTGGTCTTTTTTTGCAATTTGGACATTCCTAAGCTATTCTTTAGTGACCTATCTCACAGTGGTTCGGCGCATTATACTGGTACATTCAAATAAACGAGAACAGCTTTTGAAAGGACGGGCTTCTAATGAACATACACAAGGAAACAAACGATAGCAAACTTCAGAGAAAAGCGGTAACGCTAGGCGACGCGCAGCAGGCTTTGCTGGAACGGGTTCTTCAATCGGGTACGGTTAAAATAGCACTGGCCGATGCAGCAGGCTATCGCTTGGCCGAGAATATTCGCGCGCGCGAAGCAATTCCGCATTTTCGCCGTTCCGGCATGGATGGTTACGCGATTCGAACGGCTGATTTGCAGCAGCTTCCTGTTATGCTGGAAGTCATAGAACAGCTGCCATGCGGCACTGTGCCGACAAAAACGGTTACATCCGGTACAGCATCGCGGATTATGACAGGCGGGATGGTGCCAGATGGTGCCGATGCCGTCATCATGCTGGAAATGACCGAGGAGGCCACAGAAGCCGGCCGGCCTTATGTCAAGCTGCGCAAAGCGGTGCCGATCGGCGCGAATATTTCGCCAATCGGCGAGGAAGCGCGCGCTCAGGAGCTGCTGCTGGAGGCGGGCGAGACGATTGGACCGGGGCAGATGGCGCTGCTGAGCGCACTTGGCTGCGCGGAGGTTCGCGTGCACCGCAAGCCGCTCGTTGCCATCGTTTCAACAGGGAGCGAACTGTTGTCCATTGATGATCCGCTGGAAGGCGCCAAAATCAGAAACAGCAACATTTATATGCTGGCGGCCCAAGTGCGCGCATGCGGCGCTGAACCGCTTTTTGTGGAGCATATTGCTGATGATTATACAAACGCTGAAAACATGCTGTACAAGCTGCTCGCAAGCGATGTGGATATGGTTATTGCAACTGGAGGCGTGTCTGTCGGAGATTATGATATTATCGCTGATTTTTTCCTGCAGTGGGAAGGGGAAACGCTGTTTAATAAAATTGCGATGCGCCCAGGCAGCCCAACGAGCGCTGGCGTATGGAATAACAAACTTTTCTTTGGATTGTCCGGCAATCCGGCAGCATGCTTTATCGGCTGTGAATTATTGGTGCGTCCCGTTTTGCTCGCGATGCAGGGGGAGCACAAGGCGGCAGATGTTCAAGCACATGATGCTTTTCTTGCAGCCGATTATAACAAGGTAAATGCTTATCCCCGTTTTGTGCGGGGCATTCGTTATTTCAACAACGGACTGGTGTACGTGAAGCAGGAGGGCATGGATATGTCGAGCGCGCTGGTTACGTTAAAGGATGCAAACTGCCTGATAGTCATTCCGCCTACGAAGACAGGCATCAAGGCGGGGACGCTTGTTACGGTCATTCCTCTTGCTGCTGCTAAGTTGTAAGGCAGGGGGAAACCTGCTATGAAAAAGCTCCCTTTCCCCCTTCCAGCGCTATCAATCGAAAGGGGAAAGGGAGGCTGTAATCGGCACAAGGCGTGGTTTGCCGAGCAGGTATACACACGGTTATTATTTTTGCAAAGTCTGCAAAGCTTCTAAGCCTACATAGCCTTTATAGCTCTAATTAACGTTTCTAACGCGCCTATCTTCTAAATCAAGAGTCTGCTGCAGAGACGGCAGCGGCTGTGCTAACGCTGTTAACAGCCTCTTCCTTCATGCGTTTGCGCGTATTCCAGTCAAAACGCCGCGCATTGCTCCAAAAATTATATTCTCCTGTATAGTAGCCCTGCTCATCTACCTCCAGCTTTTTGCGGGCAATCATTTTGACATAACCAATGACGCGGCTGAAGGTGGCGATATCGTCGCTGCCGCAAACGGGACAGGTGTGGATGTTTTTTCCGTCCTCGGCGACGATTTGCTGGCTGCAAGCGAGACAGCTAGTCAGAGTCGGAGTAAGCGTAATATATTGAATAGGCTTCTCAAAAATTTTCCTTAAATAATCGGCCAGCCTCTCCGGAGCCAGCTTCGTTTCAAGGAAATGGTGCAAAATGCTGCCGGAGGTCGCATAAGCCTGGAATTCGGCGCTGTTCTCCACCTGGCGCAGAAAGTCATCCTCGCTGAACGGCAGCATGCAGCCTGAGGTCAAATAAACGTTTTCCCCAGTGCCCTGTACAAAAATAGTGCGGTCATGGTTTTTCGCCCATTTGACATCATGGCGGGCCAGCTTGATGGCAGCATTTTCACCCGGTGCATATTCGATGCCGCAGGCGACCTGATCGCGGACGATAAAAGTATTGATCGTTTCTGTCATAAACTGCATAATCCGGTGGGCGAGCTGCTTGCCTGCCTCATTGTTCATCCCGCCCTCATAGCCGATATTGATTAGCCCCTCATGCATCCCGGTAACGGCGAACACATTGAAATAATTGGACAAGTCACGGTTTAAAGCGAAAAAGGTCGGATACAGCTCTTTGTTTTGCTCAATCCACTGCCGCTTGGCCATATGGCCTTCCTGCATAATGTTCAGCAGCTCGCCCATTTTCGCAAGCAGCGTATCTTCATGTCCGCCGTATTCCATCAGGACGCGGTTCATGTTTAGATTAAGAACTTGTACGGCACCGGTAGAGCCAGTGGAGCTGCCAAAAATCCCGCTTCCGAGACGTGACAATACCGTTAAATCAATTTGCAGTCGGCAGCATAGGCTGCGGCTGACCTCTGGATCACGCGGCTTAATATAAGGGTTCAGACGGCGATAATGCTCGCTTTCGAACGGCTTGCTGCGGAAGTTTTCGAAATAAACGCCGCCCCATTGGTACATGCCGTCCAGCAGCTCCAGAAACAACGGGTTGCTGTAGTCAAAATGATCGTCAATCGGCACTGTCAAGAGCGGAAAGGTAAACGGGATGCCATTGCCTGTACCCTGCTTCATCACCGCAATCACCGCCTCATTAATCCGGTCAAAGTAGGCGGATGGAATTTCCTTGTAGCGCATGTCCAGCGGCGAGCCGCCAATGACTACAAAATCATCCTTGATTTCATCAGAAGGCTTGCCAAATTCCAGCGTTATATTGGTGAAGGCAGATTGCGAGCCGCCGCGCAGCGGCATGTTCATTTCCCAGATCAAGCTTTGGAACAGCTGCTGAAGCTCCTCTGCCTTAAAGATGTGCCCCTTGACCGTCTCCTCATAATAGAGATAGGAGGCAGACACTGTCGTCATCTGCGAGAGCATGACGGCGCCGGACACCTGCTGCGACATCAGGACGACGAGATTGCTGAAATGACGCAGCAGCGTTTCCAGCTTTTTCGTCGGGTGCGAGGACATCATATTTTTTGCCAGTGTAGGGATGCCGCTTGTTGCAATATCTTTGCAGCCTACACTTAGGCAATAAGGGCTAAGCTGCTTGTCGTGAATGTACACAACTCCGTCCCAATATAGCTCGGTAAGAGCAGGCGGCAAAATATGCTTCAGCAAGTACTCCTCCTCGGCAAAATTGTTCAGATTATGGCGCAGCAGCGGCAGCGAGTAGACGAAGTTGCTGTTCTCTCTTTTCAAATAGTCGGCTTGCTTCGTTTCGGACCCGGAAGTAAACGTGCGGATAATATCGGTAGATTGGCTAAACATCATCGGCCTCCGTTCTATTTTTGCGGTGGATGGTAGGGATTCAGGGAATAAGGTACAATACTGTCATACTTGTCTTTCAAATGCTCAACATAGGAGGCAATCTGGACGAAAAACTCCTCGCTCAGCAGCGGGTAACGAACGGTCCTTACTTGGCTCAGCCTGCTGTTGTGGCGAATGACGAGATCGACGGAGTCGAGGATGTCCTGACAGAAGCGGACGGAAGGCTGGGCGCCGATAATCGCCTCGAACACCTCGGCATCCTCCGCAGGGTCCAACAGGTGAAAGGGCAGCTTCATATCGATATGAACGCCGTCGATCAGCGCCAGTTCCAGCAGACGCTTCAGTTTGCCTGGGAACGTGCCATTAGTCATAATAATGATTTTCCCTCTGAAAATAAGGCGTACACGCCGCAGGAAGCTTTCCAGCTCCGCCGCGCTGCCGATTAAAAATTCGCCCCCGCTGAACAGCACGGCGTCGAACAGCCCGTCGCTGCCGCTCAGCCGATCAAGCGTCTCCTCTGCGGTTAATAACAAGTGCGGAATCGGCTTCTGCGCGATTAATTCCGCATCATTATGGCAGCCGTAGCAGCGCATATTACAGCCGTTCCAGGCGTGGATCAGCAGGGAGAGATGCCCGGGCAAATCTGTAAAGGTACGGATGAACCGGGGGTAGAAGGTCAGCATCATATTCTCCTTCCCACTGGAATAACTACATTTAGTTTCAGGAGTTAATAGTAATACAACATATGGTAGTCGTGAAGTGATAGGGATCACAGCAGCGTGAGAAAAAGAAGGAGAGGGACCATTGCCAACTTCCATTATTCAAATTGTCGGCTTTAAAAATACCGGGAAAACGACGCTGACCGCAGCGCTGGTCAAGCGGCTTGCCGAAGCCGGCTGCCGCGTCGGCACGGTTAAGCATGACGGACATGATTTTGACATTGATCATCCGGGTACCGATACATGGCAGCATCGCGAGGCGGGTGCGCATAAAATCGCCATCACCTCGCCGCATCGCACGGCAATTATGGAGCAAAGGCCAACGCCGCTGAAGGAGCTGCTTCAGCAGTTCCGTGAAATGGACTGGGTCATTGTCGAAGGCTTTAAACAAGAGCGCTATCCAAAAATTGTCTTGATCCGCAAGGAGGAGGATGAGGCGCTCTTTAAGCAATTAGAGCAGGTCGTTGCGGTTGCATCATGGTATCCGGTGAGTTTCGATGGGCTTCCGGTATTCTCTGTGGAGGACAGCGCGGGTATGGCAGCTTGGATACGGGAGGAACGCGGCAAGGGAGCATTCGTGCTGGAGGAACCGACGTAAGCGTATAAGCGGGGAAAGGTAAATTAAAGCAAATGCCCGCTAGAGTTCGTATCGCTCCGTGAGACGCTCGTGGTGCTACGAACAATGGACAACAGCACGAATAGGCAAGCCGCGATGAGAGTCATCAGCAGCTTGCCTATTTATTTAAATATAAGAAAGTATAAGTTTTTGCCATACTGTGCTTCTATTTCTCGGACTGAAACGCGCGGCGCCGCCAGAGGACGGCGACAGCCGTTTACGCTTGAAATATAAGCATTTATAAGTATCACCCTTATAATGGGCTTATATTTCATCGCGAAACGGTAGCTTTGCCGCCAAAGGACGGCGACAGCCGTTTACGCTTGCGCCTAGCAATAGCCTAAAAATTCCTTCGCCTCTTCTGACATCATGGCAGGCTGCCATGCAGGCTCCCAGACGACATTAACGTCGACGGAGGTGAAGCCCAGCTCCCCCAGCAGCACATGCCGGACGCCGCCAGCGATCATATCATGCATTGGGCAGCCTGGCGTTGTCAGCGTCATTTCCACTGTAATATGCTCATCTTTCCAATTCAGGTCGTATACGAGGCCAAGATCGACAATATTAACGCCCAGCTCGGGATCATGCACCTTGCGCAGCAATTCCCATATTTGCTCCTTCGTACGTTCTTCCATTCTGCTCCTCTCCTCTCCAAAGTGCCGTTCATTACCGTGTAAAAACCAAGGCGATTAATGAAATGTAACCGAGTGAAAATAAAGAAAAGCCAAGCCCGCCTACAAGCGCTAGAAACGGCAGGCCAAGCAGCAGCCCCGCAAACAGCAGCAGCAGGGAAAAAGCGATGCCGGTAAGCCCAAGATTGACGCCGTTATCACCCAGCAAAGCAGCCATGGTAGGTATGCCTGTTTTGCCGACCTGCGGGCCGTATTTTTGCGTCCACCATAGAAAGGGGACGATTTTGGACAAGTAGCATAAAATCATAAAAGCGACCCAGCCGCCTAAATAAATCCAGCCCGCAGCTGTTGCCAGCGCAGCAGACTCGAACGCCTGTGGATAAAACGCCGTATAGATGAGCGCACCGATGGCAAACAGAGCGATAGCGCGGCAGCTGTTCACCGACCATACGATGCCTGCACCCGGATGGCGCTTGTGCCTATGCTTGCGAATTTGCGCAAGGTGAACATTGTATGCAAGCAGCGCAAGCACGAGAAAGAGCAGCGCAGTCCATTTTGCCCAGAAGCCCCAGCCAAACAGGAAGGAGGCAGCACCCATCAGCACGCCAGCATTCCATAAGCCGAGCGTGACATAGGACAGGCGGGCGGGAAAGCTGTGCGCCAAATAAAACATCGGCAGCATTTTATAGCTGAAGCCGGTAATGAGCAGCCCGAACCAGCCTAAGGTGCCGAGCCAAATATGGGCGCCGAACAAACGTTCATGCAGTCCGCTCCAGGCGTTTAGGGCGAAGTTCAGTCCCATGCCCATGCCGGACAGCCCCGTCAGCGTCAAATACAAAACGGCGCAAGCAGTGCTGAGCGTAATGGCATTCCACTGTGCGGCGCGCCATAGGGTATAGGTGACATTAAAGGCGAACAGCAGCAGACCGATTAGAGCGAGTACCGCAAAGCCGGCAATCCAGGCAACCTCGCCTTTAATGAACCCGTAAAGCAGTCCGCATACCCCGGCGGTGAAGCAGCCGTAATGGACGTAAGCGAGCCGTTCGCTATAAATTTTTGATTGTAAAATAACATGAATGAGCTGATACACGGCGCCCATGGCAATCATCGTTGCCCAGCCAAGGATGATGAGATGGATGTTGAACCATCCTGTGGGCCCGCGAACAGGATCTAGGGTCCAGTCGGCAAGCGACAGCAGGGAGGTGAGGTGGAACAAGGTGAACCCGGCGATGCCTGTTGCGATAAAGAGAAAAGGGAGACGCAACATAAGCTGAGGCCTCCTAGCTTTTTTGAATGAAAACTTGTGCAGAGCCATCTTCCTGCTCTTCAATTGTAAAGGCATATCCAAGCGAGTTTAGTTCCTCAATGAGGAAGACGGGAACTCTATCATTATGAATGATGACTTCATCGCAGGTGCCCAGCTTCTCCAGCGCATTCAAGGTGCGAATCATCGGCTGAGGCGGCTCCAGTCCGCGGTTGTCCAGCCGAATGATTTTTTTGCCGGAATGCTCTGAAGAAGCTGGGGAAGCTGGGGAGGCTGCCGCTTCTGTATCTGCTGCCTCTTCCCGTACAGCCTCCTCCATCGCCGCATCGGGCTCTGCGTCCCATGCCTGCAGGAAGCTTTTATTTTTCTTGTTGACGAAAGTGACGCTCCAGTGCTCAGGGCCTACCTGCTGAACTTTATTAGCGTAGCCTTTTACCTTCATCAAACCAAGCAGCGGGGTAGGCTTGAAGGTAGCATGGAGCACGAGCACATCATGAGTTTCCAGCTCCTTCACCTGATCCATAATAAGCTGGAAGGGCTCCAGCTTTTGGCGTAAATAAGGCCTAACATCAAGCTCCACAATTCGGGTTTGCTTAGCTAGCATGGCTGCTCTCCTCCTCCAGTCGTTAAAGGTAAAGCCTCGCTTCCTCGTAAAGTCCTGTCATACCTCCATACAAAGCATAGAAAAAGGAATCCGGCGCATCGAGTGAAAAGGAAGTGTACTGCTTGGGATCCGTATCCAGCATCCGCTCGAAAAGCGCGGCGCTGTCGTAAGCATAGAAGCAAAAATACGTATAGTTGAACTGCGGCATTTTTTCCACCATGGTGACGATGTCAAACGCATATTCCGTAATATGGGTCTGGGCATCGCGGATCATGGTCAGCGCATCCTCCAGCTGGACCGCAATTTTAATCGTTTTTTCATTGACGATAGTCACTTCGGCCATGTGCTTGCCTCCTTATCGAAGCTATTCTACGAAGCTTTTGCTGTTACAGCGCAAGCTTCCCGATTTTGACGCGAAATAGTTCAGGACCCTGCTCGATATATTCCCAATCAAACTGGTTCTTGTACATCGATTCGAATTGGAAGCGGAGCGGCACGGGATCATGATCGTTAATGAGCAGCATCGCTTCGGAAGGCTTTAGCTCCTGAAACGTTTGAAAAATAACTTTGTGCTTTAATTGCGGCGGATATTCCGTAGCGTTGACAGTTGCAGTGAAAGCTTGCATAAAACATTCCTCCTCGAAAAGATTGGTTTTGGCTATGTCTAAAGCATAATCGAAAGCGGGAGGCGGCTTTGTGACGAGCATCACATTGTGTGAAGCAGGGGCGTTTTTTTGTGAAAAAGTGCGTGAAGGGCGGAGATGCTGCAGGTGATGGCTGTCACAGCCATCCTGCCTGGTTTGCTGTAGACTCGCCTTATACAAATAAAAAAGGCCGCGCTAATTGCACGCGGCCAAGCCGGAGGGGAATATGGATTCTCAAATGGAGCATCAAATCAAGCAGCAGGTGGACATTCGGGTGCTGCCAATGGGCAGCGATCTAGTCTTTCTCATCACCGGGGGAGCCGCCCATATCGGAGCGTCAGCTACCGCATATTGGACAGCATGGGGCGCTCATTTAGCTGCACCCAAATGCGAAACGATTACACTGCCAGGGCATCGGGAAGGAGAGCTGGCAGCGGAACTGGCGATGCTGGCGGCAAGCACTCTCGGCGTAACCGCTACAGTGGTCGTGGGCATTCATCTGGAGCAGCCGACTCGCAGCGAGATTACGAATATCGTCAATCGAACGAGAGAGGGCATGAAGCAGAAAATTGCGCTTCTGCGCTATTGCTTCATCGCTGGCTCATGCGTATCCTTGCCATCTTTTGTTACGCGTAAAATCGCGGTAGCTCCCTTAGCGGCATCATTAAACTGATGAGTCACAATCGGATAGTCGCCTTCCTCAGTTACAGTCACCTCGACAACAGCACCACCGCTTGCCGGAAGCAAATAGGTTTGCAGGCCGTACAGCACATTTCGCGGATTGCCGTCGATATAAACCCGGTCCAGCAGGGTGCCTACAATATGAAACGAGCTGACCTCGTTGGGACCGGCGTTATTGACATAAAACCGCACCTTATCTCCGACTTTGGCAAGGAAAGGCTGCTCTTTAAGTCCAAAGTCATTGCCATTAAATACGACATAGGTGGGCTCATCATTTAAAAAGGCTTGATAGTCATGCTCCTTATACCACTCGCTTTGCACAATCGTATATTCCCGGTCAATGTCTGCATCGCTGGGATAACCATCCGCAGGCGCCACAATAATCATGCCGTACATGCCGTTGGCGATATGGGCGAGCGCTGGGCTTGTCTCGCAATGATACATAAACACGCCTGGCGACTCCGCTTTATAACTGAAATGGCCCGCTTCATTCGGCATCACATCGATGAATTTTTTGCTTGGCGCAGCATGAACGGCGTGAAAATCCATCGAATGGGGCACATTCGGGTCCATATTTTTTAGCGTAAAATCAATCGTGTCACCTTCGTTCACGCGCAGCACCGGGCCGGGTACCGTCCCATTGAACGTCCATGCATTGTAATAGACGCCTTTGGAAATTTCCACGTCGGTTACCTGAGCGGTCATTTCAATCGTCACTGTGCTTCCCTTCCGGTGAATACTCGGTGCTATAGGTGGTTGATTCAACGTTTCCGCCGCTTCCGCGATTGCCGCCGCATCATTTTCCTCCGCAGGGATGTACGCGCAGAAAACAGCGATTGCTCCCAGAATTGCGATCACAATAATCATATGCCTCACATTCAGCATGGTCATCCTTCCTTTCAATCCAGTAGATGCCTAAAGTGCTCCGGTATACCTCAACAATAAAGCAAGGTGCCGCGTGCGAATGTGACGGGACGCACAGTTGTGCTCCAGAATGTTTTCTAAAATAAGGACAGTTTCTAATTTGCTAAGGAAAGGAGGGAGAAGCATGAGCACGAAATTAACCAAGCAGGAGCGCGATTATAAGGTTAATCCATTTATCGTCATTTGGGAGGTGACCCGCGCCTGTGCGCTCAAATGCCTGCATTGCCGAGCGGAGGCGCAGTACAAGGCAGATCCCCGTCAGCTAACACTTGCTGAAGGCAAGCGGCTGATTGATGAGATCGCGGCGATGGAACGGCCGTTATTTGTTTTTACAGGCGGTGATCCGCTAATGCGGCAGGACTTGTTCGAGCTTGCGAAGTATGCGTCCGAGGAGCAGGGACTGCCGGTTTCGATGACACCTAGCGCTACGCCTAAGGTTACGTATGAGGCGATTTGCAAGGCGAAGGAGGCGGGATTGTCGCGCTGGGCGTTCAGTCTGGATGGCTCGACAGCGGAGATTCATGATCATTTTCGCGGAACGAGGGGCTCATTTGACCAGACGATGAAAGGAATCGCGTATTTGCAGGAGCAGCAAATTCCACTGCAGGTGAACACGACCGTGTCGCGCTACAATGTTGGTGATTTGCCTGCAATCGCCGAGAAGGTGAAGGAAATGGGCGCCGTCCTGTGGAGCGTGTTTTTTCTCGTACCGACGGGACGCGGAATGGAGGCAGACATGATTTCGCCGGAGCAGCATGAGGCTGTGATGATGTGGCTGTGCCAGACTCAGCGAATGATGCCTTACGGGGTGAAAGCGACGGAGGCACCGCATTATCGCAGAGTTTTTTTGCAACAGCAAAAGCAGCAAAAACAGGACCAGCTGGAACAGCGAAAGCACGCCGGTGAGGAAGTGGAGGAACATGACACAAGCGCAAGCGGTAGTCGAAGCGGAAGCGCAGGTGCGGGCGGGGGCATGGGCAAACATGCCGACATGCTGGGACGTGCTCCCAAAGGCGTTAATGATGGGGACGGCTTTGTTTTTATTAGCCATACGGGGGATGTTTATCCGAGCGGTTTTCTGCCAATCGTATGCGGCAACGTACGCGAGCGGCCGCTCGCGGAAATTTACCGGCATTCGCCCATTATGAAGCATCTGAGGGATAAATCGCTTTTAAAGGGTAAATGTGGAATCTGCCCCTTCAAGCAAATATGCGGCGGCTCAAGGGCGAGGGCCTATGCCCTCACCGGCGATTATTTGGAGAGTGATCCTTATTGTGCTTATATACCGAGTTAAAATAAATAGGTAAAGGCGGGGAGTTCATGCCTTATAAAAAGCTATGGGCGGCATTGGCGCTCGTATTTGTTTTATCCTTTGGCGTATTGCTCTATTATGGCGGAGAGATTATTCAGGAGAAGCCGCCGATTCCGGAGCGGGTGGTCACGGAGCAGGGAGATGCGATTTTTACAAAAGCCGATATTATGGAGGGCCAGCAGGTCTGGCAGCGAATGGGCGGTCAGGAGCTGGGCAGCATCTGGGGCCATGGCTCCTATGTAGCGCCGGATTGGACGGCCGACTATTTGCATCGGCAGCTTGTGTTTATGAATGATTATAACGCGCAGCAAAAATACCAGCTGCCTTATGACCACCTGACAGAGGAGCAGCAGGCTGAGCTTAAAGCCACGCTCAAGCGTGAAATCCGCACGAATACGTATGATCCGGAGACGGGTGACATTGTGATTACTTCATTGCGGGCGTTGACGGCTTCTGAACTGGGCGACTATTATTCAGGTGTATTCGGAGATGCACCTGAATGGGCCGCGTATCGCGAGCAAATCGCTCTGCCAGCCAATACGGTAGGCTCACTGGACGATCGCGAGAAGCTGAATGCCTTTTTCTGGTGGGCGACTTGGTCAACCTCGACGAATCGGTTAGGCTCAGACATTACGTATACGAATAACTGGCCGGGCGAGCCGCTCATTGATAATGAACCGACCAGCGCGTCGCTGCTTTGGTCCATTGTGAGCGTGGTTTTGCTGCTTGCCGGAGTAGGGGCGCTTGCTTGGTATTACGCCGTACAGCGGAGCAAGGAGCAGGATGAGAGCGGGCATATACCGGAGAAAGATCCGCTCCTGCAAGTGAAATCGACGCCTTCCATGCGGGCGACGATGAAATATTTCTGGATAGTGACGACGCTGATCGCCGTCCAGGCAGGTCTCGGCGCGATTACCGCCCATTATGCGGTGGAGGGGAATGGCTTTTACGGCATCCCGATCGCGGAATGGTTTCCTTATAGCGTCACGCGCACCTGGCATCAGCAGCTCGCGGTATTTTGGATTGCGACCGCATGGCTCGCAACCGGCCTATATATCGGACCAGCGATTTCTGGGCATGAGCCCAAATTCCAGCGTTTAGGGGTGAACGTGCTGTTTTGCTGCCTGCTGCTGATCGTTGCCGGTTCAATGGCGGGCGAATGGCTTGCGGTCAAAGGCTATATTACAAGCGCGACGCATAATTTTTATTTTGGACATCAGGGCTATGAATATGTCGATTTGGGCCGGGCATGGCAAGTTTTTCTGACGGCCGGCTTATTTATTTGGTTTTTCCTCATGGCGCGGGCAATCTGGCCGGCTCTGAAGAAGAAGGGGGAAAGCCGCCATCTGCTGACGCTGTTTCTAATCGCTTCGGTTGCGATTCCGACGTTTTACATTCCGGGCTTAATGTGGGGGCCTCAGGCGCACTTGACCATTGTGACCTACTGGCGCTGGTGGGTCGTTCATTTATGGGTGGAGGGCTTTTTCGAGGTGTTCGCTGCGGTCGTTATCGCATTTCTGTTTTCTCGCATGGGGCTTATACGCACGGCAACCGCGACGACAACGGTGCTGTTCTCGACCGTTATTTTTCTCGCGGGCGGCATTATTGGCACGTTTCATCATTTATATTTTGCCGGGACGCCGATTGGAGTGCTCGCTTTCGGCGCATCGTTCAGTGCGCTAGAGGTTGTGCCGCTGCTATTGATTGGGTTTGAGGCTTATGAAAATTTGCGTCATGGCCGGGCAAAACCGTGGGTAAAGCGCTATAAATGGCCGATCTTTTTCTTCGTCGCCGTATCATTCTGGAATTTGGTCGGAGCGGGTCTCTTTGGCTTCCTTATCAATCCGCCCATTGCGCTATATTATATGCAGGGGCTTAATACGACGGCGCTTCATGCACATACCGCTCTGTTCGGCGTTTATGGCATGCTTGGAATCGGGCTTATGCTGTTCTGTATGCGCGGGCTCACCGGAGAGAAGGAATGGCGGACGAAGCTGCTGAGGTTTTCCTTCTGGTCGTTTAATATCGGCTTGATGATGATGGGTCTGGCAAGCCTGCTGCCCGTAGGAATACTCCAAACGCTGGCGAGCATGGAGCATGGGATGTGGTATGCGCGCTCTGCCGAATTCCTTCATACCCGCACGATGCAAAATCTCGTCTGGCTGAGGGCTGTCGGCGATACGATTTTTGCGCTTGGTGTAGTAGGCATTGTTATTTTTGTCATCGGTTTGGCGACGGGCCGATCCTATAAGTCGGACGTAAGCTAGACTTTCGCTAATGCTGGAAAGTGGAATGCTGGTTTGCTGGCAAGCAGCGGGCGAATCGCTGCTTGCCGGCCCATTTTAAACGAAGGAGGGGGAAAGCTTGCCCAAAAGCTGGATTCATCTAACGATTGGTTATTTCCTCGTAACGGCGGTAACCGGCCTGCTGATGCGCAGTATGGCATATGTCTCGCTGCCTGGACTGCGTTACGATTATTTGCTGCATGCCCATTCCCATTTGGCACTGCTCGGCTGGGGATATATGGCGCTGTTTTTATTGTTTCTCGCTGTCTTTTTTAACTCAGCCAGTGGCAGGGCAGGGGGCGTCTTCAAGGAAAAGAAAATCCGCGTGATGCTGGTGATAACACAGCTGACACTAGCCGGAATGTTTTTTGCGTTCTGTATCCAAGGATATGCCGCCGTATCGATCAGCTTTTCGACGCTGCAAATTTTGCTGTCCTACTGGTTCGCCGGATGGGCATGGAGACGCTTAGCAGTAATTGCAAGAGAAGGAGCAAAACCGGAACGAGGAGTGCATTCGGAATTGCAGCAAGTACAAGGAACAGGCTCGCATCCAAGCACAAGACAGCCGCTCTCCTTTCTGTTCGTCAAAGGCAGTCTGCTTTGTCTCGTCATTTCCTCGCTTGGCCCCTGGGGGCTTGCCATGCTGAGTGCCAATGGATTGAAGGGCAGTCCGCTGTATGAAGCGGCGATTTATTTTTATTTGCATTTTCAATATAACGGTTGGTTTACGCTCGGCTTGTTCGCGGTGCTGCTGCGGCTGATGGAACAGCGGCAAATCACTTATTCTGTGAAAATCGTCAGGCTGCTTTTTTGGATGTACGCGCTGGCAATGCCGCCTGCATTTCTATTATCGGTGCTCTGGCTGAAAATAGGGCTGGCCGCCCAGCTCGCCGCAGCGCTCGCTGCCGTCATTCAGTGGGCGGCTATTTTGCTTTTCTGCGCCGTCCTGCTCAAAGCCCGCTTCGCCTTATCCGCCGTATTCACAGGCTGGGCGGCACGTTTGCTCGTGCTTGCGCTGCTGCTCGCGGCGATTAAGGCGACGCTTGAGCTGGGCCTTATCGTACCGCAGCTGGCGGAGGCGATTTATCAGTCGCGCAGCATCGTCATCGGCTATTTGCATCTGACGCTGCTTGGTTTTGTAAGCTGCCTCTGCCTAGCGCTTTTTCTCCAGCAGGGCTGGCTGAATGGGAGGGGGAGGATAGCGTATATTGGCTATATGAGCTTTATTGCTGGTTTTATGCTGAACGAGCTGACGTTATTTTTACAAGGCTTATTCGATTGGACGGGGCATGGGGCGCTTGTATTCGTACAGGAAGCCGTCTGGGCGGCAAGCCTGATTATGGTGACGGGCATCGCCTTATTCTGGGGAAAAAGAAAGGCCGCGCAAGTGTAAGGCTAACCGCCTTCACTTGTGCGACCAGGTTTTTAATGCTTCATAGTCATGAATCAGGTAGCCGCTCCGCTGCGGCTCCAAAATCCCTTCCTTACGCAGCTGGTTAATGAGCCGGTTGACCGTTTCCCTCGTCGTGCCAATCGTATTGGCAAACTCCTGATTGGTCATCGGCACCTCGACATGGACGATGCCGCCGTGATCCGTTCCATAATTTTCTGCAAGCTTGAGCAGGAAAGATACGCCGCGGTCTTGCACATCTTGACCAGTTAGCTCCTGCAATTTTTCCTGAAGCTCTATAATTTTACCACTGAGCACCCGCATCACTTTAATCGCAATCGCCGGCGTATTCATCATGAGCTGCTCGAATGCATGAATAGGAATGGCGAGCAGCTGCGTCTCCATAATCGCCTCGGCCGTTGCTGGGTAAGGGTGCTGGTTGAAAAAGCCGGTATGAGGGAACATATCCCCTGTTTTGAGGAAGGACATAATATGCTCATTGCCGTTTTCATCGGTTTTATATGTTTTGATCAGCCCGTTCTGGACGAAAAACACGGCTTCTTTATGGCTGCCCTCCGTAAAAATAGCGGTCCGCTTGCGGTATGACCGAGGAATGACGATGGCCCATATCCGGGCCAGCTCATCCGGCGTCAAATCGCGGAATAAAGAAATTTGGCGCAAAAGCTCCATTTGCTGCTGCATCGCCGTACACCTCCGTTTTTTCCATTATACCTTAGACGATTTAGACGTTATGTGACGCTAGTCACAGGTCTAGTCGATCATCGATTCCATTTATCAAGCTATGACGCATATCACATCCGCTCCGTTTCCCGCATGGTATCGTAAGCTGGACGGAAGAAGGGGGATGGCAGAAGTGGGAGAAGCACCTAAGCAAATCATCATAATTGGGGGCGGCATAACAGGCCTCAGCGCCGCCTTCTACATGCGAAAGCTGCTGGATGGGCAGCAAATATCGGCAGAAATAACCCTTATTGAAAAAAGCGGCAGCCTTGGCGGAAAAATAAAAACGCTGCGCCGGGATGGCTTCCTCATCGAGCAGGGGCCGGATTCGTTTATGGCGCGCAAGCAGCCCATACTGGATTTGACGAGGGAGCTTGGCCTTGAATCGGAGCTGGTTGCGGCGAATCCGAAAGCGAGGGCGAACTATATTTTGCATAAGGGCAGGCTGCATCAAATGCCCATGGGCCTTATGCTCGGCATTCCGACGGAAGTGACTCCGTTTATGAAAACCGGGCTGTTGTCGCCGCTGGGCAAGCTGCGTGCAGCCTTTGATTTATGGCTGCCGAAGCGGGAGGCGACAGGGGATGAATCCTTGGGCGGCTTCATTGAGCGGCGGCTTGGACGGGAGGTGCTGGAGCAGGTTACGGAGCCGCTGCTGGCAGGCATTTATGCTGGAGATGCCAAAGCGCTCAGCCTGCAAGCGACCTTCCCGCAATTTCGACAGCTGGAGCAGCGGCATCGCAGCTTGATTTTAGGCATGCTCGCGAGCAAGAAGCAGGCGCGTGAAATGCCGAAGGAGCTGCCGGAGATCGCCCGCCGCAGCCTATTTCTCACGTTTAAAGGCGGGCTTGGAAGCCTGGTTGAGCGTCTGGACGAGCAACTGAGCTCGATCCGCCGGCTGACAGGACAGGCGGTCACGGAAGTGAAGAGGGAAGGGCGGGGTTATCAGGTTCGGCTTGAGCATGGGGAGGAGCTGCAGGCGGAAGGCGTTATTATTGCGCTGCCTGCTTACGAGGCGGCCATTTTGCTGGAAGGAAGTGCGGGAATGCCAGCGAAGATGCCGGGACAATTACAGGCACTGCGCGACATTCCCTATGTATCGGTTGCCAATATCGCGTTAGCCTACAAGCCGCAGGACATTAAGCTTCCGCTGAACGGCTCCGGATTTGTAGTGCCGCGAAGCGAGGGACGAATGATAACCGCATGCACCTGGACGTCGTCGAAATGGCTGCATACGGCACCGAATGGTCATATTTTATTGCGGGCTTATATCGGACATGCGGGGGCGCAAGCCTGGACGAAGCTCACGGATCGTCAATTGCTGGACGCCGTCCGCCAAGATTTGCAGGCGATAATGGGCATTGCAGCTGAGCCGCTTTTTACGGAGCTGACCAGGTGGGAACGGTCGATGCCGCAGTATCCGGTGGGGCATCTGGAGCAGCTGGCCAAGCAGCGCGAGGGGCTGGCGCTTAGCCATCCCGGCTTATTATTATGCGGCTCCGGCTATGAGGGAGTCGGGCTGCCGGATTGTATCGGACAGGGAAGGCGAGCGGCTGAAGCGCTGCTGCCATTTTTCAAGCAGTGATCCTCATCACAAACACGCTAGCCAGCCTGCGCTATACTAACAGCAGCTCAAGCTTCATCATCTTAAAAGGCAGGAGCTGCAACATTATTTTATGGAGGTGCGACAAATGACCATATTTAACGGTACAGAGAAAATTGGTGAAATAGTGACGCGTTATCCGGGGGCAAGCAACTTGCTGCGAGCCTATAACATTGATTTTTGCTGCGGGGGCAATCGCTCGCTGCATACGGTGCTGCGGCAGCAGGGAACGGATGCAGCTTTATTTTTATCCGCACTCAATGAAACTTATGCCGAGGCCAGCAAGCATAAGGGCGAGGATATTGACTGGAGCAGCAGATCTTATACGGAGCTGATCGAGCATGTGATTCAGACGCATCATGTCTATGTCCAGCAGGAGCTTCCGCTGCTTAGCGAGTTTACGACGAAAATTTTGCGGGTGCATGGACACAAGCAGGCTGATGTGCTGCCCCGGCTGCACCGACTGTTCCACGAAATGAAGCTGGAGCTGGAGCAGCATTTAATCGACGAAGAAGAGCAAATCTTTCCACTCATCCGCCAATATGAACAGGAGCCATCCCCCGAGCTGCATCAGAAGCTGACAGCGGCGATAACGGAGCTTGAGTCCGAGCACAGCCAGGTCGGCGATCTGCTCAAGGAAATGCGTGCGGTTACGCATCATTACGAGCTTCCTGAAGGGGCGTGCCGCACGTATACGCTAACCTTTCAGAAGCTGGAGGAACTAGAAACCGATCTATTCCAGCACATTCACTTGGAAAATAATATTTTGTTCCCGCGCGTTCTTCAGATTGCATAACTGCATTTGAATAGAATAGAAAAAAAGCCTTCCTACAGGTTGAACCATTGCAGGAAGGCTTTATTATATGCGGCAAACTTCCTTCGGACATTGCTCGCAATTGCAAATCGATTTCAGATGATCAATGTCTTTCAGCACGATATAACCGTGATCGAATGACAGTACCTCTTGTTTTTTTAGCTCGCCGAGCATACGGTTGACGCTTTCCCTAGCAGCGCCGATATAGTCCGAAAGCTCGGTATTCGTTATTTTTTCAGAAATCAGCACGCCATCCTCCGTTTGCTTCCCGAAAGAGTTCGCCAGCCGAATAAGCGTCGAGGCTAAAGCTCCCTGCTTCCCATAAATGACGAGGTCGCGGAATTTGGTCTGGGTCAGGCGATGCATAAGTCCCATCCACTTCATGAATTCAATCGCCAAATCGCCATGCTGCCACAATAATATTTCCAAATCGCTTTTTTGAATAACCCCAATGGTGCAGTCCAGCACGGCCTTTGCGCTTGAGCTGTGGCAAGTAGGCTTGAAAGGATCGAACTGACCCAGAATATCACCTGTTTGATATTGCGAGAAGACAAATTCCTTGCCAGCGGTATTGTGTTTGATCAGCTTAACGCGGCCTTCCATTATGTAATAGAGCTTGTCGTCGGCATCGCCCTCCCAGAAAATATGGCTGCCTGCCGGAATATGGTGTGTATACATAATTTCATTGAGTTTCTCAAAACTAGTCTCTGAAAAACAAAACGTATTGTATACCGTTTGTGTGTAAGGTCTCGCAACTGTCATTGGTTTCATCCCCAATTACCGCCTTTGCTGCTAGTATAGCGGGACTATCCGCTTGAAATAGCTTACTCCCAATGTAACAGAAGTCCATCACTGTCAGAGTGACTAAAATCACACTTTGGCCATAAAAATTGTAAATAAGGCCTAAGAGAGTGATATTTGTAACAGTATCGCCTTATAAAAACTTCTATAATGTAGCCAGAAAAGGGTGTCCACTACAGAACGGAGGGACATATATGCTGACGGGAGCCATATTAGCCGGCGGGCAAAGCCGCAGAATGGGCGGTCGCCATAAAGGTCTGCTTCCTTTTGTAAACGAAAGCATTGTTGAGCGGCAGATCCGTACGATGAAGCAGCTTTGCGCTGAAGTCATTTTGGTAACGAATGACCCGCGAAGCTTTTTGCCTATTCTAGGCAGCAGCATTCGCATCATTACGGATTATATTCCAGGCAAAGGTCCGCTTAGCGGCATGCATGCCGCCTTAACCTTAGCGACGCATTCGGACATCTGGGTCGTGGGCTGCGACATGCCGCTTATTTCAAGTACGGTGGCCGAGCAGCTGTGGAAGGTGAAGCGGGAGCGTCGCTCTGCGGCGGCGATTCCATCTGCGGCTGGCAAGCTGCATCCGCTGCATGGCGTCTATGATAAGCGAAGCGCTGGTGAAATTGAGAAGCTGCTCGATATAAAAGAATACCGAGTGATGACGTTTTTGAATCGGATTTGCTATTACGGTGTAGATACGCAGCAGCTCGAACAGACGGATGAACAGCTCAGTTGTGTGACGAATGTGAACACGCCTGAGGAATATGAGCGCATCCTCAGCTTGTATGACGCCGCCTCAGCCTCTCAAACTTAAAAGGCCTGCCATCGGCAGCCACTTTGAATTCAATTTTCCTTAACGCTGCGAAGAGCTGAGGGAAATTTTTTTTTGAACAAAAGGTGACAGAGGAGCTATTGTGATGGCAATCACAGCGATGTACCATGCCGGAATGATTTAATGAGGGCAGAAAACATCGAAGAAGGAGAATTTGCCATGGATCGAGCCTTTGCTTCCAAATTTGCGAAAATGTATTTCATGACCGTAGTAGCGCTGCTGATTCTTGTGTACGTCGGCACCCGATTTTTCACCCATATCGACCTTGCTCTTTATGGCTATATGGTGGGCACGTTCGTTTTTATCGGGGGATTTTTTTACCGCTTTATCGCCTGGGCCGAGCGTCCGCCAACGAAGCTGATTATGAAGAAGGGGCTTAAGCTGCTGTTTCGCAAAAGCACGCCCCAAACGTCCGTTGAGCATCTCGCAACTTACCGTTTCATTTTCAAACGCGGCGTTTACCGCTGGACACAGCATGTGCTGCTCGGCTGGGGCTGTATTCTATCCTGCTGCGTCACATTCCCGCTCGTGTTTGGATGGATGTATTTTACGATGGGGGAAAATGGCCTGTACACCGTCGTCGCCTTCGGTATTGATGTGATGCAGGTGAAGGCGGACGGCTGGATCGCCTTTCTGTTCTACAACGCGCTGAATATTACCGCCTTTATGGTTATTGCCGGGGTGTGCATGGCGCTGTATCGCAGGCTTAACAATATGCAAGCGAAGGCTGAGCAGACGTTTACCTATGATTTTCTGCCGCTGTATTTGCTGCTCTTCATTAGCATTACGGGGCTGCTGCTGACGTTCAGCAACATATTCCTGCATGGCTGGGGCCATCCGGTTATCTCGCTAATCCACCAATGGTCGGTCATCCTTACGCTGATTTATTTGCCTTTTGGCAAGCTGGCGCATATTCCATTCCGTCCGATGAGCGTACTCGCCAAAAACTATCGTGAAGCTTTCGGCGAGCAGCAAATGAAAGCCTGCAAAGTATGCGGCAGCAGCTTCGTATCGACGGAGCAATCCAGCGATGTCATTCACGTGCTGGCTCAAAACGATATTTCCTTCGAGATGAAGGAAGGCTTCCATCTGGCCGAGCTTTGTCTGCCTTGCAGGCGCAAATACCGGATGTCCCGTTTTACGGGCATTCCGACACATGAAATCAAGGTCAAGGAGGCGAACCAGCATGCTAAAGGATAAGTTTCAGCAAAATATTGCGAACAAGCATCATCCGAAGGAAAAGCTGGTTAAAACCCACTGCTCCTACTGCGGCATGCAGTGCGGAATGAATTTGCGGGTCGATACCGACAAAAATACGATTATCGGCGTGGAGCCAAGGTACGACTGGCCCGTCACACGCGGCAAAATGTGCCCGAAAGGCGTGACCGCCTATCAGCAGACGAACCATCAGGACCGGCTGCTGAAGCCGCTCATTCGGGACGACGCTTCGAAAAAAGGGACGAAGGAAGGCTTCCGCGAAGCCAGCTGGGACGAAGCCTATGATTTAATCGCCCGCCGCTTCAAGGAGCTACAATCCGAATA
The DNA here is from genome assembly GCF_059609455.1 of Paenibacillus liaoningensis. Classification (NCBI taxonomy): domain Bacteria; kingdom Bacillati; phylum Bacillota; class Bacilli; order Caryophanales; family Paenibacillaceae; genus Paenibacillus; species Paenibacillus liaoningensis. The sequence continues at coordinate 138,881 of NZ_JCAALU010000018.1, forward strand.
TGGGAAGGACACGCTGTCCGTATTCAGCGGCGTTTCGATGACGAATGAAAAATGTTATTTGACCGGGAAATTCGCCCGAGTCGGGCTGCAAACGAGATACATCGATTACAATGGAAGATTTTGTATGGCAAGCGCAGCAGCGGGCTTCCTTCGGAGTTTTGGGATTGATCGCGGCTCAACGCTGCCATGGACGGATATTCATCAGACGGATTGCTTGTTCATCGCGGGCAGCAATACGGCGGAATGCCATCCAACCTCCATGTTCCGTGTCTGGGAGGTTCAAAACCGCGGCGGCTATCTTATCGTCGTCGATCCAAGGGAAACGCCGATTGCAAGAAGGGCGGATGTCCATCTCGATCTAAGGCCGGGGACGGATTTGGCGCTTGCCAACTGCATGGTGAATTTGCTCATTCAAAACGGCCATGCCGATCATGAATATATCGCTAATTACACGAGCGGCTTTGAGGAGACGCTTGAGATTGTGAAGACTTTCACACCAGAATATACGAGTGAAATTACGGGGGTAGCGCCGGAGAAGCTGATACGGGCAGCGGAAATTTTCGGCAAGGCGCCGAATGCGATCGTCATGTTCGCCAGAGGCATTGAGCAGCAAGTTAAAGGCGCGGACAACGTCTCGGCCTACACGAATATGTGCCTCGTTACTGGAAAAATCGGACGGCCGAAATCGGGTGTAGCGACGCTTACGGGACAGGGCAACGGTCAAGGCGGACGCGAGCATGGGCAAAAATCCGATCTGCTGCCGGGCTATCGCAAGCTGACGAATCCGAAGCATGTGCAGGAGGTATGCGAGGTGTGGGGCATCACGCCGGAGGAAATGCCGCTGCCGGGTGTATCGGCTTTTGAAATGTTTGAGTTGATGGAGCAGAAGACGATTCGCGGCTTGTATCTGTTGTGCTCGAACCCCGCCGTGTCAGCACCGCATCTCAATTATGTGCGCTCGGTATTGAAGGATCTGGACTTCATGGTGTGCGCCGACTTCTTCCTGTCGGAATCAGCGGAATTTGCCGATGTTGTGCTGCCGTCTGTTACATGGTCAGAGGATGAAGGCACGGTGACGAATTTGGAGGGCCGCATTATTAAAATCAACAAGGCGCAGGAGCCGCTGGGCGAATCGAAGCCGGATTGGCTCATTCATGTAGAGCTGGCAGAGCGGCTTGGACGCGGTGACTATTTCCGCCATTTGCAGACGGCAAGCCAGGTTGCAGATGAGTTCCGCCTCGCTTCCAAGGGCGGCTACGCCGACTATTACGGCGCCACTTGGGACAAAATCGACCGGCAGGATGGCGTGTTCTGGCCCTGCAAGGACGAAGCGGATACCGGAACGCCTTATATGTTCGAGGATCACAAATATTTTCATCCCGATGGACGGGCGAAAATTTGCGCGCTGCCATACCGCCCTTCAGCGGAGGAGCCATGCGAGGAATATCCGCTCCGCCTGACGACAGGCCGGGTCGTCTATCATTATTTATCCGGCAATCAGACACGGCGGATTCCGTTTTTGCGGGATATGTGTCCAGAGCCGTACGTCGAGGTCCATCCAGAGACGGCGCAGCAGTATGGCATTGCACATGACGAGGTTGTCAGACTGTTCACCCGCCGCGGCGAATGCTTTTATAAAGTGAAGGTGATTGAAGCGATTCGTAAGGATACCGTATTCGTGCCCTATCACTATGGCTATGAGCAGTCGGTCAATTTGCTGACGATTGCTGCGCTTGATCCGATGTCGCGTATGCCGGAATTTAAAGTCTGTGCCGCACAAATCACGAAGTTGCCTGGCGCTGCAAAGGAGGCGGTACGATGAAGAAGCTGCTGTATATCGAAATGGACAACTGCATCGGCTGCCGCAGCTGCCTCGCCGCTTGTACGCAATGCGGCGGACACGACGAGCGCAACCGCAACTATGTGTATGACGTCAACCCGCTGGTGGATCGGCAGACGATCCCGCTCATGTGCCTGCACTGTGTCAATCCGGCATGTGCGAGAAGCTGTCCGGCGCAAGCGATTCAAATTACCGAGGAAGGCGCAGTGCTGTCCGCGCTTGTCGAGAAATGCATCGGCTGCCAGAACTGCACGATTGCTTGCCCTTACGGCATTCCGAAATTTGATGAAGAGCAAAATTTAATGTATAAATGTGACCTCTGTTACGACCGGACGAAGGAAGGCATCCCGCCGATGTGCGCTTCCGTCTGCCCAACCAATACGCTGCAATGGATTACCGAGGAGGAGCTGGCAGAGAAGCAGGAACGCCACAGACTTGGCAAATGGGTTTCCAGCCACCAGCCGTTCGAGCCGCTTGAAGGCGAGACGAATGTGAAGATCAGCCTTCCCGGCATTTTGCAGGGCGTCCAAAAACTATTTTAAACGATAGAGCTGGATCGAATTTTTTAAAATATAGGAAAGTATATGCTTTCGCCATACTTTCTCTATATTTCTTGGACTGAAACGCCGCGCGCCGCCAGAGGACGGCGAAAGCCGTTTCACCTTGTCATGCTGTTTAGAAGGTTAGCTAGTAGAAGGAGGCTCAGATGCAATGGACAATGAGGCAGGCAAAAACAATAAAGTGCCATTTGAAGAGGATAATTACACGCATAACATCCACAAAAACAATGAACGCCAGCTAGACCGCAGGGGCTTTCTGAAAACGATGGTTGGCGCAGCCGGCGTATTCGCCGTGTCCACGCTTCCGTGGGGCGGACTTGCCGCAAAGGAGCTGATGGGCTTTGGAAAAAGCAGCCATCCGAAGAAGAAAATCGCCGATGTGCAGGCGCTCAAAGTAGGAGAGGCGGTGGAATTCCACTACCCCGGCGACCATGAATCAGCACTGCTGATCCGTCTGGGCGACAATAAATACAAGGCTTATCAAAATGCTTGTACGCACTTGAAGTGCCCGGTGTTCTGGAGCCGGGAGGAGGATCAGCTCGTCTGCCCTTGCCATCATGGCTTTTTCGACCCCCAATCGGGCAAGCCGACAGCAGGACCGCCGAGGAGAGCGCTGCCTGAGGTATTGGTTGAAATCGAAGGTGGAGCGATTTATGCGACAGGGGTGAAGCGGTATGAAACGTAGCTACAGAGGCGTCATTTTGCTGAGCGTCGTGCTTTTTCTGAATATCGTCTGTACGCAGTATGTCGTTAATCATTATTTTCATGAAAAATATGAGCTTGTCCTCGTATTTGCTTTGCTGAATGTTCTGCTATTCCCGCTTGCACTATGGATTTATAAGAAGGAGGTACGCAGATGAACGGAAATAAAACGCAGCTATCCATTCAGACGGGAAGCCTGATTCTTGGGTTTATGGTTTGGGTAATTCTTTCATCGCTCATTCCGTTTATTAAGGAGGATATCCAGCTGACGTCAGGCCAGCTTGCCTGGGTGACGGCCATTCCGGTGCTGTTCGGCTCAGTGCTTCGGATTCCGGTCGGCTATTGGACAAATCGCTACGGCGCGCGCAAGCTGTTTGGGTTTAGTTTTCTCATTTTGCTTGCACCCGTCTATTGGGTCAGCCTGGCAGACAGCTTTGCCGATCTGATTATCGGCGGGATTTTCCTTGGCATCGGGGGCGCGGTGTTTTCGGTTGGCGTCACTTCTCTGCCGAAATATTACCCGAAGGAACGGCATGGCTTTGTGAACGGCATTTATGGCATCGGAAATTTGGGTACGGCGATTACGGCTTTTACCGCTCCCGTAGCGGCTAACTATCTGGGGTGGAGCAAAACAGTGCTGCTGTATCTGGTGCTGCTGGCCATATTCATCTTGATTAATTTTATGCTGGGAGACCGCAATGAGCCGAAGGTGATGGCTTCTTTGTCGGAGCAGATCAAAGGGGTATACCGCAATGAAAAGCTGTGGGCACTTTGTTTGTTTTATTTTATTACCTTCGGCTCTTTCGTCGCTTTTACGGTCTATTTGCCAAACTTCCTCGTCTCGCATTTTGAGCTGAGCAAGGTGGATGCGGGGCTGCGCACAGCTGGCTTCATCGTACTGGCGACCATCATGCGGCCTGTCGGTGGCTGGCTCGGTGACCGTTTCAATCCATTTGTGATTTTGATGTTCGTGTTTGGCGGACTTACGCTGTCAGCGGTTGTCCTGTCGTTCGCACCATCCATCGGCATGTATACGGTCGGCTGCCTCATTATTGCGCTTTGTGCCGGTACAGGCAACGGGACGATTTTCAAGCTGGTACCGCTGTATTTCGTCAAGCAGGCGGGCATTGCAAACGGCCTGATCTCCGCTATGGGCGGGCTTGGCGGATTTTTTCCGCCGCTGCTGCTGTCCGTTCTGTTCAAATGGACGGGGCATTACGCCATTGGATTTATGGCGCTGTCCGAGGTTGCGCTGGCGAGCCTAATACTCGTCATTTGGCTGTTCTATCAAGAGAAGCTTGGTCAGGCTGAGCGCTTGATTCAGCAAAACGCTCAAAATGCTCACAGCACAAGAAATAGGCTGCCGGGCGATATGGTCAAATCTTAAAGGTTACAGGTCAGGCTTCATTTTATAGATGCTCAGGGAGGGATTGACGATGAAATCGGAATTTATGCTGGATTTATGCTTCATCCGCAAGCAGGAGCAGGGAAGCTCATTTACTAAATCAATTGAAGCGCTGCTCCAGCAGCTGTTTGCTAAGAAATCCTCCTGGTTTCTGGAAGAGAAGCAGGAGGGGGAGCTTCAGGTCGTCAATGCGGCGGTGAAAGGCTACAGCGACTGGGAGAAGGATGAGGAGGTGCTGTTGTTTATTGAGGAGCAGGCACCACCGGAATTTTGGGATTGGATTCAGGGCTATCGGCTGGAGCTGGATTTGAAGCGTCCTGAGGAATGCCGGCACTGCGGCGAGCAAGCGGCTCGTAAAAATGCTGAAGCAGGAGCAGCCTCATGATGGCGATGCAGCGCTTGGTTGATGAGTTGATGCCGTATGCGGGCAGCCGCATTAAGGTGTGGATGGAGGATCGCTCAGGCGAGCAGCAAACACTGCCGAAGCCATATACGCTGTTTAAGGTGGCGGCGGCAAGCGATGGAGCACAGCTGTTGTTTTATTTTAACAAGGAGCAGTTTCTGTCGGTTCCGGTGTTTGATGAGAAGCATACGCTGCTGGAGCAGACGCCGACTGGACCGCGCTTTGTCTCGCATGATGAGCAGTCGCAGCTGCATTATTGGGTGTATTTTTTATAGAGCCGTTACCTTTTCGCTATAGAGCTCCAACGTCGCTTGGGTTGTGACGGCGGGGCTTGTTTTTATAATGTCGGTTTGACAGTATGGATTTTATCAATTATCATTTAGATATTATCAAATCGACATTATTAAAAATGAGAGCGGGGAACGAGCCATGTTTGGATTTGAATTCGTTAAGTTTCAACCGAGCGATTATATTATTCAGGTGAAGAACGGGAAGGTTGTGAAAGAGGGCGTTGGTCTGTCCTTCTATTATTATGAGCGGGCGTCCTCGGTGGTCGTCATTCCGATTTCCTCGATCGATGTGCCGTTTATGTTTGAAGAGATTACTCGCGATTACCAGACGGTAACGGTGCAGGGACAACTGACCTACCGGATTGTGGACTACCGCAAAATGATGGAAATTATGAATTATACGTACAATATAAAGAAAAAAGCTTATATTTCCGACGATCCGGTCAAGCTGTCCCAACGCATGATTCAACTTGCCAAGGTGCTGACGAAGAAACAGCTGGCGCAGCTGCCGCTTAAGGAAGCGATCCAATCGAGCGAACGGCTGGCGAAAATGATTAGACAGGAGATCAGCCAGCATGAGGAGCTGGCTAAGCTGGGCATCGAGCTGATGGGCTTGTCCATTTTGGCGGTACTGCCGAACAAGGAGACGATGCGGGCACTTGAAGCGCAGTCGCGTGAGCAAATGCTTCAGGATGCGGATGAGGCGCTGTACGTGCGTCGTAATTCCTCCATTGAGCAGGAGCGGCGCGTGAAGGAAAACGAGCTGAACACGGATATTGCGGTTGAGCAGAAGAAGAGGCAAATTCGCGAAGCGCAGCTTGATGCGGAGCGCTCGGTGCGCCAGAAGCAAAACGAGCTTAAAGAGGTGCAGCTGCAATTTGATACGCAGCTTGAGGAGAAGAAGCAAGCGATGATTGAGCTCGCTGCTGTTATGAAATCACTACATGATACCCAGCCATATGTGCTGCAAGCGATGACAAATATGGGCATGGATTCGAATAAACTTATTGCGATTGCATTTCAGGAGATGGCGGAAAAAGCGGAGCGGATTGGACAGCTGAATATTTCGCCGGATCTGCTGCAAAGCCTGATTCCTGGGACTGGGAACGGGGCGAGCTTGGGCAAGTCGGAAGCCAGAGGAGGGGCAGGACGATGAGCCGGGCAGCGGGTGCAGATGCAAAATTTATCGTCGTGAAGCGGAAGACGAGGCTGGAGGAGCTGCTCGTTCGCTACAATACGGTGCAGCAGGCGAAGTTTTACATTGAACGGCTTGGCGCGGACTTTGGCGACTATTGGCTGGAAAATGTAGTGTATCAAAATGCTGTCTCATTGGCGGTAAGCGAGCTGGAGCAGCAGGGCAGAGTCCAAGTGCTGGATCGCGAGCATGTGCCCAGCTTCCTATTCGGCGACCACGATATCGTGGTTGCGATTGGCCCGGATGGGCTAGTTGCGGGTACGCTCAAATATTTGGACCGCCAGCCGCTCATTGGCGTCAATCCGGAGCCGCAGCGCTGGGATGGCGTGCTGCTGCCCTTCACGGTTGGAGATTTGCGATTGCTTATTCCCGAGGTGCTGCGCGGGAAGCGCCGGGTTCAGCCGGTTACACTGGCAATGGCGCAGATCAACAATGGCCAGTGCCTCTACGGCGTTAACGATTTGTTTATCGGGCGCAAAACCCATGTGTCGGCGCGGTATGAAATTAAGCTGGAGGAGCATGCCGAGCAGCAGTCCTCCAGTGGCATTATTGTATCGACCGGCCTCGGCGCAAGCGGCTGGCTGCGAAGCGTGCTTGCCGGGGCAGCCGGCATTGTGAGCAGCGCGACGCGTCAGCCGCTGACGCTCATGCCTGAAGATCTAGACGCGGCTGAGGAACAGGAGAAAGGCCGGCTGGACTGGTCGGCGGATTCGCTTTATTTTACGGTCAGAGAGCCATTTCCAAGCCGGACGACCGCAGCCTCGATCGTTTTCGGGCAAATCAACGAGCAGCGCAAGCTGCGGATCATGTCGCAAATGCCGGACGACGGTGTTATTTTCAGCGATGGGGTAGAGAGTGATTTCCTTAACTTTCATTCCGGGCTTGAGGCGACAATTGGGCCAGCAGATCGTCAGGGACATCTCATCGTTTAAGCAAAGGACAAGGCAGGAAGGTGGGCGATGCGCACGGTCATTTTGGAAATCTATAGGGAGATTCACACGCCAGTCCACTGCAATCATGTTATAATTGGGTCATGGGTTGATGGGGATGATTCGGATTAGCAGGAATACGCTTGTGAACCTAATCTAGAGATGAGAGAGTGGTTTTGAAATGCTGCGTCGATTTTTTTCGTATTATCGTCCCTATAAGGGACTGTTCTTTCTTGATTTCGGCTGCGCCATTCTTGCCGGATTGCTGGAGCTGGCTTTCCCGCTTGCGGTCAGCCAATTTATTAACGATTTGCTTCCAAGCCAGAACTGGACGCTGATCGTTGCTGCTTGTGCGGGGCTGCTTGCTGTTTATGCGCTCAATACGGCGCTTAATTATGTCGTCCCATAATACGCAAAAGGTATGTGTTATTAGTTAAAATTGACCTCTACAATCCTAAAAGGCAGGTTATCCGTCTTCTTTTTACCTTTTTTATCCAGACCATCAGGCACATCGCATTCAACCTCGATATATTCATAGATAATCTGCATCAATTCTTTCTTCCCGGCATCATCTGATTTTCTCCACATGCTTTCAAAGTCAAGCAAATATTTCCGGACCTCAGATGTCGCTCCAATTTGCGAAGCTTTTACCCGGTCCATTTCTGCTAGCATGATTCTCTCTTTTTCATCTTCTTCCCGCTTACGGCTCCGGAAGTCATGTTCAGTGATTAAATCCTCCGCAAACATGTACTGCCATTTCTTGCGTCTTTCACCGAGCGCATTCAGGTCTTTCTGTAATTGTTCTAATTCTTGTTCCGATGCATCATTTTTCTCTTCCTCAACAGCAACTGCTGCTGCAACTTCATCTATACTCAAATCCAATGATTCGCCCATAGAGCGCACATGTTCGAGTATTAACTCTTCTGCAACCGATTGCCGTAACATAGGGAGATTGCATCCATATCCTTTTGCCGAAGAATAGCAGCGATAGAATGTAACGGGGTCATATTTAGTTTTGTCTTTTCTGCGATTTTGATAGAATGCGGCCTTCATCTTACTACCACAGCGAGAACAGCGAAGCACGCCAGAGAACCAATAATCCGCTTTATTCGAATTACCGTACTTCTCGCGCTTGATTAGTATTGCATTGTGTTCCTCAAATTCTTCCCACGTGAACACAGTAGGGTACTGATGATCTCTTACCTTAGTATTCACCCGATCAATGCGCTTACGGTGGAGGTATTTTCCTCGTTCATCTTTTCCGCCACGGCGAATTTTTCCAGCATAAAAAGGATTCTCGAGAACGTATATTACCATTTCACCTGACCAAGGCTTTCCGCGCCGCAAACGATTGGTAAGGTTTAGTTGCTTAGCGATAGTTCTGCCGCCAAGACCTGACATATACAAGCGTCGCAACTCTCGTAAGATTGTGAACTCCTCAGGAACCAAATGCATAAACTCGCCGTCCCATGTGTATCCGTAAGGGACAATACCGCCAGGGAATTTCCCTTCTTCAACGAGTTGATCCATCGCCATTTTTACGCGCTCACTGAGGTTGCCGCGCTCCCATTCCGCGAGAGCTGCCACGATTGTGATGAATAACCGTCCCATAGCTGTTGTCGTGTCATATACCTCTGTAGCGCTCCGAAACTTGATACCAAACCGTTCGAACATATCCATTAGGTTATGTAGGTCGCGAACGGATCTCGTGAGCCTGTCTAATCTGTACACTAAAATCACGTCGAATGTATTAGATCCTGCGTCCGCTAGCATCCGTTTAAGCTCAGTGCGATTCAAGTCTTTAGCCGACTCGCCTTCTTCGATGTATACCATTACCACTTCCCAGCCTTGCGATAGGGCATAAGCCTTGCAGCTGGCGATCTGAGCATCGAGCGAGTAACCTTCTTCCGCCTGCATGTCTGTTGATACCCTTACGTATATGACCACTCTCATGTTGTCGCGTCCCCCTTAAATTAAAAGGCTCTACCAATAAGGTAGAGCGTTGAACTTATTTTGTACGTTGGAGTTCATTTTTTGTACACTGGAGTTCATCAATGGTTGCTAAGACCTCTATAACGACTTGCTTCGATGGGTCAGCAGAATCGAAATCTTGCTTGAAGCATACGACGCGACACTCATTGTCTATCACAGTGCGTATAAATTTAGCGAATTCTACTGAATCCCGGTAGAATCGGTCGATGGAAACGGCCAATATCGTAATTTTTTCGCCGTCATTCATCATTTTTAAAATTTTATTAAACTCAGGCTTGTCGCCATCGGCAGCAAATCCAATATCAATGAAGTAATCAGTTATCGTAAACCCTTTTTCTTTAGCTAATTCCTCTAATAGTTGCCTTTGCTCATGTTCGTATTTCGACGCTCTTACATAACCTACTGTTTTCATATAAACTCTCCTTTTTTCCACCCCGGTTAAGGGGCTATAACTTTATTTTTAATATTGTTTAATTCGATTTCATAATTTTGCAATGCTTTTTTTGCCAAAGAAAGATCCAGGCCTGCTCTTGATCGCGGGTTACTATCAAATCTTTCTTTGCGAGTCGGATTTTCGCTTAATGGTATAAACTCATTTCTTATTATTTGTTCTAAAGTATACACTGAATAGTCAAAAACCTGCATTAAATATTCAGAAGATTTTACGTATTCTTCGGATTTGAATTTCCAATCACTCGCCAATTTGATAACGTATTTATGATTATCATTAACTTTTTCAAGAACAGCTTCTGCTTCAGGAATAGAAATTTCATGTTCGTCGATGGGCGATATGTCATCAGCAAGAAAATCATAAATTTCAGAAGATTCTCGTATGAATTTCTCTGCTTCATCACTTTCCTTCTTTTGCTTGTCCAATGTTGTAGCTTTCTCTAATAGTGCTAGAGCATCTTTATCAGTAGGCTTCTCGATTAAAGCCATATTCAATTGTTCTATTGCCTGAGTGTAGTTTTTTTCGATCATATAATCTTTACCGCTTCTCATATTTTTGTCAAACGAAGAACAAGATACGCAAATAATCAAGATAGCTACCGCTGATAGTAACTTAATCCATTTCACCTCGAAATCCCCCTTTATTTTATATCTATGTAATCGGCTCTGCATCGACTAAAAGTTACATCAATTGGGCAACATGACCTAAAAAGGAGATGATGCCATGCCTATGCCGGTATTTAACGACAATAATGATCTGGTATACATTGAAATACATGAAATATACAGTATCCATAAGGATTCTAAATCTAGAAAAATTATCGTAACAGCTGCTTGCGGAGAGTACTACTTACCTTCCACAATCGAGCAGGTTGATTCCATTATGTCTGATGCCGGGTTCTTTTTGATCGACAAGAACAGAATAATAAATGTCCACCAGGTGAAGGAGTTCTATGATGGACAAGTTCGTGTAGATGGCTCGTATTATGATGTGGCAAAACGAAAACGTCGAAAGCTTCAAAATCTAATTGAGAAACGTTCTCGTGACACCAACGGTCATAATAGTTCGACATAATGCGACAAACAGTTTGGAAAATATAGTTTACAATAAAGACATGCCAAATGGGCGATTGCAAGCATTTAAATAGTGACGTAAAATGTCTATGTAATCGCTTAAACGTACTTTTTTGTACGTGAATTACAGTACTCAATCCCGAGAGTAGAAATCTCTACTCTGCTGCCTGATCCCATACATATAAATCATCTATCGCTACACCCAGCACTTGGGCAATTCTCCTAGCAATAACAACACCCATTATGCTTCTCATCTTTATGTAGTCGGTGAGTAATTGCTTAGAAATGCCGACCTGGTCAGCCAACCATTGCTGTGTTTGTCGATGGCGCTTTAAATGTTCTGGGATACGGCAGCTTATGGGTTTGAGTTCCATAAGGCTACCTCATATTTTAGGTTGATAAGAACATGTGTTCTAGTTTATGATGTATAAGCGAACAATGCGGCGAAAAGGGGTTGACCGCTTGTGAAAGAAACTGAACTTATATTTGCTAATAATTTAAAAAAGCTTACTGATGAAAAGAAGAAAATGCTTGAATCTAAACTTAACGAGCTCCTCAGTAAAAAGAGGGGCTAGGTTTTTCTTTTGTCTTTAAATTATCTATTCTTTAATTAGTCTCTCCATTAGTTCCAATATGTAGTTTTGATCATTTTCATTTAACGCTGAAAATTTTTTTAACAATAGTGTATCTTCCTCCACCATTTTTTTCTCCTCTCCTGCCACTAACCAATTCAAATCTACTCCAAACCAATCTGCTAATCTAGTCAATGTCTTTAAGTCAGGTTCTCTAGCCCCTGTTTCGTATCCCGCGTATGTTGTTCTGGCCATTCCTAATTTCTTCGATAGTTCCGCTTGCGAAAGTCCTGTTTTTCCCCGTAACTCATACAACCTCATGTGAAACATTAAATTCTCACCTTCTTCCATTAAATATTATAACGACGCAATACGCGACATTAAACATATGACTCAAAATAGGTCAAAAATAGTTGTTGACATGACTCAAAATGAGTCATATAATCAAATCATAGAACGGACGCAAAACGCGTCATTAAGGAGGAGATGCAAATGAGAGAATGGCTTGCAAGTATCAGGAACACAAAGGGTTTTACACAAAAACAAGTAGGAGACATTTGCGGCATATCTCGTAGTTTTTATGCTGACATCGAACGCGGTTCTCGCAATCCTAAAGTTGACACAGCTAAGGATATCGGAAACGCTTTAGGATTCGATTGGACGCTTTTTTTTGAGAAAAACGGACGCAAAACGAGTCAAGTTAAGGCGAAAATAGCCTAACAACATGATTTTACGACACAAATCAACATATTGAAAGGTGGGAGAAATATGAAATTGGTATTTATTGAAAACAATCGCCTGATTACGGATAGTTTGCTTGTAGCAGAGAAGTTCAATAAAGAGCATAAAAACGTTGTTCGGGATATCGAACTGCAAATAGAAAAGCTAGTTGAAGCAGGAGAAGAAGAGTGGGGTGCGCTCAACTTTGAGCATACCAAATATCAACACCCACAAAACAAACAATGGTATCCAAAATACAACATGACAGAAGATGCCTTCGCGATAGTGGCTATGTCCTACACCACACCAGAAGCGATGAAGATGAAGGTTAAGTTTCTACAAGAATTCAAGCGGATGCGTGAAGAATTGAACAAACCGCAATTCCACATCCCACAAACGAAGGTTGAAGCGCTGGAAGCTTACTTATTAGAAATGAAACGCAGCGAGCGGCTTGAATCAGAAAAACTGATGCTTGAGCAGCGTGTGAAGGAATACGAACCAAAAGTCAGCTACCTTGATACGATCCTGCAAAGCAAAGACAGCATCACGGTGACACAAATTGCTAAAGATTACGGTCTGACCGGTTACGAGCTTAATAAGATGCTTCACGAAGAGAAGATTCAATACAAAATGAACAAGCAATGGCTGTTGTACAGAGGTCATCAAGATAAGGGATACACGAAATCGACCACATGGGACGTGCATCACACGGACGGCACAACATCGGTCAAGATGAACACCCGTTGGACGCAAAAGGGACGGCTGTTTATACACGAAACGCTTGGCGCACGCGGCATTGTGCCTTACATGGATCGCGAACAATCGAAGGAGGCATAACCAATGACCATAACCAAAAACAAACCATCAGATCGCTGCCGCCAGCGTTACGCAGAATTCGCGAATCGACTAAGCAGACACGTGGAAATGCAGGAGCGTGAAGGCAAGAAATGATGGCAACCGCAACAATCTATGAAATAGCCAGCAATACGCAAGCCCATGCATTGAAAAAATTCAAGGAGTTACCGGAGAGTGCGGCAATGGAGTTGGCCTACAAATACTTTCTGCACGATGCGGAAGTCATCAAAAAAGCGCTGGAGCTGGCTGCAACTGAATATAAACCGAAAGGGATAGGTGAACAGTAATGAGTTATCGCGAATACGAAGAAGAACCAATGTGCGAGCCAATGCCTGAATTTCTTGAGAAGATACAAGGGATTGTAGAGGATGCGGTGATCGCTGGACGCGAGGAAATGTTAAAGGAAATGGGCAGGCTCCACCACACAATCAATGATGTTCAGAAGAAAAACAGTGAACTATCTGCTCAAGTTCGTGGCATAGATTCCGAAGTGAGAAAGCGGGTTGACGCAGCTCGCGAAGCGTTTGAACGCGAAATGTTCGGGGGTTTCCTCAGGGGTGAAACTTTCTTTTATGTAAACTTCGAACGAAATAGAGAGACATGCGAAACCTGTAAAGGTTCTGGCAAGCTACAAGCCACACTTGAAGGTGGGGCGCAGGTCGAAATTTCTTGCACTACGAAAGATTGTTATTCAGGTAAAGTCCTGACAGAGGCTTACTTTGTGCAGGAAGCCAAAGTCGAGAAAATCGCCTTTTACGCAAAAGAATATAACAAAAAAGAAGTGACGATATACTATCGCACTGACGGCGGTAACCAATATCTCGATGTTTCAGAGTGCTTCAAAACAGCAGATGAGGCACAGGTGCAATGTGATGAGAAGAAGAAAGAGCTGGGGAAACGAAATGGATAAACAGAAAGGGGTAGGTGATTAGCATGGATCAGCAAATGCTCGCCCGTATGTTGAAGAAACTCGTTGATGAAGAATACAGCCTTGATGAGTCAGCCAAATATGAAGGCGAAACCGTGGAGTATCTTCTCGACACATTGGATGACAGACGTAAGCTTAACGTCCAATTGATTGGCCTGCTAGAAATTATGTTGAAAGGTGGCGAGCAGCATGCAGCTTAGACGAACAGAACAGCCGCATCCAGTGGTGCGGGTGCGTAACCCACGTGATAATGAGCTTTGGCTAAGCGAGCAGCAGAAGCGCAACAGTGATTTTGCATCTATATATGGGGGGTTCAAAAAGTGAGTGAAAAAGTGAGGTTGACAAAGGAGCAGGCCGATGTGCTTGAAAACCTTGACCTTGATACTATCGTTAAGGCTCTATACATCGGATATGAGATAGAGAAAACGCCGGAAGAAAGTGTACATCAATACTATAAGTATGCGACGGAAAAGAAGGCAGATACTTTTTTCGACGGCGCGGAAGTTAATGCGGATTATTGGAACGGTGCGGGTGAAGGTTGCAAGACTACTCTTAATCTATTAGGTAAAAAGATCAAGGGGGTAAACGCATGAACGTTTGGGAGCATTTAAAGCCGCAAGTAATGGAGATCGTACAGGAGCTTTACTACTTGGGTTGGGACGCGGAGCAGCTTTCGGACTCTGTAAATCATCCTGATTGGCTGAGGAAAGACAAGCCCAAATCTATTCGTTCTCCATTCGCCGATGAACAATATTCCATTTACTTGTTCACAGTGAAGATGAGGCTGGAGGAAGCATGCAAAATCGTTGATGGGATGACCTCTTTCGATATTAATTACGAGAATATCCTACGCATGCACATCACAAGTTTAATCTGGGCCGAGCATGAACGTGAAGCGAAAGAGCAAGAAACGCAGCGTGGGCCTGTATGGAGCCATGAGAGCGTGCTGGGGAGGGATATTGCATGACCGAAGAACTCCCGTTTTACGAACGAGTGCAGGCAGAACGCGAAGATATCCTGTCGGCGTTGAAAATGGTGGTTCGATCATGGACGTACAACGAAGTGGAATCGGGCAATTCGGATGAGCGGATGTTTCCAAGGTTTCTCGAGCATCACCCTGAGTGGAATCACGACGAGCTTTACAAAACGATCGTGGAGGAGATGGATACTTGCATGCAGGAGGTTACAAATGGACTATCTCGCCTTGGCTAAACGATTCAAAGGTCATAGGTCAGGGCGAAGGATAGCCATCGTATTGCTGAAAAACGCCAAAAGAAAAGGCGCTGTTGTAGCAGCGCCAGTCAAGTAAAGGTGAAAGATAATACGGTCATTATAGACCAAAAGGAGAGATTGTTCAATGTTTGATCATGAAAATAGTGACAGCGATTATCTGCCAAAGGTAGCGCATCAAGATAGAAGCGTTGCAACGGAGTCAATGGTAGGCCGTCAAATGCAGGAAGTTAAGGCAATGGTGTTCATGGCTAAGCAGTTTCCGCGTGACTTATCTCAATCCTATCAGCGCATCATGACGGCTTGTGATCGGAAACTGCTGGCGGAGAATGCGGTTTATCAATACCCGCGTGGTTCCGAGAAAGTAACCGGTCCATCAATTCGATTAGTCGAGGTAATTGCTCAGAATTGGGGGAACATCGACTCAGGCGTTGTTGAATTGGAGCAGAAGTCTGGGGAATCGGTAGCTATGGCTTACTGCTGGGATTTAGAAACAAATGTCCGTGAGACAAAGATTTTCACCGTTAAGCATGAACGTCACACAAAGCGCGGTGTGCAAAAATTAACCGATCCTCGTGATATTTATGAGCTTGTGGCGAATATGGGCGCTCGCCGTCGCCGCGCTTGCATCCTTGGCGTTATACCTGGAGATATCGTAGACAAGGCAATACAGCAGTGTAGCAAGACTCTTATGGGCAAGAATAACGAACCATTGATGGATAGATTAAACGCTGTTTTGGCTGCATTTGACAAAGAGTTCAAGGTTTCGACTGAGATGGTAGAAACATATTTCGGTTATAAGATAAGCGCGTTTACTGAACACGACCTTGTTAGTCTCAAAAAAATAGGTTTATCGATAAGAGACGGCATGGCTAAGCGAGAAGATTACTTTGACATTAAAGGTATTGCTGCGCCAAAAGAATCCGTATCCAAAACGGTTGATGATTTCGAGGAATATTTGAAGCAGACAGAAGGAAAGGGTGCTCCTGACCATGATCCTAACCAGTCAGAACTACCACTCGATTGAAGCTAACCGGATTTATATGAGTAATAGCCAGTTCAAGGATTTCGAAGAGTGTGAAGCTAGAGCGATGGCGAAGCTGTCAGGGACTTATATAGCCCCTTCCAACGAACATTTCCTACTGGGTTCATACGTTCACGCATATGTCGAGGGGACGCTGGACGAGTTTAAGCGGACCACGCCAGAACTATTCACCTCTAAAGGCGAGCTTTATGCCAAATACGATAATGCGAATGCCATGATCCAAACCATCCGCGACGATGAATTTATACAATTCGTGCTGCAGGGTGAAAAAGAAGTAATTCTGACGGCTGATATGTTTGGCGCCAAGTGGAAGGCAAAGGTAGATGTTCTGAACAGGCAGCGTGGCAGGATCGTTGATTTAAAAACGGTCAAGGGAATTCGCGAAAAATACTGGAACAAGGAATACGGCATGTATGAATCATTCATAGAATTTTTTAAGTACATCCGTCAAATGGCGGTATATGCAGAAATAGAGCGGATTTCTTGCGGCCGTGCTGATTGGTTGGAACCTCTGATCGTTGCGATATCAAAAGAGAATACACCGGATAAAGCGGTTATCGGCTTTGATGATGAACGGTTACTTGTTGAATTAAATGAGGTTGCTGATAAGATGCCGAGAATTATGGCGGTAAAGCGTGGGTTCGAACCGCCTACACGGTGCGATAAATGCAGTTACTGCGCCCGCACAAAGAAGCTGCGAGGAATCACCCATTACAGCGATTTAGCAGTTTAGGAGGACACTATGAATCTATCCAACCAACCTATACGCGCAGTATTCAAGCCGTCACACGCTCGTAATAAGCCCAAACGAGCCGCTAGAGGTAAATTCAGCACCAAGACTATCAATACGATCGTAGAGCGCGACAAGGCACGTTGTGTGCGCTGTGGCAGCCATTATATTGAGTCTGTGCCTCATCACATCATCTATAAATCTCAGGGCGGATTGGGCACGGTAGACAACGGCGTATGCGTGTGCCGTCCGTGCCATACAGAGGCGCACAGTAAGCGTGAGGTTAGGCAGTGGTTTGAAAAATATCGCATTGATAATCTATTGGATGCAAATTAACTAATTGGACGAAGGCCTCCAAAGCGACTGAATTACCTAGCGGCAGCGGAGGCCGAATGATCATATTTTTTTGTAGGGATAACCCCTATAGCTCCATACCCAAAGAGGAGAGTGCGAAATGGACAGAACACTTTGCGCCAACTGCAATCGGATATACACGCTTAACGAACTTTGCCTGAATTGCAAGGTTGTTGACCCCGAAAAGGGATACCCAAGCAAAATAGCAGTTGTTTACCCAGAGGGCAGCGTACACCAGAAGCTGGCGACATATGCTTTTAACCATTTAGCAGCGGACGTGGATAAGAACCCCGAATTAGCGCGGGAGCTGGCGAAGGAATTTGGTTGCAGCGAGAACGATCTGCACGCCGCCCTGGAAGAATTGTATACCGAGAATTGAGGTGGGCAGATGATACGGACCATATACGTCGCTGGCGTCAATCGCAAGCATCTAGCTGCAGCGGCTGAAAGTGTGCCGTATTGGCTGCTGAGCGCCACGCTGCTACGCAAGTATCCGTCATGGATCGAGCCGTACATGCGTAACAGGTCGGTCATATGGGACCCCGGCACGTTTACGGATGACTGCATATCTTACCAAGGCTACCGCGCCTACATTGATCGTAACGTCAAGTCGCGGCACCAATACATGCAGTACGACGAGATCGGTAACCCAGAGGCGACGGAGTGGTATTTACGAGATATGAGGCGCCGGGGATATCGCCCCATACCGATCCTGCAGCCGGGCGGTGACGAAGGAATGCTGCAATCGGAGGAAACGGTTTTTGTCGGAGGCACAGTGCGAATGCCTGATGACCAGCGAAGGAGATATTTGGACAGCCTGCTGCTTAAGCCTATGCGCGCCAAGGTGCATTTGCTCGGCATGATGCGCCATGAATGGTTTGCGCCTTACAGTCAGGCTGTACAGGGCGACAACACCAGCTGGATACCGCGTGACGCATGGAATCGCAGGAAAAGCATAGATGAGTGGATGCGAGAATACGGCGAGCAATGGGTGCAGTATGAGCCGCGAGCTGCCGTTCAAATGACGCTATTTTAGCTCCATACAGAGAGGAGGACAACCCTATATGGGAGAGTCAAAGCGCAGGAAGGTCATAGAGGCGTTTCAAGCGCGAGCGCAGCAATACGCTGACGATTGCGGTATATCGGTGGATATAGCAGTTCGCAGGCTTAGGGTGTTTGATTATTATGGGCAACTGACGCGCAAGGCAGAACGTTGTCCATGCTGTGGTCAATATGAACTGTACATCGAAACGACCGATTACGAGTTCACGAACAACGAAAGCTGGGTAGCATGCGGCAAATGCGAGTTTGATACCGATTTGACAGCCGAGTATGAGCCGTTGCTGCACGGGTTTGATTTTGACGCTGTGTGGGCTATAAAAGGCGAAATTGATGATTGGACAGCATTTGCGTTAAAGGATACAGAGGAAATTGAAGCAGACATGTTAAAGCGGAGTAACCCCCTATAGAGGGGAAAGGAGAAAATAAATGGAGACTTTAATAACTTACACTCTTTCTATCGGTTTTCCCGGAGCAAAGAGGGAAATAGATTTCGAAGTAGATGCAAAAGAGCTTGAAGGATTGAGCGACGAGGAACGCAGGGATCGCATTACAGAATTGGCGTATGAAGATGCGCAGCAATATATAGAAGTTTCTGTTCGTGAGGGTTAGAGGGGAAAGGAGGCGGACAGATTGAACTACGAAAGAATGTGGAAAGAGCTTGTCGATTCTATACCTCACTTGGTTTGTGAAGGAGAAATAATCCACGTTTCGGATCTGGAAAGAACGATGCGGGAAATTGAATCGGATGGAAAGTATTAAGCGCCTTCGGGGCATCCAATACAGGAGGGAACAAACATGAAAGCTATTACGATCATAGAGCCGTATGCAACACTCATTGCGCTTGACGAAAAACGCTTTGAAACGCGCAGTTGGGCTACGAAGCACCGTGGACCGATAGCTATCCACGCAGGCAAGAAGATAGACAGGAAGGCTTGCGAGAGTGAGCCGATCAAGTCAACGCTCGCCAAACATGGATACACTGCGGATAATCTCCCCGCAGGTTCGGTAGTCGCGATAGTCAATTTATCCGATTCAAAAGCAATCCACATGGACCATACAGGCGATGCAGTGTTAATGGTTGGCGGTGTGCCGACTGACTGGATCGGACAAGCATCAAATGAATTCGCATTTGGCTGGTACGATGACGACCGTTTTGCATGGCATCTTGCAGACGTTCAGCGGTTTGCAGAGCCGATCCCAGCCAAGGGGCAGCAAGGGCTCTGGAATTGGGATGGTGAACAATGAAGAAACGTCAGCTTAAAAAGGTATTTAAGATCGTTGCAGCACGGTTAGAGCAGGGAAAGGACCTGCACAGATTGCATCTCCGCATTGCGAGGGATGCATACGGCGAGTATATTGACCGCTCATACATTACGGTGTTCCGTCCTTGGTGGTACGAGCAAGAGATAGGAAAACGCAAGCTTTCTGAGGCGCACAAAGAATTCTTCGAGAAGTGCCAGACGGAATTTGAGAGCTTAAGCGGAATTGACATGGAAGCATTGAGCGAATACGTTGAGCAGCTGCCTAAGCGCGAGCGGAAGCCTAGACAGCGTAGGGAGAAGCCGCCAGCGCCAATTCGTAAGCTGCGGAATCCGGAAAAGTTCGAGATAACCACTCTTAATAAAGGTGTGATAACCCGCGAGTCGGTAATTGGGGAGAAGGTGTTCACCATTGAAGAATATGACTTTTTCATCCGTCATGATGGAGAGGATTGGGTTGTGAGCGACGTATTGCTTGGCAAGTCAGTTTACAGGGATGAGCGATACAAAAGAGCTGTAGCTAAGGCTAAAGAGCGAGTACAGACGAATTTCGAGTCTTACAAGTCTATTGCCGCTGACCGTCAGGCTAACGGGTACTAGGAGGGCGGATTCAAGTGAGCGTTGTTATTAGGAATGAGGTTCACACAGCCAGAAAGACACACGAATGTGATGGATGTGGTCGGTTCATTTGGGCGGGCAACAGGTATCGCAGGATGTTTGGTTCCGCGTATCAATCAGATCCAAGGCGAGAAATAAAGCTGTGCAGCGGATGCTCTGATCTGGACGGCAACAACGATGGTCATGCGGACATTCATGCAGGTTGAATACAGAAATACATGGGAGGGCTACAAAATGAAACTCAAAGCAAAATGCCCGAAATGCGGAGTTAAGAATTGGAATCGAGATTGGGATAAAGCGACAAGGAATGTTTTTACAGGAAGCGACATCGGTAGTATATCTGATCCTGAATACAGAGATTGTTGCATCCATGTTTGTCCGTCATGCGGGGAAGAAATTGACGGAATTACAGATGTTGATGAGGTCTGAATACATGGGAGGGAACGACATGAAAAGAAACAATTTGCCAGGTGTATGGCTGGAAGGTGACGAGGGAACGACAATGCCGGATAAATTGAAAACGTTCATGCAGATGGTCATGAAGCAGGCGCGTAGAGACTCGCTAGTAGAGCTCATGGAAAGCTGGGGAATCTCGGAAGATGAGTACGACGAAATTGAAGAGTGGTTTCGAGATCAAGGGATTAGGCTCTAGGCATCACCCCATATAACCACCCATACAAAAGGGAGGAGGGAACGGAAGTGCTAGAAACGCAGCCAATAACGTATGCAGACGCCTGCGCTTATGTGGAGCAGTATCATCGGCATCACCCAGCACCACAGGGTCACAAATTTAGCATCGCGGTGGCTGACGAGCAAAAAGTTGTCGGCGTGGTCATGGTGGGGCGTCCAGTAGCGCGCCATTTGGATAACGGCAGGACACTAGAAGTCACTCGTTGCTGCACTGACGGAACACGGAACGCCCCGAGCAAGCTGTACGCAGCTGCGTGGCAGGCAGCGAGGGCTATGGGATACCGAAGGCTTGTCACCTATACACTGGCACAGGAACCGGGCACAAGCCTGAGAGCTTCGGGTTGGAGGTCACTCTACCAAACGCAGGGCGGAAGCTGGAATTGCGAGTCTCGCCCGCGTCTGGACAAGCATCCCACCGGACAGAAAACAATCTGGGAGATACTCGCTGAATAGTACCACCCATACAGCCGTACCCACGAGCTGGCGGCCCATCATACCCTTTGATAGAACGTCAGTTCGTGGAACCATTACATTAGGGAGAGTGAACGAAGATGAGGGAGATTAAGTTTCGG